>NZ_HG322949.1:3451100-3690856 GCF_000723165.1 Janthinobacterium agaricidamnosum NBRC 102515 = DSM 9628
CGGGCGCGGTGAAGAGGCAGACAGAATCAAGCGGGAAGAATTCCGGGCGCGTCGCTGGGTGCTCGAACGTACCCACAGTTGGATCAACCGGTTCCGTGGGCTGCTCGTTCGCTGGTCCAAGAAAGCGGAAAACTATCTTGGGCTCCTGCACTTTGCTTGTGGCCTCATTGCTTGGCGTGCAACGGGGCTACTGGGATAGGCTCTAAGTGGCATGTAGCCGAAATAGAGTTCCCTCACCAAGGCACTGGCATCGTCAGCCGTCACAAGCAGTAAAAACTCCCCACGTACTATTACGCCGACGATACGGCGCGGTATCAAAAGTGCCTGATCCTGCCTGGGCGGCTCCAGCGCCACAGGCCAAGTAACACGCTTACAAGCAATAAAATAATCAATCCGATCAGCTCATGGCGGATTTCCTGCAAAGACGCGCCCAGTTGATTCAAGGCGATGAATCCCTGTATGCCGGCGGTCGATGGGATCAGCCAGCGCAGCCATGACAATACCGGCGCCAAGGCCGTGTCCGGCCAGGTCAACCCGGCCAGGAACATGACCGGCATCGAGGTGGCGATCAGCAATTGCATGCCGCGTTCTCGGGTGCGAAATAACATGCCGAGCAGCATGCCAAAGGCCGCCAGCGTCAGGGAAAACAACACGATCAGCAAGGCCAGTCCGCCGGGATTGCCGCCGCGCGGATAGTCTTGCCACCAAAAGACGAAGCCGAAAAAATAGGCGCAATTGATCGCGGCCACCGACGCATACGCCAGCAACATGCCGCAATAGGCCGCGCCGTCGCGCGCCAATGGAAAGGTTTGACGCTGGAACCAGGTGCCGAACATCATGGTGATCGCCATCAACAAGGTTTGCTGGATGATCAGCGTCGCCACGCCCGGCACCACATACGCGCCATAACCTTCGCGCACATTGAATAAGGGCACCGGATTGACGCCGATCGGCTGGCGCTGACCGGCCGCCTGCGCGACCGATGGCGTGGCGGCGCCCAGCCGCTTGATTTCAATGCCGGCCGATACCGTGCCGATCACTTCCGCCAAGCCGTTCAGCGCGGCTTTGTTGAGCATCAGATACAAACCGTTGCCAGCCACTTCCACGTCGGCGCTGCGTCCGGACAGCACCTTGCTTTGCAAACCGGATGGGATGAACAAGATACCGGCGATATCGTTACGCCAGATTAAATCTTGCGCGACATTCAAATCCGGCGTCACGGCCACCACCTTGACCGACGGATGCGCCATCGCGTAGCGCGTGATCTGGCGCGACATGGCGCTGCGGTCCTGGTCGACCACCGCTACCGGCACTTGCTGCACGCTTTCGCGGGTATAAGGCAGCGGATAAAAAAAGGAATAGATGATGCCGCCGGCAAACAGCAAGGTCAGCGCACCCTTATCGGACAGCATCGCGCGCCAGGTCAGCAAGAATGCCTGGGACAAACGTGTGAGCCAGTTCATGTCTTGCCCCACGCAGTTGCAACACCGCCGCGCTTGCTCAACAACAGCAGGCCGATAGCCCCGCAGCCGAGCGCAAAACCTGCCAGCGCCAGCAAATCGGGCACGCCGTAGGTCCATGGTGCGCCGGCCAGCCAATGGCGGCTTTGCAATTGTAAATAATGGGTCAGCGGCAAGGCTTCAGCCCAGGTCCGCGCCAGCGGCGGCATCGCCAGCAATGGAAAACCTTGGCCGGCGTAGGCAAATGCCGGCGCGGTAATAAACGCCGCCGCCGACAAGGCGTTCCTCAGCGATAAGGTAATGCCGATCAACAACAAGCCGACGCCCAGATAAGCGAGCACCAGCAGCAACAGGCCGGCGCTCAGCGCGGCGATACTACCGGCCACCGCCCAGCCGCGCAACACGCTGAAGAACAACAGGAACAACAGCGCTTGCAAGCAAAAAGCGGCCAGTGGAAAAACCAGCTTGGCCGCCACCGCGGCCGGCCAGCTGCCTTGCGCGGCGGCCAGCCATTGCGGCACCGTGCCGTCACGCAACTCGCGGCCGATGGTGGTGACCACCGCCACCACGACGAAGATTTGCAGCATCGATGGAATCAGGGCCAGCGTCAAAAAGGATTCATAGCTGGTATGTTCATTGAACAAGGTGACCAGTTTGCTGCGCAGCGGCTCGAATTGCTGTGCCGCTTGCACTGGCGCCGCGCCGCGTTTGCCGCGCGCCGTTATTTCGATGCCAGCCGACAAGGTCGTGGTCACGCTGCGCACGTCGCGCAGCAAGCCGCCGGCATGGGATGAAAACTGGGCGTTGTAAAACCATTGCGCGCTGGCGGAGCGGCCACCCAGCAAGTCGGCCTGGAAACCGCGCGGTATCAGCAGGAAACCGTAGGCGGACCGTTCGCGCAGCAAGTGCAGCGCTTGCGGGCCGCTATCGACTTTCTCCGCCACGGCAATCCCGGGGGATGCGTCCAGCCAGCGTATCAATTGACGCGACATCGACGATTGATCTTGATCGATGATGGCGATTGGAATGTCACGCGCGATGCCGCTGGAAAAGGTCAGCCAGATCAAGCCGTATAGCAACAGCGGAATCCAGCTCAGCATGCCCATGTCCCAGCAATCGGCGCGCAAGCGCGACCATTCCCGGGACAGTCCGGTCGACAAGCGATGGCGCATGACGATCAGAACGCCGCAAACACGACCGACATGCCAGGACGCAATCCATCGACCTTGGTTGTCGGACGCAAGCGGATTTCGAAGGTCCGCAAATCGGTACCGCCCGGCCGCGCCGCGCGCCAGGTGGCGAAGTCCGGCATCAGCGCGACCGAACTGACCTTGAACGTTACTTGCCGCTTTAATGCCGGCACCTCGGCGCCATGTGTGGTGCCCATTGTAAACGCGGCCATCTCATCTTCGCGCACTTGCAGCACGGCCCATGCATCGTCCAGGTTCACCAGGGTGATGACGGGGAAACCTTGCGGCGCCAATTCGCCGGGCTGTATCTGGATCTTGCTGACTTGCCCGGCAGCGGGCGCCACGATACGGGTTTCGCTCAAGGCGATTTCCGCCTCGCTCAACACGCCGGCCACTTGCCGTACCTGCGCCTGGGCCGCCTGTTTGTCTTCGCTGCGGGCGCCCTTGCGCGCCATGTCGTATTGCGCTTTTGCGGCGGCCGCCAATTGATCTGCGGCACGCCATTGCGCCTCGGCCTCATCGCGTTTCTGGCGCGCCAGCACGCCTTGCTCGAACATTGCATCGACCCGGCCAAAGGTAGTCCTGGCCATCGTCGCGCCAGTGACGGCGCGCTGCCAGTTCAGCCGTGCCGCTTCGATTTCTTCCGGACGCGCGCCGGCCTCGGCCTTCGATGCGACCGCCTGCGCCGCCTGTTCGGCCGCCGTCGCCTGGACGATCCTGGCGTGCACTTCGGGGCTGCTCAATTCAAACAGCAGATCGCCCTGCCGCACCGCTTGTCCCAGCCGCACGTGCAGCGCGCCGACCCGGCCCGGCACCTTGGACGACACATTGACCTCCTGTGCATCCATTTGTCCTTGCAACGGCAAACGCTGCGGCTGGAACGCTTGATACAATCCCCAGCCGAGGAAAGCGGCAACGATCACCATCGCCAGTCCGGCCAGCAACGGTTTTTTCTTGGCAGTCGTACTCATATCAATGTCCATCCACGGGGAAGAGAATGTCGGCGGAGTTCGCCAGCCCGGATAATTGCCGCGGCTGGCCGCTCGCTTCCAGCAATTGGGCCAGCGCCATCACATAGTGGTAGGCGGTTTGCGCGCGCTGGGTTTCGATCCTGGCCAGGTTCAGGCGGGCGTCGATTTCATCGAGCGACGTCGCCTGCCCTTGCTTGAAAGCCGCCGCTTGCAGTTTGATGTTTTCACGCGCCAACTCCACCGACGAAGCACTGGACATGAACTGGATGCGGGCGTTTTCCAGCGCGCGCCACTGTTTTTCGATCAGCGTCGGAATATCGCGCCCGGCTTGCTGCGCCGTCACTTCCACCCTCTCCTGGTCCAGTTTGGCGGCTTGTATCATTTTTCCGGTATCGATGCGCCCCACCAGCGGCACGCTGACGGCGACCCCGACCATCCAGTTCGATTGCACCAGTTTTTCACTGCCGCGATTCAAGTTGTAATTCCCGACCGCGAACACGGTCGGGCTGTATTCCTTGCCTTGCAGCTTCAGCGATTCTTGCGCCTGATGACGCTTGCTATCGATCTTCTTCCAGGCCGCATTCTGGCGCATGCCGGTATCGATGAACGATTGCAGCGAACCGACCGGCAAGCTATGCACGAACAAGGGTGTACCCGGCTGCACGGTGGCAGTCACATTCAACAAGCGGTTCAGTGCGACCTGGGCGATTTCAAGGTCGCTGCGCGCCTGCGCCTCGTCACTGCGGGCGCCAGCCAGCGCCACATCGGCACGCAATCGTTCGGCCCGTGAAATCAAGCCGCCCAGCTCCAGCTTGCGGGCATTGCCTTGATGTTCGGCAATGCCGGCCGTCGCCTCGGCCCGTACGGCGACGACGCGCTGGGCCAGCAATAGTTGGAAATAGCGTTGCGCCACCGAGGTCGCCAATTTCTCTTCGGCATCGATCTGTTCGGCCTCGGCTTCCTGGCCCAAGCCGGCCGCCAAGCCCTTGATCGCGTCGAGCCTGCCGCCGGTGTAGAGCGGCCAGATGCTGCGCAAGCCGAACGATGACAAATTCACGGCGACATTGCGGTCGATGGCATTGGGAATGTCCGGCACCGGCAAGCCGGGCAGCGCCGCCTCGACGCCGCCCGCAATGCCGGACAAGCGGCTGGTATCGAGATTGACGTCGGTCGACAGACGGCCGCGAAAACCGGTCAAGTCCAGCGACGGACCATCGATGCGCGACAACGCTTGCGCTTTCAAGGTCTTGGCGCGGGCATCCAGCGCCGCGCCCTGCACCGCGCCGGAAGCGGCGCTGGCTTGCTCCAGCGCATCGGCAAAGCTGAGTCGTACTGTTGGTGCGCCCGCCATCGCCGGCGCCGGCATGATGGCGATGGCGCCCAAGAACGCGATTTTTCCGTACCGTGCAAGCATCCAGGCATCCCTGTTCAACGAACGTTTATTATTTCGCAATAGTAATATAAAGCAGGCGGACACTCCCGTTCGATAGCGTCGGGCCAATGTTGCAGCTGGCAATAGTTGGTGAGATTTGGCAAAGGTAAATGTGAGTAAGATGCAACGGCCGAGGCCGTCGTGATGACAACGCTAGCGGCGCACATTCCGCGAGGTCATGCAATGCGCAGCAATAAAAATTTCCCGCATTCGGTACATTTCCTCACTCGTAATAAGGTGCAAAACAGGGCTTGCTTGCTGTAAGGTGTAGGCTGTGCGCGTTGTGTCGAATTTCTTCATGACAAAGACGCGTGCAGGCAGTCCGATTCAACCGATAAAGCGTCACACATGAATGATTTCACCCCGCAACAACCAGTACCACAAGCACTACACTCCGACATCTTGTACGGGCCGGCCCAGCCGGAATTGCTGCGTGAAGAAGTACTGGCCGATTTGCTGGAAAACACGGCAAGACTCACCCCGGACCACCTTGCGCTGATCGATGGCGCACAACGTCTCAGTTACCGCGAACTCGATCAGCAAGCCAGCCTGGCCGCCGGCCGCCTGATCGATGCCGGCGTAAAACCCGGCGACATCGTCGGTTTATGGTTGCCGCGCGGCATTACCTTACTGGTGATGCAGGCCGCCATCGCCAAGGCCGGCGCGGCCTGGCTGCCAGTCGATGAAGATACTCCTGTCGAACGCCTGCAAGTCTGCCTGGACGACGCCAGTGGCGCCGGCCTGGTCAGTTGCGAACAATTTTTGCCGCGCCTGAACGCATTGGCCGTCCCGCTGGCACGCCCGGTATGGACCGCAGAAAGCTTGCTGGCGACGCCTTGCGCAAACCACCAGGTGACGCGGCGCGGTCTCGTCTCGCCCGATCAGCCTGCCTATGTGATTTACACATCCGGTTCGACCGGCAAGCCGAAAGGCATCTTGATTTCGCAGCGCAGCATTTGCCATTTCTTGCGCAGCGAAAACGCGGTGCTCGGCATCCGCAGCGACGACCGCGTGTATCAAGGGTTCTCGGTCGCGTTCGACATGTCGTTCGAGGAAATCTGGATCGCCTACCTGGTCGGCGCCACCTTGTGGATAGGCGCCAAGGAAATCAGTGGCGATCCGGAAACACTGCCGCGCATGCTGCAAGCCAACAATGTGACGGTGATCCACGCGGTGCCAACCTTGCTGGCCCTGTTCAGCAGCGACGTGCCGAGCTTGCGCCTGATTAACCTGGGGGGCGAAATGTGCCCGGAATCGCTGGTCGAGCGCTGGGCCAGCCCGGGTCGCTTGATGTTCAACACTTATGGCCCGACCGAAGCAACGGTGTCGTGCAGCCTGGCGCAACTGGTGCCGGGCCAGCCGGTGACGATCGGCACGCCGTTGCCGAATTACGGTTTATTGGTGATCGCCACGCCGGACGACAGCCACCCCGGACAAGCATTGAGACTGCTGCCGCGCGGCGACACGGGAGAGCTGTGCATCACCGGGCCGGGCCTTGCAGCAGGCTACCTCGGGCGGCCGGATCTGACGGTGGAAAAATTCCTGCCCAATCCATGGCGCAGCGGCGCCCACGACGCGCGCCTGTACCGCACCGGCGACCTGGCGCGCATCGATGCCGACGGACAAGTCTTGTGCCTGGGCCGCGCCGACGACCAGGTCAAGATCCGCGGTTTCCGCGTCGAGCTGGGAGAGATCGAAGCCTTGCTGGCGCAACAAGCCGGCATCGGCACCGTCGCGGTGTTGCTGCGTAAGGATGACGGCATCGACCAGTTGGTCGCCTACCTGGTGCCGGAAGCGGCAGCGGCCGACGATGCCGTTTCCGCCAAGACCTTGCGCCATGCGCTGAACCAGCACTTGCCGCCGTATATGGTGCCGGGCCGCTTCGAAGTGCTCGACAGCATGCCGCGCTTAACCTCCGGCAAGATCGACCGCAAGGCATTAAAGGCGATGCCGCTCAGCGCGCCGCCGGCCGGCAGCGCGGGCGATTCCGATATGGCCGAAACGCCTGCCGAAGCGGCGCTGTTCGCGGCACTGGCGACGCTGTTTCCCGGCCAGCCTATCGTGCGCAACGCCGATTTTTTCAGCGACCTGGGCGGCCACTCGTTCTTTGCCGCCCGGCTCGCCTCGACGCTACGCGCCGACCCGCGTTTTGCCCACATCACCGTGCGCGACATTTATCATAACCGGCAAATCGGCCGCATCGCCGCCGCGCTGGCCGATGCGCCCGAAACCCAAACCGCGCAAGCCGACTGGACGCCGCCGTCAAGCGTCAAACGGTGGCTGTGCGGCCTGGCGCAGGCAGTGGCCGTGCCGGGCCTGGTCACCTTGCGCATGGCGCAATGGATGGCGCCGTTTTTCACGTACCACTTCTTTACCGGCGATCCCGGCGACTCGGTGCCGCGCGCAATCGCCGCCTCGCTCCTGATCTTCATGCTGGCCACGGTGATGGAATTTGTAATTGCCATCGCCGGCAAATGGCTGATCGCCGGGCGCCTCAAGGCTGGCAATTACCCGCTGTGGGGCTGGACTTATTTCCGCTGGTGGCTGGCCGACCGCCTGGTCGAAACGGCGCCGATCTACCTGCTCAGCGGCTCGTCGCTGTATAGCTGGTGGCTGCGCGCCTTGGGCGCCAGGATAGGCAGCGAAGTCATCATCGGTTCGGTCACGCTGCGCTCGCCGGATCTGCTAACCATCGGCAACAACGTCAGCATCGGCAACGCCGTCAATTTTGAAAACGCGCGAGTTGAACGGGGCCGCTTGCTGCTGGGCCAGATCACGCTGGGCGACGATAGCTGCATCAGCTCTTTTGCAGTGCTTGAAGGCAATACCACGATCGGCCAGGCCGGCCATCTGGAAGGCCAGTCGGCGTTGGCCGATGGCGCCAGCGTGCCGGCCGGACGCCTATGGGGCGGTTCGCCGGCGCGCGACAACGGCGCTTTCGATGCAAGTGTGCAAGCGCCACGGCCACCGGTGACGCGCTTGCGGCTGGCGGGCGAAGCGTTGTTCTTCCTGTTCGGCATCGTGCTGATCAATGTGCTGTTCTTCATGCCGGTATTCCCGAGTTTTGTGCTGATCGACTGGTTCGACGAACACGACTACATGCCCTGGCTGCAAGGCAATGACATCAGCGTGCAACTGACGCGTTATTTTATCCTGGCCTTCCCTGCCAGCGCGGTGCTGATCGTCTTGACGGCGCTGGTGTCGGCCGGCATCCGCTGGAGCGCCTTGCCGCGGCTAAAACCGGGCCGCTCACCAGTACACAGCAATCTGTATTGCGCCAAATGGCTGGTCAGCCACATCCAGGAAGCCAGCTTGAACGTGCTGCACGGTATCTATGCAACCGTTTTCGCGCCCTACTGGTATCGCTTGCTGGGCGCCAAGGTCGGTCGCGGCGCCGAAATTTCGACCGCGCTCGGCGTGGTGCCGGACATGCTGACGCTGGGCGATGAAACCTTCATCGCCGACGCCGTCATGCTGGGCGACGAACACATCGACGGCGGCTGGATGACGATGCGTCCAACCGTGATTTCGCACCGCAGCTTTGTCGGCAACGGCAGTTATATTCCAGACGGCACCACCCTGCCGGAACATGTGCTGATCGGCGTGCACTCGTACGCGCCGACCAATACCCAGATGCAGAGCGGCGACACCTGGCTCGGTTCGCCGCCTATCCATTTGCCGGCGCGCGAGCAAGTCAGCGGTTATCCGGAAAAACTGACGTTCCGGCCGTCGCTGATGCGCCGTATCGGACGCAGCCTGATCGAAGCGTTCCGCATCGTCGCGCCGCACGCGGTGGTGATCGCGGTCGGCTACACGCTGGTGCTGGACGTAATGCCGCTGGCCGGCGCCGGACGCTGGGGCGAAGTGGTGGCCGACCTGGCGATTGCCGGCCTGGCCTACGGCATCGGTAATTACATCGTCGTGTTGCTGCTCAAATGGCTGCTGCTGGGACGCTACAAAAAACACGCGGCGCCGATGTGGACGCCGTTTGTCTGGTTGTCCGAAGGCGTGACCAATTTGTACGAAGGGATCGCGATACCGAACTTCATGCGCTACCTGCGCGGCACGCCGATGTTGCCGGTAGCGTTCAACTTAATGGGTTGCAAGATCGGCCGCGGCGTTTACCTGGACACCACCGACATCACCGAATTCGATTGCGTGACCATCGGCGACTACAGCGAATTGAATGCGCTGTGCTGCCCGCAAACCCATTTATTCGAAGACCGCGTCATGAAGATCGACCATGTCGACATCGGCAGCAAGGTGTATATGGGACCGCGCAGTGCGGTGTTGTACAGCGCCAAGGTCGGCGATAACGCCAGGCTGGGGCCATTGACGCTGGTGATGAAGGGCGAACACATTCCAGCCTCCGGCAACTGGGCCGGCTGCCCGGCGGCGCCGGTGCGTTAAAAGTCAGGCCGGCTGGATCGCAATCGTGCGCGCGGGGTTGATGGCGGCGCGGGCGCGCAACTGGCCGCAGCCGCCCTCCACGTCTTGCCCGGCCGAATCGCGCAACTTGGTCAGCACGCCACGGCTGTGCAACTCGGCCGCAATCGCCCGGGCCCGCTCCCAGCTTGGCCGTTTAAAGGGCAAATCGTCGATGGTATTGTAGGGAATCATGTTCAACACCGCATACTTCCCCTTGAGCAGTTCGACAATGCCATCCAGCTCATCCGCGCCATCGTTGATGCCGTCGAGCAAAGTCCACTGATATTGCACCGGATATGCGGTCAAGCGCGCATACCGCTCGCCCAGCTCGACCAATTCGCGCGGCGCCAGACGCGGCGCGCGTGGCAATAATTGGGCGCGCAATTCCGGCTTGGTGGTGTGCAAGGACAAGGCCAGCGCCGGCTTGACCGGCCCTAGCGGCAAGCGTTCAAACACGCGCGGATCGCCGACCGTCGAAAAGACCAGGTTCTTGTGCCCGATATTGCCCTCGGTACCCAACAGGTCGATGGCTTCCATCACATTCTGCAAATTATGGGCCGGTTCGCCCATGCCCATGAATACCACCTTCTTGACCGGCCGCATGGTGCGCGCCAGCACCACTTGGGCGACGATCTCGCCGCTGCTGACCTGGCGTATCAACCCATCGCGGCCCGTCATGCAAAACTGGCAGCCGACCGCGCAACCGACCTGGCTCGACACGCACAAGCCATCGCGCGGCAGCAACACACTTTCGACCGTCTGGCCGTCATGCAAGCCGACCAGCAGCCGCGCCGAACCGTCTTCGCCGGGATGCGAACTGATCAGCCGCACCATGCCTTGCATCTCGGCATCGAGCTGCGGCAAGATGTCGCGCACCGCCTGCGGCAGGAAATCATCGGCGCGGCGCCGGCCCTGGTCGTGCGGCATGGCGCGTATCCAGTCGCGCAACACGCGCTGTTCGTGCAGGGGTTTGGCGCCCAAGGCGCGCAGGCGCTGGCGCAGAGTATCGATTTGCATAGGGGATCATCAAAGACTGGCTGCCGGCATACGGGACCGCAGCGAAAGGCCGCAGTATACCGCCTGGCGGCGCAGGCTGGCTTTTTTGGCTGGCTTGGCTGGCTGGAATGTGATACCGCCGAGGTCGGAAATGGAGCGCCAGCGTTATCTCAATGGCGCATCGGAAGAAAGCCCCGGCGTCGGCTGCGCCAGTGGGAACACCCACGTACCATCGAGGATTTCGGCACGTGGACGGAACATGCGCACGACATAACTCCAGCCGTCCGTGATCGGCAGGCAGTTCGGCATGCCGCCGTCGCAAGCGCCCAACTGAATCGAAACGTTACCATCCGCCCCGGCCTGCGCCGTGATGCTGTTCAAGGAATAGGCCTGATGGCTGTTCGGCACCAGATAGCCGTCGCTGTTATAAACCGTCAGCGACCAAAAGCCGTCGACAGGCACCTCCCCGACCGTGAGCTGGTAGACGGTCCTGCCGTCATTCTGTGCCGGCGTGATCGGCAGGTAGAGCGCATCCTTCTCGGGATTGCCGCCCCATAACATCGCACTGCCAATCAGGTGCGTCACGGGATTCACCTGCTGCGCGTTGGCGCCGAACATGCCGCGCGTGTCGGACAGCGTGCTGCCAAGCTGCTGCAGCGCGGTCCGCACCTTCTTCAGGCTCGGCTCATCCCAGTGCGGCATATCGAGTGTTCCGGCCGTCTTTTGGCTGAACTGAATCGCATCCTGCAATGCATGGACCTGGCGGACGTCGTCCTGGTCCGAAAAATCGACCAGGAAACGCACGATGGCAACCGCGTAGCGCGTGCCGATCTTCTCCCGTGTCAACGTATGCGTGCCGGCGCCATAATAGGTGCCGAAAGTATATTGATCCTGGTCGACCACCTGCATGCCCATGAAGCGCTGGCCGGCGTCCGGCGTCGTGATCCTGGCCGGCCCGGCGTCGAGATCGATCAGTACAAACGAATACAGGGTGTCGCGGTTGGGGCGAACGATACCCTGCTGGACCGGGGCAGACAGTTCTCGCCCATGGCTGAATTTGCCGAAACCGCCACTTTTCGCGATCCCGGCGAAATTGACATCGGTTTGCGCGCGGTTGTAGTTATTGACGGTGACCAGCGCAGGCGTGACGTCGGGTGTCTGGGCCAGGGCGGCCGGACTGGCCGCGATTGCGATCAAAACCGCCGAGATTTTCGCAAGATTCTTTTTCATAATGCTCCGAATGAGAGAGTGATCAATTTGTCACACCCGATTATAGGTTGGTCAAAAATGGAAGAGAATGGCCTATTTTGGCAAGTAGCCAACCATATATGGTAATCTCTGCCGATGGATCTCAACGCAGCCCAAATGTTCGTGGTAGTCGTCCAGGCGGGCAGCCTGTCGGCGGCGGCAGTCCGCCTCGGCGTGCCGCTTACCACGCTGAGCCGCCGGATTCGCGATCTGGAACGGCAATTGAATGTGCAGTTGCTGGAACGGTCGGCGCGAGGAACCAAGCTGACGCACGCCGGCACCAAACTGTACGAGCATGCCAGCCTCGGCATCGAAGCATTGCGCGAGGCGGAGCAAGCCGTCATCAACGACCAGGCCCAACTGAACGGACGCCTGCGGCTGTCGCTGCCCCAGTCGCTCGAACCATGGTGGGATTTGCTGGCGGCTTTCCAGCGCCGCTATCCTGGCGTCGAAATCAGCATCCACTCGACCGAGCGGCGCATGGATCTGATCGAAGACGGCATCGACGTCGCGGTTCGTGTCGGCACCATCGTTCACGAAACGATGGTGGCGCGGCGCCTGATGTCCTGGCGCCACATTCTGGTGGCCAGTCCGGCATTGATAGAGCGATATGGCATGCCGGCACAACCAGACACGCTGCATCAATTTCCATGCGCCGCGTGGGCGTCGCGCATTGATGACGTAGCCCGATGGAAATTAGGCAGCCATACCGTCGCGCCAAAGATGATGCTGCGTGTCAATGACTACCAACACTTATGCCATTGGGCGCTCGACGGTCATGTGATCACCGAGCTGCCGCCATTCCTGGCCGCCCCTCACATCAAGGCGAAACGCCTGCTGCCATTACTGACGCAGCACCCGCTTCCCGAGGTCGACATCAACTTGCTTTATCCATCCCATCGCCACCCATCTGCCATCGTGCTGGCGTATCTCGATTTTTGCCGGATCTATTTACCGAATATCTTGCGCAGCTGTGACATCGACTCAGCCTGTTGATCGCACAGGTCCTCGATCGGGAGGGTATTACTGCCGCTCCCGAATAAACCTCGCTACAGGCATGAGCAACACGCGAAAAGCTGGCGATATCTCGAAGTCACCCGTGGTTTATCCTCGCAGGCGCGGGGAACACAACAACGTCAACAATTTGTCCGCGATACGGCGCGGTTCATCCCCGCAGGCGCGGGGAACACGATGGCGCGCCTCGCATGGATACGTCATCAATAGGTTCATCCCCGCAGGCGCGGGGAACACCGGCACCAACGGATTATGAGACACATCATCTGCGGTTCATCCCCGCAGGCGCGGGGAACACAAAAAACGCGGAGGCGCGCAATGATTATCTGGCGGTTCATCCCCGCAGGCGCGGGGAACACGTCAGGCAGGCGACCACCGATGGCCTTCATGACGGTTCATCCCCGCAGGCGCGGGGAACACGGTGTTTCGTCTATATCGTCCAGCCATCCTAACGGTTCATCCCCGCAGGCGCGGGGAACACATTTGCGAGCCGAGATAAGGGAATACGCCAACCGGTTCATCCCCGCAGGCGCGGGGAACACCTATTAGGCTGCGTTTCCGCTATTTGAATGGCCGGTTCATCCCCGCAGGCGCGGGGAACACGCAATGATACAAACACCAGCTACATCACGCGACGGTTCATCCCCGCAGGCGCGGGGAACACACCAATTATAAGTCATTGATTACAATGGCTTAAACGACAGGTGAATTTTCTACCGATTTCAGGGGGGAGATTTTGATTGTTAGAGAGCGGTGCGATTGGCGCGTTGGACTACTCTGACAAGCCATCGTCAACCGGGAAAAACGACACCAGTTTGGCGCCATCCATTTCGGCGGTCATGCGCCGATTTTCGCCGAGGGTGACGAAGTCGAAGCCCGCTTCGTTGCTGGCGCGCCATGCCATCACGGCGTTGCCGGTTTCCAGGCCTTGCTCGACTTGCAGCCACATCTGCTCGCGCAATTTCCTTGAATAGTTGCCGACGTAGACGCCGGCGCGAATTTCCAGCAGCCAGATGGCCAGCCTGCCGCGCAGGCGTGGCGGCGCGTTTTCAAGAACGATGACCAGCATCGCCGATACTTTCAGGATTGGGGATGGCTGGCGGCATCGATTCTTCGGACGGCTCGGGCGCCGTCAAACCACCTGCCGCGAGGATGGTTTCAATATCGGGGATGATGCGGTCAAGTAATTTGCTTTGCCTGAACGCGTCGCGGCAGCGTATCCGCACTTCACGTTCGATGTTTTGCACCGGTTTGGCGGCCACGCTGAACGCAATCGGCACCACGGTGTCGAATTTGTACAAGTCGGCGATATCGTAGACAAAGGACAGCGGCTTGCCGCTATGAATAAAGCCGATGGCGGGTGCATAACCGGCCGCCAGCACCGCCGCCTCGGTAACGCCGTACAGGCAGGAAGTCGCGGCCGACAGGCAACGGTTGGGAATATCCGCCGCATCCCAGTCTTGCCGGTCGTAATTGCGCGCAGTCCATTCCACGCCATATTGTTGCGCCAACAATTGGTACATTGAACGCACCCGGGCGCCTTCAATGCCGCGCAATTGTTCTACGCTGCGCCGCAACGGCGGCTCTTCCTGGAAGCGCAGTTTGTACATGGCGCGCACCACTTTCAAACGCGCCTCATCGTCGAGCGCCAGTCTGGCCTGGTACAACAGGCGGTCCGCGCGCGCACCGCCCGGCTGGCCGGACGAATACACCCGCACTCCGCCCTCGCCGACCCAGACCAGCAAGGTGCCGACCCGCGCCGCCAGCGCACATGCCGCGTGCGACACCCGCACACCCGGTTCAAGCATCAAACACGCCACGCCGCCAACCGGGATATGCATGCGCACGCCGGTGACATCGACGGCGACAAAAGCGCCATCGATGACATCAAGCTGGCAGCGTTCGACAAACAAGACCGACAGGCGCTCCTTGATCGGTATCGGTTTTAAGGGCAGCAGCATGCTTTAATCCAGGACACTTCTCTTGACCAGCAACAAGCCGCAGCCAAACGCCTTCGCATGACCCAGCCCCTGCCGCAAGGTTTGCAAGAACAAGGCCACATCCGTCACCTCCAGTTCGCCGGAAAAATCGACGGTGCTGAACTCGATTGGCTTGTCAGCCCCCTTCTTTTTTTCTTTCTGCTGCCGGTAGGAATCGACATCGGCGGCCAGCACCTTGAAACCGCTATCGGGCGCGCGTCTGTTCAGCCATTCCAGGCAAGTTTCCCGGGCCAGTGCATACAGGCCCGGCTTGTCTTCGCTATCTTTCCAGTCGCGCCATTTGGCATCAGGGGAAAAACCTTTTTCAAGTAACAACCTTTTTTTCGCATCGATAACCACGTCATGACGACGGGATTTTCCGGCCGCATTTTTTTTACTGACGACCGGGTTGGCGCGCAATTCAAACGACAGCTTCTGGCCGGACTGTAATTTTGGATCATAGCTGCGGCTGTCAACCAGCCACGCATCGCTGAATGCGACCGGAGGACGCGCCGAGACGACATAAAAGCGCGGAATCAGCAGCGGCTCATGGCTGCGCGTACTCTCGACCTGATGGCGCCGAAAAATGAAATCGCGGGCTTGGTCTTTTGCGCTCGGGAAAAATTGCCACAACCATTGATGTTCGGTATACGGCTGTTGCGCCAATTCATGGCCCGCTTGCCGCAACAAATCTTCTTGCGGGGTAATCACACTAAAATACATGGCGTTTATTCCTCTTCTAACACGGCGATGTGTTCATACCGGTCGGCAAATTGCCATCCCTGACGGCTGATTACCTGGTCTTTGCGGAGAATGCTGAGCGTGCGTTGTTTGCCGATCGTCGCCGTGTCTGCACCGACAAAGTCATCGCCCCAGGCAATTTTCTGAACCGGCAAACTTTCCGGCACCAACTGGTCTGGCAATTTTTCTTTCAGCAGCGATCTCAGTTGCTGCTGGTAATCGGCAAAGGCGGCGCTGACGGTGCCGGCCTGCGAAATGCGGGGATGCAGCGGCACGGCCAGCGGACACGCTTTACGTCCCAGGTACAGCACGAATTTCGGCGCTTTCAAGGCGGCAATCAATTGTTCCAGCGAGTATGGCGCGCCGGTATTGGCTTGCAACGCCACCAGTGCCGACGCATCCTGCCGATAATCGCGGCTCGACAAAATCGTATTCAAGTCGTGCTTGGGCAACGACAATTCATCGCGGCGGGTGGCGTGCGGCCGCTTTTTCATGTCGGCGCGGCTCGGCACCTGCGCCGTATGGTAGTCGCGCAACAGGCGTCCCGGACTCAGCACGCCGACAGCCAGGCGATAAGCGGCACGCAAGTCCGCTTGCCCCGCACCGTCGTTGCGGTCGACGCCCAGCGCGGCGCCCAGCAAACCGTGCAGCGCGGACTGGCTCGGATAGTCAAAGCTGGGCCGGTATTCGCCGACCGCCGCCTCGCCCCACGACGACAGCGGCGCTTGCAATTGGAAAATCAGGGTTTCCATGGTATTTATTTCGCGACAAATGCAATCAGCTCGTCGAGACTGCCTTGCGCCGTTTCCACATTCAGGAATTCGCTGCTATCGGCGCATGCGCCATATACCTTGTCGAAGTTGTCGCGCCGGTCAGTCAATGCTTTTATCGCGCTGCCCAGGATATCGCTTCCGTGGATCGGTTTCAAAAAGGCTTGCGCCAGGGTGCGTGGTTGCTGATCGCCTTTTTCAGCCAGGATATAACCGGCATAGGCGCGCGAAGCAAAACTGTTTTGCTTGCCCGACGGCGCCACCTTGGCGGCCGCATTCAACAAGGCCGCCAGTGTTTTTTCGGTCAATGCCGCATCGCCGCCCAGGTTATGCCGCAGTAAATCGCGGTCGATGCACAGATAAAGATAAAACACGCCGGCGCCAAAACCGAGTTCGCCGATATGCGCGGCGCCGCGGTCGGTCTGGCCATCGTTCAAATCATCGACGGCGATAAAATAATCGTCTTCCACCGCCGCCTTATGCACGGTGATCGCATGCGCGACTTGCACCGCCGCTTCGGTATTGAGTCCCGGCGAACCGGCCAGCATGCGGCCGAACATCGCGATATCGGCGGCGCTATGCTTTTTGCGCAGCAGATTCAGATCGGTTTCAGTCGGCTCCGTACCGCTCGCCGCCAGTTGCTCCACCAGCGCATCGATCGCGATGCGTTCATCCGGACTGAAATGCACCAATTGTTCGACGTGCAGGTCTTCGTCGTTCGCGGTCTTTTTTTCGGACTTCAATTTGCCAAACTTGATGGCGATCTTCTTGGTCCATTCCCGCGCATTTTTCTCGCTGACGCCTTTTGCCAGCAGCGCCTTATAGATGTCGATACCGATTTCCTTGGTGCGCGTACCGATATGGCCTTTCAAGCTGGACTCGAAGGTATCGGAGGTACGCCAGGCGCGCTTCAGGCTTTGCGAAGAAATGCGCAAACGGGTGCAATCGCCGACCAGCGCCGTTTTCGGACGGCCGGTATCGTCGCGGTTCAAGTTCGATGGCGGATAGCTGGTCAGGATGTGCAACTGGATAAAACGGGACATGGGGTTTCCTTAAATGGGATGGCAATAAAATCAGGTCGACTGTTTGGCTGGCCAACGATAGGCATATGCCCATTTCTTGCGGGTTTGATCGCTCCACCAATACACATCGTTCACAAGATGCTTGATGTGGGCTTGATGCTTAATCAGCGGCAAGACGCTACGTAAGCCACGATAGACCTCGTCGGTAGTTTCCACTCTTAACAGATTGCGGAAACGCAATTCCGATACCAGCGGTTTGTCTCCGTCCAACTGCGACATAGTTACCGGCAAACGCTCATCATCCGTCTTCTTGACATGGACAAGCAAACCGGCAATGGCCGCCAATTTGTCGTTCTTCCACGACGACGCATCTTCCGGCCATGCCTTGCAAGCCAGCAGATAACGATAAAACTGCTGGTACGCCGGACTGAGCACTACTTCATCCAGCGTGGCGCAGCGCCGTAATATGGCGCGGCTGGCGCGGCCGTTGCCGGTCTCGTCCAGCGTGGACCACCATTCTTTGAGCGTTTCAAAAAAATGCTCGCTGAGCAGATTCTCTTTTTCTTGCATGACATCCTCCTACACGTTCGAATGAGCTTGCGGTTCAACCAGGGATTGCTTTTTCCTGGCGCCGGCCTTGCTGGCCTTTTCCTCTTGTTCAGGCAATGGCAGGCGCAGAATCGTCCTGATCGCCTTGCCGTCGAAGTTACGCTTCAATTGGTTATGCGCTTCAGCAATACGGCGCGGGTCTTGCTGGGAAAAAGAAGAGGCGCCGACGATATCGGCATCGAACAATCTCATGCCGGCCGAACGCAACGCATTCAGCCACGCTGTCCCGTACTCTTCAAGCAATTTGCTGTCATCCATATCGATGCCGCCATCCTGCTTGGCCAGCTCGACCCATTTCAGTAATTGCTTATAAAAAAGCGGCTCGGTACTATCCCAGAAAGCCTTGTCGATAAAACTCAAGTCGCCGCGCATATCGGCCTCGCCAAACCACGCTTGCTTGACAGCTTGCCGCGTATAAAAAACCGCCTGCTCGGACGCTTCGATCATGTTCTTGACCAAACCTTGCAGGTTTTCACGCGCAGCCGGCCTGGCGGCTCCCAACGCATACAAGGGGAACGTGGTTTCATACCAGCAACGCGCTTTCATATTGTCGAGATCGTATCCAAACATCCATAAGCTCAACTCACGAGTGCCTGCCAGCGCATGCCCGACCACCGACGCGGCTTGCACTTTCTTCTTGTTTTGTTCGCTGCCGAATACCCAGCCCAGCCAATTTTTATAACTGAATCCGCCAGGCTGCGGATGCACCGGCAACCAGCCTTCCTTGGTTTCGTAATACGGCGAAAACGGATGGCGCCACGGCCCCTTGTAATTCAAGCCTTGCGGCCGGCTGATATAACGGTGCAGCAATTGGGTCGACGCGCGTTTGCAGATGTCGCAATTTCCCGTTTTTACATCGGCAAAATCCAGGCGGATGCGGCGCGGCATGGCCCAAAACACATGATGCGGATGCACTTGCACAGGCTGCGTTTCGCCGCCGCCGGCCTGGATTTTGGTGATGTCTGCCAGCCACGGAAACGTAAAATGCCGGTCCGTCTTCCTGGCGTCGCCGCCATGCTGTAAAAAGGCACGCTGCGGTTTGACGTTCAGCCATAAGTCGTGCCACAGGCTGATCGGTTTTGCGGCCACCACCAAGGTCGTCAACGGCCCGCCGCCGCGCAAGCTGGTGCGGTTACCGGCCCCTCCCGCCGGCGCATTGGTTTGCAGGGTGAACAAGGCGATCGCGGCGCAATGCGGGCACATGGCGCCGACCGTGCCGCGTTTGACAAAATGATCGGTATTTTTATCGATGGTGGAACTGCCCGGCGCGTCGATCAGCAAGGCATCGATCGTCGTTTCAACGCCTTCGGCCAGGCTGAAGTCCTGCATGAAACGGGCCTTGTCGCCATCGAGCACAAACGCATCGGCATGCGGCGCAAACCAGCGCTGCAATTCGGCCGGCGACGGCGGCGCGTCCAGCGCATCTTCCCAGGCGCCATCAGTAGTGAGCGGCGTACTGGTTTGCAGCCAGCCAATCATCATTTGCGCCAAGGCGCCATTAAAATCGGCGCGGCTGGCGGCAAAACCGACGATGTCCGGCTCAACGATTTGGTGTGGAGCAACCCAGTCCAACTGCCCGGAGCGGCGTCGAACGGGCAGCCATTTTTCTTCAAGCAAGGAAATCATGCCTTCTCCATCAAGCGAATTGCGATTAGTCCGGGGTGGTTGCGCTGTCAGTCGATTCCTGCAGCCGCAAGCCAAAATCGGCGTCGTACAGCCAAGTCAGCAGCTTGGGCGATTCTTTCTTTTTCTCATTACCGGCAGTCCATCCCTGCCCTTGCCACACACCATCGGCACCCGGCGACAAGGGCAGTAAAACGCACCACTCGCCCTGGCTCGGTAAAGTTTGCTTCAAAGCAAGGTAGGCGGCTTCTTGAGCAGCCTGCGACGGCAGCTCCGCCTTGGCTAACAGGTGCGCGGCGACTTTCACCATGCTGTAGGGCCAAGGGCCTGCGTCCCAGCGCAGCAATTTGCCATCGGCCCACTTCGCCAGCATCACGTCCATCGTCGCCGCGCCCAGGCGCGACGGGGTCTTGGCTTCACTCCACCAATCGCCGATCTCGCCCCGTTGATAACCATTCTCCAGGTTCAAGGTATTTTGCTGTGCGATGCTGGCTTCGGACATCTCCTGCCCTTGCGCCTTGGAAGCATTCTTGAGCAGCGAGTCGGGCAACATCTCGGCATCCGAATACACGGCCTCAATCAACTCCCTGCCCTGCGCGGGCATGCTGAAGCTACCTTTTTGCAATACCTTGGCGCTCAGCCATAGTTGCCCGTGATGGTCATAGACATATTGGCCTTTTTTAAACACCGCGCCGTACCAGTCTGCCGGTGGCTGCTCCGTCCATGACGGACCGTAGACCCACAAACATGGCGCAGCACGCTGATCCAGCGCATCTTTTTCACGCAGGCGATTGCCGTATTTGTCACGCACATGACGCTGCAAACGCCCGGCCCGTTGCAATACCCGGTCGATCGGCGCCAGATCGGTAATCAATACATCGAAGTCCACATCCAGGGATTGTTCCGCAACTTGGGTCGCGATCATCAACCGCCCCTTGCGCTGGTCCGCCGTGCTGTTATTGCCGAAACAGGCAAGTACCTGCTCCTCTTTATTCAAGCGGTCCCGCAACGCAAAACGGGCATGGAACAAGGTGATTTTCTCGGGCTCAACGTTAAGCGATAAGCGCGCATACGCCTCCATGGCGTCCGCCACCGTATTGCGTATCCAGCCGACGCACAGCCCTTGCTGTAACGCTGCATTGATATGCGCAAAGATTTTTTCCGGATCGGCTTCATAGTGCACCTGGACAGTCCTGGAAACATTGTCGCGCGACTTCAGCGGCGCTTCCAGCAAATCGGGCTGGCCATCGTGCCAGCGGGTTGCCAACGGATAAGCACTGGACGACACGGCCGGTGCGCTGGCTTGATTGCGGCCAACGGCATAAGCGTCAAGCAAAGTTTGTTTCATCGCATTCGGCAACGTGGCCGACAGCAAGATGACCGATCCACCACTGCGCGCATGGAATTGCAACACAATGCACAGCACACGCAACATATAGGCATCGCAGGCGTGTACTTCATCGATGATCAGTACCTTGCCGAACAATCCCAGCAACCGCAAGGACTGGTGCTTGCTATGCAAAACAGCCAGCAAGACTTGATCGACGGTGCCGACGCCCGCCGGCGCCAGCAGCGTGCGCTTGTTATGGTCTGCCAACCATGCCGTGCAACGAGCGGTCGCGGTTTCATCCAGCTGGGCCTTGTCATTTTCCGGCGTGTCCGCCGGCAAAACCGATGCCGCAAATTCCTCTACCAGCTTTTTAAAGCCATGACCGAGACTTAAACTGGCGTCACCGGCAAACAATTGGCGATATACGTCGCTGACACGCTGATACATCGCGTTCGCGGTGGACATGGTCGGTAATCCGATAAAGAATCCATCGGCCAAACCTTGCGCCATCAAACGGTAGGCCAATATCATGGCGGCTTCCGTTTTGCCGGCGCCGGTCACGTCTTCCATCAGATACAGTTGCGGAACGACGGGAATGTCCACCGACGCGGCCCAGGCCTGCAATGGTGAAGCCTCCTTGATGTAAGGAAAAAAGTCGGTCAACCGCTTGCCTGTCGCCGTACCGCTGCGCAATACGCCGGAATGCTGCAACGCCTTGCCTGCTATTTTCTGGACAGCGCGCCAATACTGATCCAGATCGGAGGGCTGGTCATGATATTGAAAGAAATTGGTATCCGAACCTATCCAGTCGGCCAATATCGTCACGCCGGAAAACCACCACGACAGCATCTGGCTGATCTGCTCAAACCTGTCACCGGCTGTCAGTGGAATTTGGCGAGCTTCATCGGTCAGCAATAAAGACGCCAGCCTCCGGACAAAATCACTGACAGCAGCTTTATCTTCCTTGCAAAAGAAAAAATCGACAGTCCCGCTGGGTTTGGGAGGCATTCCATGATGGCCTGTTACGGCTTGCATCCAATAACGAATAGCCCGTTGATTAGATTTGGAAGAAAAATTGGAGATTCCAATTTCCTTTAATATGTCATCGTCCAGCAGCAGCCGCTGCCACAGCCAGAATCCGAGGGAGTCGTGACGTTCACTATATATTTTATTAGAATGGCATGGACGGCCCTTCAAATCTTTGACCAGATCGCCGCGTTGCGATTGAAATGCCTCGCTGAATTTTCCCAAATCATGCAAGGCGATGAAAAAAGCCGACCACGATAAGAAAGCCGATTCAGAGCAATTCAACAAATCGGTAAATGGCTTCAGCAGAGACGGAGATTTTTCAAGATAAACGCGACCAACCGCGGCTACATCAAGGCAGTGAAAAATCAACAAATGAAAATCGGCTTGTCCTGCCTCGGACGGTTTTGCCTTACCCCAATAAGGGTAATACAACGCTTCCCTGTTCAATGGCTTGCTCTCTCATTTAAAATCAGCAATCGATATTAAACGATTGCCAATCAAATCATCAAGCAAATAAAATATTAGGGCTATTGATATATATCACTACAAATGCTTTTACTGACTGCACCGAGAATGTTTAGACATGCATCAATATTCTGCTGAGGAATGCATACTGTCCGAAAAAATCTCGATATGGCGCCTCTGCACCTCAGTACCATTGCATAAAAATTTAGAGCCTATCCCAGTAGTGAGCGTCTTCTGCTGGCAGCGCATCAGCAGCGCGGACCAGGCGTGAGGAGGAAGCGTGGCGAGCCACGCGACGACGAGCAACGCAGTCCCCGCTACTGAGGGGCGCCAGAAGAGGGCGTATTCATCTACTGGGATAGGCTCTTAGTGTAGCGGTGGTACTCGAACTCGCGGCCGATTCATCCCTGCAATCGCAGGGAACACCGTATGGACCGTATCCAAACCATACTTTCCCTCGGTTCATCCCCGCAATCGCTGGGAACATATAACGATTACAGATCATAGCGGTTTGTCCTCGCTTACGCGGAGGACACTTGCTGGTTTGCCGAGCTGCATCAAAGATGGTTGGTTCATCCTCGCAGAAACGGGAACACATCACGTCGGCGGCGTAGGCATCGCTACTGCCCGGTTCATCCCTGCCTGCGCGGGGAACACGCGGAACGATTGATGGACAACTCCGATTACCACGGTTCATCCCCGCCTGCGCGGGGAACACTTTGGGTGATGACGCTGAGCGCATGGTTTTGACGGTTCATCCCCGCCTGCGCGGGGAACACGCCGACGCTTCGACGTGCTCGATGGCCTGGGCCGGTTCATCCCCGCCTGCGCGGGGAACACTCGTTGTAGACCCACAGGTCGTACTGACCCCACGGTTCATCCCCGCCTGCGCGGGGAACACGTGCAGGTGCCTTATTTTCCTGATGATGCCGCCGGTTCATCCCCGCCTGCGCGGGGAACACCGCATCAACGCGCAGTTGGGCGGCGTCCAGTACGGTTCATCCCCGCCTGCGCGGGGAACACCACCAGGCGGCCGTGGAAGACAAGCCGGACAACGGTTCATCCCCGCCTGCGCGGGGAACACATTGCGCGACCTACGTTCCGACATACCGCCATACGGTTCATCCCCGCCTGCGCGGGGAACACACCAATTATAAGTCATTGATTACAATGATTTATATGACAGGTGAATTTTCTACCGATTTTTCAGGGGGTTTAAATCATTAAAGAAGCACGCCACTTTGATCACCAAAAACAAGCACCCGCCCATAATGAAATTTGTCAATAAATAAAATAATTTCATATAATCAATCATGCAACGGCACATTGGTATGCCGTGAAAACAATAATCTCACGATGAACCTGCGCCGCCTGCTTGTCATACTGCTGCTTGTCTTTTCTCCTTATTCCCTATCGTCAGTCGAAGCCAGGGACAGTAAATCACCTGCTTACGCGCAAAAGGCCGAACCCAACGAGGCCGACTTGCAGCAGCATGGTCATTACAGGAATAAGGATGGCGAGGAAGTACATTCGCCGGCAAAAAGCAAGACCGGCAAAGTGCCACAGGGAGCGTCGGCCTTATGCCGCGACGGGTCGTATAGTTTCAGTAAAAGCGCACGGGGAACTTGCTCGCACCATGGCGGCGTTGCGTCGTGGCTTTAAGCTGACGGATTAACCCCACGGTGCAAATCCGCCAGCAGGCTGGCGTGCAATGCAGGCGTATGTTGCGACAAGCCAAATCCGCGCAACACGCCCTGCTCATCGATAAAACGCGACACCGTGCGCTCGCCATCGTGCTCATCGCTCCAGCGGCCATTGACACCAGGCAGCGGCGGCGACAAGGCCAGTGTATAGCTCGGCGTCTTGACGATCACCGCTTCGGCCTTGAATGCGATCGCCGTTGCCGTGCCGGACAAGGTCGCGGCAATCGCCCGCGCCGCCGTCATCAGCGGCGCCACATACGGCAGCACCGCGCTGCCGCCGGCGCTCGCATATTCGGCGCAATCGCCAAGCGCATAAATGCCGGGCACGCTGGTTTGCCCGAATTGATCCACGATAATGCCGCGTCCGGTAGACAAGCCGGCCGCTTGCGCCAAGGCGATAGCGGGACGCAAGCCGACCGCCGACAGCACGATATCGGCATCAATTTTTTCGCCATTTCCCAAGGTAACTTCCAGCATGCCGGATGGTGTCCGGTACACGCCGCTGGCGCTGGTGTTCAGTTGCAAGGCAATCGACCGGCCACGCCACGCCGCCGTCAATCCCAGTGACAAGGCCGGTGCGGCCAGCGCCGACAACGGCCGCGGATTCGGATCGACCAGCGTCACGTGATGGCCGGCCGACGATAAGTCTTCGGCAAATTCGGAACCGATCAGTCCGGCGCCCAGGATGGCGATGCGCGCCGGACGGCCCAGCTTGGCCAGTTGCGCGCGGAACCCGGCGTAATCGTCCAGGTGGTTGATCGACAGCACTTGATCGGCGCCATCACCGGCCAGCGGCAAACGGATCGCTTGCGCCCCCAGCGCCAGCACCAATTTCTCATACGCATATTCGCCGCGTTCGGTACGGATGATTTGCCGGGCGCTGTCGATCGCCGTGACCCGGGTGTGGTCCAGGATTTCTGCATCAAGTTGGGCCGCCATTTGGGCGGCGCTGTGCGACACCAGTTGCTGCGCTTCTTTGTTTAAGGCAAAGGCGTTCGACAGCATCGGCTTGGGGTAGGCATCGGCGCTATCGGCCGAGACGATCAGCAGCCGGGTGGTCTGGTCGCGTTTGCGCACTTCGCGCGCCAGGCTGTAGGCGGCCATGCCGGCGCCGATGATGACGATGGGAAACGTAGCCATTCAGAGCTCGACCATGTCGAAGTCGGCCTTGGCGATACCGCAATCCGGACACGCCCAGTCGTCCACGATATCGGCCCATTGGGTGCCGGCGGCAATGCCCTCTTCCGGCAAGCCCAGGCTTTCATCATAGATAAAACCGCAAACGAGGCACACATAAGTTTTCATGGCGAAACTTTCTGATAAGTGGAGAACAATAGGAAAACAGTAGTTCTGTGCTGATAAGAAAGTATAGTGTGCGGCCATAAAAAGTCGCAGCTTGATGTCCGGGCATTTCTGCCAATCGGGCCGGATAGTCGGCCAAGCATGCACCTGCCGCGCGCGGCAATGACGCCGCTGCGCGGGCAAGGTTTCTGCTACTGTCAATGCGCCAACAGTCGGCTCAATTGTTGTTCAAGCTGGCTATGCGACGCATAGCCCGGGCTGACAGGGATGAATTCCTTGCCGGTATCGAGCAGCAGCGCCGGGAAACTGCGCACGCCGATGGCACGCGCGCGAGAAAAGTCGGCGTGTGTTTCAGCAATAACTTCCGGCGTTTCCCATGTCGCGTGGAACAAGCCGGCATCGATCGCATACCCCGCCGCGTTCAGTGCCGCGGCAGCGATGTCGGCCAGCACACGGCCATCGGTGGTATCGCGGCCATCGACATAAAACCCTTGTTGCAAGGCACGGAACACCGCCAGCAAGTCCGCTTGCGGGACCAGTTTGCGGGTAGTGACGACGGCGCGGCATACCGGTTCGGTGTCGTAGACAAAGTTTTCCAATGCCATGAAGGCCGCGCGGTTAAACGGCAAACCGCTGTTTTCCTCGACGCGCGCCCAGTGGCCAAGCCGGAATTGCTTGCCGCTATCATCGAGCACATCCTTGGCGCCGGCACGGACACCGCCGACAATAATTTGCAGCGGCAATTCCGGATGTTGTTGCATCAAGGCAGTTAATTCTTTGCCGAAGCCGTAGCACCACGAACACATCGGGTCGCCCACATAGACCAGCTTCATTGCGGAATTCACCTTGGCTGGAGGCAAAGTGTCGGTATGGTTGATGCGGACAGGTATCGATGTCATGGCGAAGTCTTTCAGATCAATATGATGGGGTGGGTTCAACAGGGGATGTTATGTATCCCGCTGTGAAACATCATACTGATGCGAAACAGCATCAAAAAGACTGGTTTTCGCAAATCATTCCATACATGGTGTAATCAATCCAAGGTACCGGATCAGGTGCGCGGCGCCAGCCTGGAGGTCAGGAAATCGACAAAGGTCCGCACCCTCAGCGACAGATGGCGCGCATGCGGATACAGCAGGATGAACGGCCGCGAAGTGCCGCCATGTTGCGGCAGCAACTCGACCAAGCGCCCGTCCGCCAGGTCGCGCTCGACGATAAAACGGTAGGTTTGCACCAGGCCGGCGCCATTCAGCGCCAGCGTGACGATCGCCAGCACATCTTCGGAACAGGTATAACCGCCTTGCGTGGCCACATCGACCGGCTTGCCATCGATGTTAAATGGCCATGGTATCTTGCGGCCCGTGCTGGGCAGCTCGAACTGTATGCATTCATGTTTTTGCAAATCATCCAGCGATTGCGGCGTGCCGGCCCGTTTCAGGTAAGAAGGCGCCGCCACCAGTACCAGTTCGGCATCTTCCAGCTTGCGCGCGATCAGCGACGAATCGGCCGGATCGCGGCCGCGCACCACCATGTCGTAGCTTTCGCCGACGAAATCGATATTGCGGTTGCTGACGTGAATTTCGACGGTCACGTCGGGATACAGCTGGCGGAACTCCGGCAGCAAGGGCAACAAGCGGTAATGGCCATACGGCGTCGGCACGCTGATGCGCAGCGGACCGGCCGGCGCGGCCTGGCCGCCGGTCACTTCGCGTTCGGCTTCCACCAGTTGCGACAATGCTTGCCGGCATTGCTCGTAATAAATGCGGCCGCCGTCGGTCAGGCGGATCTGGCGCGTGGTGCGCACGAACATGCGCACGCCCAGCCGCTCTTCCAGCCGCGAGACCGAACGGCTCACCGCCGCCGGCGTCACGCCGGCGATACTGGCGGCAACGGTAAAGCTGGCCGATTCCGCCGCCAGGCAAAACAGTTCGATGCTGCCCAGCTGCATATCGTCAAAGTTACGCTTCATTGTTTTTCCAAATGTGATCTGTGGCCGCGAGTGCAGGCCAGATTAGCGCGCAGCGCGTAATCCGGCCCCGCCAACCGGGCTTGCCGGCTTACGCTGCCTTACGGTATTTTTGCGTCATTATGCTTGAAATGCTGGCGCAAGGCCTGCGAAATCCACTGTCCCCGCCTGGTCGCATTGCCAGGCAAGGGTTCCCGTCTTGGCCGGCGCTAAAGTCACCTGCCAGGCTTCCGCCTGCGCCAACTGATGATGCACTGGCGACGGGCTACATCGCCGTGGGTGGCTGTTGCGAAATAAGAATCGATGCGGCTAAAACAGCACCCAGCAACAAGAAACTTTCAATCCGCAGCGCCGTGCGCACCAGCCTCAGGCCGCGCTGCGAACGGCTGGCGGCGGGCAAGCCGATAAATTTGTTATAGCCCCCCAGCAGCAGCGCGGCCAGTACCAGCGCGGCCTTGGCCAGCAGTGTCATGCCATACACGGTATGCAACAGATGGTCGGCCGTGCCGACCCTGTGCCATGCGCTGTACATGCCAGTGACGGCAATGCCAGCCACTGCGGCCAGCGCGGCTTGCGACATCAAGTCCAGGTAGCGGTCGGCCGCGCCTATGCCAAAGGCGGCGATCCGCGTGTCATTCAGGGCGAACCAGGCCGAGACCAGCACGGCGCCGCTCCATAATCCGATGGCGGAAAAATGGACGGCTTCCGCCAGCAGGGGCATGCTCCAGAATCCCTCTTCGCCGGCGTGTCCCATCGATGCGCGCGTCACTGCGAATGCAAGCAAGGCCAGCGCCACCGCCATGTCGCTGGCGCGCGTGGCGCCGCCGCTCCAGCGGATAATGAACAGGATGATCATCGCCGCCGTTGTGACGCAGCCGGCGTGTCCGTAGTCGGTACTGGAGATCATCATCCACAACATCGGGCAAGCCTCGCGCAGGCCGACGCCGCCCATCACTTCCGTGGCGGCCAGCATCGCCGCTGCGCTGCCGGCCGCGCCCAGTCCCGCCGCACACAAGTCGAGCTTGCGCAGGACCGGCTCGACATCGCCGCGGCTGCCGCCGTTGGACTGTATCCAGTAGCGCGCACACCACGACCCGAGCAGCCAGGCAAAGCCGAGGTTCAGCAAAAATGCCGACGCTGCCTGCAGCAGCGAGACCTCATCCATTCATTTCACCGTAAATTTGAAATCGCCCTTGCGGCGGTGGCCGTCATGGCCGGCAACGGCCCACGTCACGCTGTAGGCGCCGGCCGGCAATGGCGGCACTTCCAGGCGCAGGATCGCCGGGTTGGTCGCGTCGATCCTGGCCTTTTCCGCAACTACTGCCTTGCCCTGCGCATCGGCCAGCGTCATCGTGCTGAAGGCCTCTTCAATTTTTTCGTTGAAGGTCAGCGTAATGTCACGCGGCGCCGCGGCCAGGACCGCGCCCGCCTCCGGGCTGGCGCTTTTCAGGCTGGCGTGCGCCGCAGCAAACGGGCTGGCCAACGTCGCCGCCGCCATGGCGCCGGCAAGAATCATGGTGTGCACTGCTTTCATCTTCAACTCCCCTTGTTAAGATTACTTGACTGCTACGATTGAGGTGACCATCAGCACGCCGCCTACCTTGTCTGCGACAAAACGGACTTTGTCGCCCTGCTTGACCTTGTCGAGCATTGCCGGGTCCTGGACCTTGAACACCATCGTCATGCCCGGCATGCCCAGGTTTTTCAATTCGCCATGCTTGATGGTGAGCTTGCCGGCCTCTTGGTCGACTTTCCTGATTTCGCCATCGCTCATCGCCGCCTGGGCGCTTGACGCGGGCGCCTGCTGTGCGTGGGCCAGGCCGCCGGCCGAGACGAACGAAAAGCCGATGGCGGCGGCGAGGATAATTTTGTGCAGTGCATTCATGATGCTTCCTTTCAGGTGAATAAAAAATTAGTGCTCGCCATGTCCCGACGGTTTGCGGACCGTCATCTCGACATTGGGCTGATGAATGACCGGCATCGACTGGCCGCCGGCGCCGCTGCTGCGCTCGGGCTGCGGCAGCGCGCCGGTCCATTCGCAGGCCAGTGTGCCAGCCGGATGCCGGTACCAGCCAGGATCCGAATAATCGCCGCGCGGCTGGTCCTTGCGCACCTTCAGCACGGTAAACATGCCGCCCATTTCGACCCCGCCGAACGGCCCTTCCCCCATCATCATCGGCAGCGTATTTTCCGGAAGCGGCATCTCCATGCCGCCCATCGAGCCGCCCTTGTCACCCATCACCATATAGTCGGGCACGATCTTGCTGATCCTCTCGGCCACGCCGCGCTGGTCGGCCCCTATCATGGTCGGGACGGAATGCCCCATCGCGTTCATCGTGTGATGCGACTTGTGGCAATGGCAGGCCCAGTCGCCCAGGTCGGTGGCGATAAACTCAAGCGCCCGCATCTGTCCGACGGCGACGTCGGCAGTCACTTCCGGCCAGCGCGATGCGGCAGGCGTCCAGCCGCCATCGGTGCCGGCCACCACGAACTCGTGGCCGTGCAAATGAATCGGGTGATTCGTCATCGTCAGATTGCCGACCCGGATGCGCACCTTGTCGCCCTGCCGCACGGGCATCGAGTCGATGCCCGGGAACACCCTGCTATTGAAGGTCCACAGATTAAAGTCCGTCATCGTGTTGATCTTGGGCGTATAGGTTCCAGGATCGATGTCATATGCATTCAGCAGGAAGACGAAGTCGCGGTCCACCGCATGCAGCGCCGGGTTCTTCGGGTGCGTGACCCAGAAGCCCATCATCCCCATCGCCATCTGCACCATCTCGTCGGCGTGCGGGTGGTACATGAAGGTGCCTGGACGCTTGGCGACGAACTCGTAGACGAAGGTCTTGCCCGGCGCAATCCCCGGCTGGGTCAGGCCCGTGACGCCATCCATGCCGTTCGGCAGCCGCTGTCCATGCCAATGCACGCTGGTGTGCTCGGGCAGCTTGTTGGTCACGAATATGCGCACCCGGTCGCCCTCCACCACCTCGATGGTCGGCCCGGGCGACTGGCCGTTATAGCCCCACAGGTTGGCCTTCATGCCGGGCGCGAATTCGCGCACCACCGGTTCGGCGACCAGGTGAAACTCCTTGACGCCGTTATTCACCCGCCATGGCAGCGACCAGCCATTCAGCGTGACGACCGGATTGAACGGCCGGCCATTCGGCGGTGGCGGCGGAACGTGCGTATTCGCGCTATTCATCAGCATCGCTTCGGGCAGCGACGCCGCGCCGGCCTTGCTGACAGCCGCGGCGCTGACCGCAACCGCGCCGGCGCCTTTAAAAAAGTCTCTCCGTGAAATCATGGCTTGCTCCTTGTGTCGGTATTGCCGCCGCCGTTGATGGCACTTTGCAGCCTGGTCTCGGCGATCCAGAAATCACGCTGGGTTTCGATCGCGGCATTGACGCTCGCAAGCTGCTCGCGCGAGTCGGCCAGCAGTTCAAATACGCTGGCCAGCATGCCGTTGTAGCGGCTCAGCACCTGGTCCGAAATTTCCTTGCGCAGCGGGACCACGTCGTCGCGGTAGTGGCGCGCGATGTCATACGTGGTGCGGTACGAGGAATAGGCTTCGCGGACTTCGGAACGGGCGCGCACCGCGGCGTCGGTGGTGCGGTGCACCGACTGCATGTACACCGCCTCGGCGCGGGCCACCTTGGCGCCGCCCCAATCGAAAATGGGCAACTCAAGAGCAACCTGGTAGCCATTCTGGCGCGGCAGCCCCGCCTCATTCTTGTTTGCATAACCGGCGTCGAAGACATTGATAAACGCGGTCGCCTTGGTCAAGCCCAGCGCCGACGCCGTCGCGTCGATGTCGCGCCGGGCCGCCAGGATATCGAGGCGCTGCGCCATCGCCTGCGCTTCGGCATCGTTCATCTCTTGCGGCCGGGAAGGCAGCTCGGGCAAATGGTCAGGCAAGACGAATTCCTGCCGCGCGCCCCACAGGCCCAGCAGCCGGACCAGCTGTTCGCGGCTGGCGCTTGCCACGTGCCGGGTACGGGCCAGCTGGATCAGGGCATCCTGGTAAAAGGCCTGCTCGCGGGCCTGGTCCAGCTTGCTCCAGTTACCGACCTTGGCCATGCTTGCCGCCAGTGCCGACGACGCCTCCGCGGCGCCGCGCACTTGTTCCGCGAACGCAGCGGATTGGGCCGCGGCCACCGCGGTGAAATACGCGCCGCGCGTGTCTGCCGCCAGTTGCACGGCCTGCGCCGCGGCTTGCAGCTTGGCTTGCTCGTAACGTCCATGCTCAATGCGCTTGCGGGCCGGCAGCGTCAACAGTCCGACGACGTCGAATACGACGCTGCGCTCGATTTCTCCCTCGCCGGCGCCGCTCACGCGGCTAAAGCTGAAGCTCGGATTGCGCATCCGGCCGGCCTGGACAAAATCGGCTTCCGCCACGCCCAGCTCGGCGAACGAAGCCTTCAGGCCCGCGTTATTGAGCAGTGCAATCTGCACCGCCGATTCAGCCGTCAATGGCTGGCCCAAAAGCTCTTGCAGCTTCGGCTGATTGCCGCCGGCGTCCTTGGTGAAGTGCGCAGCCTGGCCTATCCGCTCTTGCGTCAGCGAGGATACGTCGTTCAGCCCGCCATCGGACGACAGGCTGGCGCACCCGGCAAGGAATACGACGCAGAGTCCGGCCGCAGCCCTGCCGAAGCCCGGCATAGGTAGTCTCGGCATGTGATTGCCCCTTCTTGATCATGTGATGCGCTGGCCGCGGCGCGGCGGAAGCCTGCCGCCATCGGCAAGCCTGGCTGCCAGCTGGCGGCCAGCGGCCAGCGCGAATGTTAGTTGCGATAAAGGGGATTCTGCGCCACGTAGATCCGCACGCCATGGGTATGCACGCCCTCTGGCGCGATGGCGGACAGTTCGAAGCGCTCGCTGTCGCGCAGCGTGCCGAACTGCCAGGTGAAGGTTTTTCCATCGACCTCGAAGGTGACGACGTCGCCGTTATCGACATTGACGGCTTTGGTCGCCGGCGAAATCAGCACCGTGCGGGTAGCGGCAACAGCCGGCGCGGTACTGCCGAACGCCTGCTTCGCCTGCGTCCCGCCTTGATGGGCCATGGCGGCGAGCGGCGCCAGCGTAGCGGCGATGAACATTGCTGCGATGTTGTTTTTGATCGATTGCATGATAAGGTCCTGTTCAGGGTTGGCTGGCTGCGTTTGTGCAGTCAATGAAGCTATTCTACGGAGCCAAGCCGCACGCCCGCATGACCCGAACATTACATTTACATTGCAGGATTTTTTGCCAATAATTCGCCGGTTTTCGCTGCACGGCGTGGCGCGCAGTGCAGCATCCGTCCGGTCCCCGGGAACAGCAGCGAGAAGCTGGTCACGCCGCCTGGAGTGCTGCTGACGCCGGCGCTGCCGCCATGCAGCGCCATGATCGACTTGACGATCGCCAGCCCCAATCCCGCCGACGACGACTTGGTGGACCTGGACTGGTCGGAGCGGTAGAAGCGGTCAAATAGCCGCGGCAAGTGCAACGCATCGATGCCCGGCCCCGGATTGCTCACCACTATCGTGGTGCCGGCGGCGTGCTGCAGCGCCGCCAGCGAAATCACCGCGCCGCGCGGCGTGTAGCGCACGGCGTTCGCCACCAGATTGCCGACCGCCCGCCGCAACAGGTGCGCATCGGCCAGCACCTCGCCAGTCGCGGCAATTTCGAATGCAACGCCCGCCTCGGAGGCCGGCCCTTCGAAATATTCGGCAATGCGCGCCAGTTCAGTGGCGGCGTCGAGCGCTTCGGTGCTCAGCGCAATCTGGTCATGGTCGGCGCGGGCCAGGAACAGCATGCTCTCGACCATCCGCGCCAGGCGTCCGAACTCTTCGTAATTGGAGGACAGCAGATGTTGATACTCTTCCGATTCGCGCGGCTGGGACAGCGCGACTTCGGTCTGCACCATCAAGTTGTTGAGCGGCGTGCGCAAATCATGTGCGAGGTCGTCGGCGAACTGGGACAGGTTGTTGAAGCTGCTCTGCAAGCGGTCGAGCACTTCATTAAACGAATCCGCCAATACCCGCAGCTCGGCCGGCGCCAACGCTGCATTCAGGCGCATTTCCAGGTTGTGGGCGCTGACCTGGCGGGCTTGCGCAGCCAGGTCCCGCACTCTGCGCAAGCCCTGGCGAGACAGCAGGAAGCCAAACAGGGCGGTCAGGGCCGCGCCCGCGAATGCCGCCGCCAGCACCTTCATCCGATAGGCGGCCAGCACCGCGGCGCGGTCGTCGGCGGTGCGCGCCAGCGTGACGCGCACCGCCACGCCGCTGGCGCCGACCAGGCCCATCGCGGAGATCAGGCGCAGCCGGTCGCCATTGGCCAGCGCCGCGGGCCTGACGTCGGCGGTCGACAGCTGCGCCCCGGCCGCCAATGAGCTTCTGGCGTGGCGCAGCGGGCGCTGTTCCGTGTTCCGCATCAGCAGACGTCCATCCTGGCGCTCGATGACGAGCAGCAGGCCCCGCCGCAGATCAACCGCATCCAGGAAGCGATGCGGCTCGGCGCGGATCGATTCCAGGTCCGGCGTCTCTTCCAGCAAATGCCTGATGTGCAAGACCCGGTCGACCAGGTCAGCGTCATCGTGCTCTTGCAGTTGTATCACCAGCGCCTGGTACAAATAAAATCCGACTATCGAAAAGACCACCACCGCCACGCAGGCGAACAACGCGCCCAGTTGCGCCGTCAGGGAGCGGCCGGCCTTGCTCATCCGCGGTCTTCCAGCACGTAGCCCATGCTGCGGATGGTGTGGATCAGCTTGAGCGGGAAAGGGTCGTCGATTTTTGCGCGCAGCCGGCGCACCGCGACGTCCACGACATTGGTGTCGCTGTCAAAATTCATGTCCCACACCTGGGAGGCGATCAGCGGCCGCGACAAGACCTGCCCAGGCCGCCGCGCCATCAGATGAAGGAGCGCAAACTCTTTCGCCGTCAAGTCGATCCGATTGCCGGCCCGCGTCACGCGGCGTTTCGGGACATCGATTTCCAGGTCGGCGATGTGCACCACGTCGGCTTCCTTGATCGGACCGCGGCGCAGCAGGGTACGAATGCGTATCAGCAGTTCGGCGAACGCGAACGGCTTGAGCAGATAGTCGTCGGCCCCCAGTTCCAGCCCTTTTATGCGGTCGTCCAGCGCGTCGCGCGCGGTCAGGAACAACACCGGTGTTTCCACCGTCTTGCGCAGCTCGGTCACGATTTGCCAGCCATCGAGACCCGGCAGCATCACATCGAGCACAATCAGATCATAGTAGGCGCTGGTGGCCGCATGCAGCCCCTCGGGCCCGGTCTGCGCCCAATCGACGATAAAACCGGACTCGGTCAGGCCCTTCTGGATATATTCCCCCGCCTTTTGCTCGTCTTCCACCACCAGTAATCTCATGTCGCCCTTCCGCTTCCATAAACTTTCACCAGTCCCAGGATGGCAAAATGCCATTGCCGGGCAGCGGTCAGTCTACCTTGGAAAGATGACGCCAGCCTAACGCCAGCATTACATTCGTGTCAGAATCGGGCACGAGTCGGGCACGAGCCTGACAAAAAGCGGTCTCGCGCAGCAAGCTTATTGTCTAGACCACGATGGATGGAATATGCTGGCCTGCCCAACAGGAATCGAACCTGTGACCCTCAGCTTAGAAGGCTGATGCTCTATCCAACTGAGCTATGGGCAGTGTTTGTAAAACACGCGAAGTATGAAGAGCTGGAATGCTTCATACAAATGAAAATGGGCTGTCATCGCTGACAGCCCATTTAGAACTTGGTCGGAGTACAAGGATTCGAACCTTGGACCCCCTGGTCCCAAACCAGGTGCGCTACCGGGCTGCGCCACACTCCGAAGACAGGATAATAACGCTACGCGCGATTTTCGTCAATTGCCGGCAGCGAATTTAAGCGAAATAACTATCGCAACGATACTCTGTCATCCCCTTCCTCATCCTGCCGGCCAGGCTCAGGCCGCAACCTTGTCGGCGATGCGGCGCGCCATCGTCGCGGCGTCGCTGGCGTCCTTGGCCTCGACCATCACGCGTATCAATGGTTCCGTGCCGGAAGCGCGTATCAATACGCGGCCCCGGTCGCCCAATTCCTTTTCCACCAGCTCTTTTTCCGCCACGATGGCGGGATGCTTGAGCCAGTCGAAACCGGCCGCCACTTTCAGGTTGATCAGGGTTTGCGGGAACAGCACCAGTTCGCTGGCGCATTGCTGCAAGCTTTGGCCGCTACGCTTGAGCGCGGACAATACTTGCAAGGCAGAGACGATACCGTCGCCGGTGGTGTGTTTATCGAGGCACAGCAAATGGCCGGAACCCTCGCCGCCCAGGATCCAGCCGCGCTCTTTCATCACTTCCAGCACGTAGCGGTCGCCGACCTTGGCGCGCGCAAAGCCGATGTTCATTTCCTTGAACGCCACTTCCAGCGCCATATTGGTCATCAGCGTGCCCACCGCGCCCGACACCGGACCGGTCGCCATGCGGTCCTTGACCATTACGTACAGCAGCTCATCGCCATTGTAGACGCGGCCGGTGGCGTCGCACATGATCAGCCGGTCGGCGTCGCCATCAAGCGCGATGCCGAGGTCGGCCTTGTGTTCGCGCACGGCAGCCGACATCGCGCCCGGTGCGGTGGCGCCAAAACCGGCGTTGATGTTGAAGCCGTCCGGCTTATTGCCGATAGCGATCACTTCGGCGCCCAGCTCGTGGAACACATGCGGCGCAATGTTGTAGGCGGCGCCGTGGGCGCAATCGACGACGATTTTCAAGCCGCGCAGGTCGAGTTCGTTCGGGAAGGTGCTCTTGCAAAATTCGATGTAACGGCCCTGGGCGTCGTCCAGGCGCTTGGCGCGGCCCAGCTTTTCGGACGGGACGCAATCCATGGCCAAATCCAGCTGCGCTTCGATGGCGTGCTCGACCGTATCCGGCAACTTGGTGCCCTGGTCGGAAAAGAATTTGATGCCATTGTCATGGAACGGGTTGTGCGAGGCCGAAATGACGACCCCGGCCGACAGGCGCAGCGCGCGCGTCAGGTAGGCAATCGCCGGGGTCGGCATCGGTCCGGCCAGCATCACGTCGACGCCGGCGGCGGAAAAGCCGGCTTCCAGCGCCGCTTCCAGCATATAGCCGGAAATGCGCGTGTCCTTGCCGATCAAGACGGTCGGCTTGACGGTGGCGCCCTGGGCATTGGCCAGCACCTTGCCGGCGGCATAACCGAGCCGCATGACGAAGTCGGGCGTGATCGGGGATGCGCCTACCAGGCCGCGGATGCCATCGGTACCAAAATATTTACGTGCCATATTATTCTCTTATAGTTGTATGTCTGCTGAATGTGATTCTTAATGCGCCGCGCGCCATACCTTCAGCGCATCGGCGGTCTCCGCTACATCATGCACCCGGATAATTTCGGCGCCATGCGCTACCGCAGCCAATGCGCCTGCGATGCTGCCGGCCAGGCGCTGCTCCACTGGTTTCCCGGTGACCGCGCCTATCATCGATTTGCGCGACAAGCCGGCCAGCAACGGCAAACCCAATTCTTCGCGGATACGGGAAGTGGCTTTGAGCAAAGCGTAATTATGCTCTACCGTCTTGCCAAAACCATAGCCGGGGTCGATACAAAGACGTTCGCGCTCGATACCGGCAGCCATCATTTCCTCGACGCGCTGGCGCAGGAAGGCGATCACTTCGGCCACCACGTCATCGTAGTGCGGTTGCCGCTGCATGGTTGCAGGCACGCTTTGCATATGCATGATGCACAGCGCACAATCGCTATCCTTGACGGCGGCAATCGCGCCAGGGGCGCGGAAACCGTTGATATCGTTGATCATGTCGGCGCCGGCCAGGATCGCTTCGCGCATCACCTCGGGTTTATAGGTATCGACCGACAACGGCTTGCCGCAATCGCGCAACGCATACAGCACCGGCATCACGCGGTCCAGTTCTTGCTGCAAAGGCAGGCTGGGCGCCCCCGGACGGCTCGACTCGCCGCCGATATCGATCAGGTCGGCGCCATCGGCGATCATTTGCTCGGCGCGCGACAAGGCGAATTCCAGCGACTGGAAACGGCCGCCATCGGAAAACGAGTCCGGCGTGATGTTCAGGATGCCCATCACCAGCGCATGCCGGCCCGGCCCGGACAGATTGTAGCCAAATCGGCCACATTGAAGATAGTGTCGCATTGGAACTCAATGAGTGTCAAAGTAAGGCGGCCCACAAGTAAAAAAGGGGCAAGGATTACTCCTCGCCCCTTTTTTACTGTGCCGCCGGAGCTGAATCAGGCCGGTGCAGTGACGTTGGGCGAAATGCCGCCGGTACCGCTGTCGCCGGAATTGCGGCGCGGTGGCACGCCGGCTTTCGGCAGGCGCGGTTCCAGGCCAGCCATGATGTCGTTGATCTGGTCGGCGTCGATGGTTTCCCATTCGAGCAAGGCCTTGGTCATCACTTCGACTTTGTCACGGTTTTCTTCCAGCAACTTACGCGACAGCGCATATTGCGTGTCGAGGATGCTGCGAATCTCGGCATCGACCTTTTGCTGGGTCGCTTCGGAAATCGTCTTGGTCGCGCCACCGAAGAACCCTTCGTTTTCGCTGTCTTCGTACACCATCACGCCCATGCTGTCGGACATGCCGAAGCGGGTCACCATCGAGCGTGCCAGCTTGGTGGCGCGCGAAAAGTCGTTCGATGCGCCGGTCGACATCTGGCCGACAAAAATTTCTTCTGCAATACGACCGCCGAACAAGATCGAAATCTCTTCCAGCATCTTGTCTTTATAGGCCGACAGATTGTCATGTTCCGGCAATTGCCAGGTCAGGCCCAAGGCCCAGCCGCGCGGCATGATGGTCACTTTATGCACCGGATCTGCTTTCGGCAGCAACTTCGCCACCACCGCGTGACCCGACTCATGGTAAGCGGTATTACGGCGCTCTTCTTCGCGGATGATCATCGACTTGCGCTCAGGGCCCATGTAGATCTTGTCCTTGGCGTCTTCGAAGTCCGACATTTCCACCAGGCGCTTGCTGCGGCGCGCGGCGAACAAGGCGGCTTCGTTGACCAGGTTGGCCAGGTCGGCGCCCGAGAAACCAGGGGTGCCGCGGGCCAGGATGTCGGCTTTCACATCGGTACCGATAGGCACTTTGCGCATGTGCACGTTCAAGATCTGTTCGCGGCCGCGGATGTCCGGCAAGCCGACCGACACCTGGCGGTCGAAACGGCCCGGACGCAGCAGCGCTTTGTCCAGTACGTCGGCGCGGTTGGTGGCGGCCACGACGATGACGCCGGAGTTCGCTTCAAAACCGTCCATCTCGACCAGCAACTGGTTCAAGGTTTGTTCGCGTTCGTCATTGCCGCCGCCCATGCCGGCGCCGCGGTGGCGGCCGACAGCGTCGATCTCATCGATGAAGATGATGCAAGGGGAATGCTTTTTGGCGTTTTCAAACATGTCGCGCACACGGCTGGCGCCGACGCCGACAAACATTTCCACGAAGTCCGAACCGGAAATCGAAAAGAACGGCACTTTGGCTTCGCCGGCGATGGCGCGCGCCAGCAAGGTTTTACCGGTACCCGGAGGACCGACCATCAGCACGCCGCGTGGAATGCGGCCGCCCAGTTTCTGGAATTTGCTTGGATCCTTGAGGAAGTCGACCACTTCGTTGACTTCTTCCTTCGCTTCGTCGCAACCGGCGACGTCGGCAAAAGTGACGGTATTGCTCGCCTCATCCATCATGCGGGCTTTCGACTTGCCGAACGAGAACGCCCCGCCCTTGCCGCCGCCCTGCATTTGACGCATGAAGAAAATCCAGACGCCGATCAGCAACAGCATCGGGAACCAGGAAACGAAAATTTGTTGCAGGAACGATGGTTCCTCAGGCGGACGCACATCGAAATGCACGCCGTTGTCGCGCAAGTCGCCGATCAGGCCCTTGTCGAGCACGGTCGCAGTGGTGCGGACCTTGGTATCGTCGATGCGGGTGGCCGTGATGGCGCCGCCTTCGATGACGACATCCTTGATGCGCTTGGCCTTGACGTCATCGAGCAAATCGGAATAAGCGATAGGCTTGCTGCCGCCCGCGGCGCCGTGATTTTCAAACTGCTTGAACAGCATGAACAGCAGCAGCGCGACGACTACCCAGATGGCAGATTTGGAAAACATGTTATTCACGAAGACTCCTTGGATGCTGTGCGCATCTTTTACCTATAGCTAGAAACACGATTTTACTCGCAATAAGCGGGCCGTGCCAAAGGCCGCCGATCCGTGCGCGCAAAAAAATACTGCGTCCTGGCCGCAAAACACCTAATTATTTATACGTTTTGCGGCCTTCAGGCCAGGCAGCTTGCCCTATACTTCTTTATCCATGTGTGGCTTGCCTGTTAAATATCAAGAGCCGAATCATCCGCAAGCGCATTATTTTGCACCGGATGCTTCACGCCGCGCCCCAGCAGGAAGATTTCCGACGACTTGTCGCGGCTGGCTTTCGGCTTTTTCTGCACTACCACCTTGAATTCGGCGCGGAACTTTTCAACGATCTGGCTGTAACCCATGCCATTAAAACACTTCACCAGCAACGCGCCGGACGGTTTGAGGTGCAGTTGAGAAAACTCAATCGCCAAATCGATCAAGTGTTCCATCCGCGCCGCATCCGCGGTAGCGATACCGGACAGATTAGGCGCCATATCCGATAATACAAGGTCGGCTTTGCGTCCTTGCAACACTACTTCCAGTTGACGCAAGATTCTTGCCTCACGGAAATCCCCCTGGATGAAGTGAAAATCGGCGATCGGCTCCATTTCCAGCATGTCCAGCCCGATCAGGGTGCCGTCGATGCCGCCGCCATCCTTGCCGGCCAGCTTGCGCCGGGTGTACTGAGCCCAGCTACCGGGCGTACAGCCGAGGTCGACGATGACCTGGCCCGGCTTGATCAATTTCTCGTCTTCATCGATTTCTTTGAGCTTGTATGCGGCCCGGGCGCGGTAGCCCTCTTTCTGCGCCAACTTCACATAAGGATCATTTATGTGGTCGTGCAACCAGTTTTTGTTTAATTTCTTCTTTGCCATTCGCGTAGAATACTGCTTTTAAGGGAATTACTAAAAATTATTATGCTAAAACTTACACCCGTAGAGCGCAGCGCACTGCGCGCCGAAGCACACGCGCTGAAGCCTATCGTCATCATTGGCGAAGCGGGCTTGACACCTGCTGTACTCAAAGAAATCGACCTGGGCCTGGATTCGCATGGCTTGATTAAAGTTCGCGTGTTCGGCGACGACCGCGAAGCCCGCGTCGGGATGTACGAGACCATTTGCGGCAATCTCGGCGCCGCCCCGGTACAACATATAGGCAAACTGCTGGTAATCTACCGTCCGAAAAAAGAAGTGATTAAGGAACGTGTCAGCTCCGGCAAAGGCTTGCGCGAAGTCACGATCGTCAAGGCCAGCGCCAGTGGCACCAAGCGCCCTTCCGTGACCAAGGTCATGATCAAGGGCAATGAACGGGTGACCGAAGGCGGTTCCATCAAGCGCGCCAAGCCGCGTCAAAAGAGCGCCAAGAAAAGCGCGCTCGGCAGCAAGTAAGCACCCCTGAACCGGGGACCGGCCACGATTAACAGGCAAGAGATTGCTGCGTCATCGTGGTCGGTTCCCGGTTTTTTATTGCAGCTTCCAGATCAGCAAACCGGCCAGCAAGCTTTGTAGTAAATAAATCACACTGGAAATACCGTGCAACATGCCGAAACGGCTTTTGGCGGCGGATTCCATCACACCGCCCGGCCCGGCCGCGGCGCGCAAGTCCGCCATCAGCGGTTGCAGGCCGAAATGGCTGATCAATGTGCACAACAGCATCAGGAGCACCGTCACCAGCAGCAGGCGGCGCCGTTTTGCGTCGATTTGTTTCGCTGCCGACAACAAGCCCAGCAACAGCAGCCCGCACACGATAGCCAGCCACGCCTGGCGATGGAACATGGCGCCGGCGATGCTGCCCGCCAGCACCCGGTCGGAGAGGGTGACGAACAAGGTCGGCGCCACCAGATAGCCGACAGTCCACTGGCTGCCTGCCCACAGGGTGGCGATCAACAGGCGGATGCGGGCCGGGCTGTTCATCAGATGTACAGTACTTCCAGGATTTCGTATTCGCGCGGGCCGGACGGCGCTTGCACCTCGACCACATCGCCGGCGTATTTACCGATCAATGCACGTGCGATCGGCGACGTTACCGATACTTTATTCAATTTCAAGTCAGCCTCATCGAGGCCGACGATCTGGTACGTTACCTTGGCGCCCGATTCCAGGTCTTCCAGGTTGACGGTCGACGCGAACACCACGCGGCCTTCCGCGTCGAGGCTGGCCGGGTCGATGATTTGGGCCGCGCCCAGCTTGCCTTCCAGCTCGGCGATGCGGCCTTCGACAAACGCCTGGCGTTCCTTGGCCGCGTCGTATTCTGCATTTTCCGACAAGTCACCGTGCGAACGCGCCTCGGCGATCGCATCGATGACGATGCGGCGCTCTTTGGTCTTCAAATGATGCAGCTCTTCCTTCAAAAGTTCTGCGCCGAATTTGGTAAGTGGGACTGTGGTCATGTTTTCTCTGCTATCTGCTAAACGTAACCGGTGCAAGCCTCGGCGCGGCCCAACCGCAACCGCGCCCATGCAACCGGTCTAACAAGTGAAAACCACAGAGGCCGCGCGGTGTTTTGCGCGGGACTCTGTGGTTAAAAGGTACTACCTGATGTTGCCAATAGCCTTAGTGTAAGGTTTTATGCAGACCTTGTAAATCATACACACGCAACTCGTCCAGATGGCGGATGCCTTCGACCGCCGCTTCGGCGCCGGCGATGGTGGTATACGTCGTCACGCGCGCGGCCAGCGCCGAGGTGCGGATCGCCCGCGAATCGACGATGGCGCTGCGTTTTTCTTCGACGGTATTGACCACCAGCACGATCTCATGGTTCTTGATCATGTCGACCACGTGCGGACGGCCTTCGATGACCTTGTTCACCGGCGTGACCGGAATACCCGCTGCGGCGATGACCGCGGCGGTGCCCTTGCTGGCCACCAGCGAGAAGCCGGAATCGACCAGGTCGCGTGCCACCTGCACGGCGCGCGGCTTGTCGGATGCCTTGACGCTCAGGAACACTTTGCCGGACTTCGGCAAGTTGACGCCGGCGCCCAGTTGCGACTTGACGAACGCTTCGCCGAAGGTCGTGCCCACGCCCATCACTTCGCCGGTCGATTTCATTTCCGGTCCGAGGATGGTGTCGACGCCAGGGAATTTAACGAAGGGGAATACCGCTTCCTTGACGCTGAAGTATGGCGGCACCACTTCCCTGGTAATGCCTTGCGACGCCAGCGACTGGCCGACCATGCAGCGTGCGGCAATCTTGGCCAATTGCAAGCCGGTGGCTTTCGACACGAAAGGCACGGTCCGCGACGCGCGTGGATTGACTTCCAGCACATAGACTACGTCGCGCAACTGGCCTTCAACTTCCTGCTTCTGGATCGCAAACTGCACGTTCATCAAGCCGACCACATTCAAGCCCTTGGCCATCAGCGAAGTCTGGCGCTTCAATTCATCGATGGTTTCCGGCGACAGCGAGTACGGCGGCAGCGAGCAAGCCGAGTCGCCCGAGTGGACGCCGGCCTGTTCGATATGCTCCATCACGCCGCCGATGAAGGTGGTTTCACCGTCGGAAATGCAATCGACGTCGCACTCGATCGCGTCGTTCAGGAAGCGGTCCAGCAGCACTGGCGAATCGTGCGACACTTTGACCGCTTCGCGCATGTAACGCTCCAGGTCGCGCTGTTCGTGGACGATTTCCATCGCCCGGCCGCCCAGTACGTAGGAAGGACGCACCACCAGCGGATAACCGATTTCCTGTGCCAGTTGCAAGGCATCGGCTTCGGTGCGCGCGGTGCGGTTAGGCGGCTGGCGCAATTCCAGCTTGTGCAGCATTTGCTGGAAACGCTCGCGGTCTTCGGCGGCGTCGATCATGTCCGGCGACGTGCCGATGATCGGCACGCCGTTCGCCTCCAGGTCCAGCGCCAGTTTCAGCGGCGTCTGGCCGCCGTACTGGACGATCACGCCGACCGGTTTTTCGATGGCGACGATTTCCAGCACGTCTTCCAGCGTCAGCGATTCGAAATACAGGCGGTCCGAGGTGTCATAGTCGGTCGATACAGTTTCAGGGTTGCAATTGACCATGATGGTCTCGTAACCGTCTTCGCGCATCGCCAGCGCCGCGTGCACGCAGCAATAGTCGAATTCGATACCCTGGCCGATACGGTTCGGGCCACCGCCCAGCACCATGATCTTTTTCTTGTCGGTCGGGTTCGATTCGCATTCTTCGTCATAGGTCGAATACATGTACGCGGTGTCGGTCGAGAATTCGGCCGCGCAGGTATCGACGCGCTTGTAGACGGGACGGATGTTCAAGGCATGGCGCTGCTGGCGCACGGCCGTATCGGTGGTTTGCAGCAAGAAACCCAGGCGACGGTCGGAAAAACCTTTTTGCTTCAACTTGTACAGCGTGGTCTTGTCCAGACTTTCCAGCTTCTGGGTGTCCAGCCACAGTTCCAGGTCGACGATTTCCTTGATCTGGATCAGGAACCACGGGTCGATCTTGGTCAACTGGTGCACTTCTTCCAAAGTGAAACCTTGGGCAAACGCATCGCCGACGTACCAGATGCGCTCAGGACCAGGCTCGCCCAGTTCTTCTTCGATCTTTTCGCGGTCCTTGGTTTTTTCATTCATGCCGTCGACGCCGACTTCCAGGCCGCGCAACGCTTTCTGGAACGATTCCTGGAAGGTGCGGCCGATCGCCATCACCTCGCCGACCGATTTCATCTGGGTGGTCAGATGGTGGTCGGCGGTCGGGAATTTCTCGAACGTGAAACGTGGAATCTTGGTGACCACGTAGTCGATCGACGGTTCGAACGAGGCCGGGGTCGCGCCGCCGGTGATTTCGTTGCGCAATTCGTCCAGGGTGAAACCCACGGCCAGCTTGGCCGCGATCTTGGCGATCGGGAAGCCGGTGGCTTTCGACGCCAGCGCCGACGAACGCGACACGCGCGGATTCATTTCGATGACGATCATGCGGCCATCGACCGGGTTGATCGAGAATTGCACGTTGGAACCGCCGGTGTCGACGCCGATCTCGCGCAGCACCGCCAGCGAGGCATTGCGCATGATCTGGTATTCCTTGTCGGTCAGCGTTTGCGCCGGCGCCACGGTGATCGAGTCGCCGGTATGCACGCCCATCGGGTCCAGGTTTTCGATCGAGCAAATGATGATGCAGTTGTCCGCCTTGTCGCGCACCACTTCCATCTCGTACTCTTTCCAGCCCAGCAGCGATTCTTCGATCAGCAGCTCTTTGGTCGGCGAGGCTTCCAGGCCGCGCTTGCAGATGGTTTCGAATTCTTCTTCGTTGTAGGCGATGCCGCCGCCGCTGCCGCCCATGGTGAACGATGGGCGGATAATGGTCGGGAAACCCACTTCGCGCTGCACCGCCCACGACTCTTCCATCGAGTGCGCCACGCCGGAACGGGCCGAACCGAGGCCGATCCTGGTCATCGCGTCCTTGAATTTCGAACGGTCTTCGGCCTTGTCGATGGCTTCAGGCGACGCGCCGATCAGCTCGACATTGTATTTCGCCAGCACGCCATTGTTGTGCAAGTCCAGCGCGCAGTTCAGCGCGGTCTGGCCGCCCATGGTCGGCAAGATCGCGTCCGGACGTTCCTTGGCGATGATGCGCTCGACTACCGACCAGGTGATCGGTTCGATGTAGGTGACGTCGGCCATTTCCGGGTCGGTCATGATGGTCGCAGGGTTGCTGTTGACCAGAATGACTTTATAACCCTCTTCGCGCAGGGCCTTGCACGCTTGCGCGCCGGAATAGTCGAATTCGCAGGCCTGGCCGATCACGATCGGGCCGGCGCCAATAATCAGAATACTTTTAATATCTAAACGTTTAGGCATTTTTCTTTTTCTCCTCCGCAGCCATCAAGTTGATGAAGCGGTCAAACAGGTAAGCAACATCCATCGGGCCAGGCGACGCTTCAGGGTGGCCCTGGAAGCAGAACGCCGGCTTGTCCGTGCGGGCAAAGCCTTGCAGGGAACCGTCGAACAGCGATTCGTGGGTGACCCGGCAATTGGCTGGCAAGGTCGCCGCATCCACCGCGAAACCGTGGTTTTGCGACGTGATCAGCACTTGTTTCGTGTCCAGGTCTTGCACCGGATGGTTGGCGCCGTGGTGGCCGAATTTCATTTTCAGCGTCTTGGCGCCGGAAGCGAGCGCCATGATCTGGTGGCCGAGGCAAATGCCGAACACTGGAATGCCGCGTTCGATCAATTCCTTGGTCGCTGCAATCGCGTAATCGCATGGTTCCGGATCGCCGGGACCATTTGACAGGAAGATGCCGTCCGGATTCAAGGCCAGCGCATCGGCGGCCGATGCCTGGGCCGGCAATACGGTGACTTTGCAACCGCGCGCGGTCAGCATGCGCAAGATATTGCGCTTGACGCCATAGTCGAACGCCACCACGTGGTATTTCGCGTCAGCATCTTCCAGCTTGCCGTAACCTTCACCGAGTTTCCACTCGGTTTCGCGGTATTCATACGCCGCCTTGGCCGACACCACCTTGGCCAGGTCCATGCCGGACAGGCCGGGGAAGGAACGCGCCAACTCCACCGCTTGCGCGGCGGATGGCTCATTGCCTTGCGTACCGACCAGGATGGCGCCGCTTTGCGCACCTTTTTCGCGCAGGATGCGGGTCAGCTTGCGCGTGTCGATGCCGGCGATGGCCACCACGTTTTCAGCTTTGAGGTAATCGGACAGGGACTGGGTGGAACGGAAATTGGATGCCAGCAAAGGCAGATCGCGGATGATGAGGCCGGCGGCGTGGACTTTGGAAGATTCAACGTCTTCCGGGTTGACGCCGGTATTGCCGATATGCGGATACGTCAGCGTGACCATCTGGCGGCAATAACTTGGGTCGGTGAGGATTTCCTGATAACCGGTCATCGAGGTATTGAATACCACCTCGCCAGTCGTATGACCGGGGGCACCGATGGAAAAACCTTTAAAGATCGTTCCATCAGCAAGCGCTAGAATGGCTGGAACGGCAGGGCCAGAAAAAAATGGCGGCAAGGGCAACTCCTGATAAAGTTACCGTAGCTGCGCCACGTCAGACCGACCGTCAGACAACCCGAGCAGGTGCGCTCACGGGCAGTTGACGATCATTTTGAATGAGGGGATGGGTAGTCGCTACGGTATATGTGTGATTGGCTAAACCTTTGAATTATAACCAAAAGGAAGCTTTTCGGCAAGGACGAAAAAGCGGAAGGGGGGCGAAAATTTTGCTCTTGCGCAGCTGATATGCCGCGCCGTACAACAGCGTTAACATTGATGCAAAAGAAATGCCGCCGGACTGGCGTCGGGCGGCATCGGTATGACTTGCACTACGATATCAAGGCATTTCAGCCCAGCGCGGCGATCCCCGCCTTGGCGATTTGCGCATCTTCCGCCGATTTGACGCCGGATACGCCAACCGCGCCGACACAATGGCCGTCGACAATAATCGGCACGCCGCCTTCCAGCAAGCCATCGATTTCAGGCGCGCTGAGGAACGATACGCGGCCGCCATTGATCATTTCTTCGTAGATCCGCGATTCGCGGCGGCCCAGCGCGGCGGTCTTGGCCTTGGCCGGCGCGATGTGCGCGCTGATCGGCGCCACGCCGTCCAGGCGTTGCAGCCACAGCAAGTGACCGCCATCGTCGACGATCGAAATAGTCACCGCCCATTTGTTGGCAACAGCTTCCGCTTCAGCGGCGGCCGCGATTTTTTTAATGTCTTCCAGCGTCAAGATTGGTTTCGATTGCATCATGCATCCTTATTAGATTGAATGTGAATTGTACGACAGCAACATGCCTCTCGCCTATGGCGCCGGCGCTTCGCGCCTGGCCTTCAATTTTTCCTTGATTTGCGCCATCACGGCAAAGGTCGCCTGCTCGCCCGCCAGGATCGCCTGGTTGCGGCTGTTGAAATCGTTGCCCTTCATGGTGCCCAGGCTCGGCTGTATCACCACGTCGGCGTCCTTCAGCTCGAACTGATTGATGCGCTGGCCCATGATGGCGAAGGTTTGCATGATCACTTCCATCGAGCTGATGGCTTTTTGCGCTTCCGTTTGCGACGAAATATTGACCGCGATAATAAAATCGGCGCCCATCTCGCGCGCGGCGCGCACCGGCACCGGTGCCACCAGCCCGCCATCGACATAGGTACGGCCGGCGATCGTCACCGGCTGGAACACGCCCGGCACCGACGACGACGCGCGCACCGCCATGCCGGTATTGCCACGTTGGAACAGGATCGCCTGGCCATTCTTCAAATCGGTGGCGACCACCCCGAATGGGATTTTCAGTTTTTCCAGCGGCACATTGTTGACCGCCTTATTCATATAGCTTTGCAGCGCCTCGCCCTTCAGCACGCCGGACGATTTGCCGAACAGCGGCATGGCCCAGTCGGAAATCGCCGCTTCATCCATGTCGAAGGCCATCTTTTGCAAGGCGAAGCCGGAATTACCCGCCGCATACAGCGCGCCGACCACGCTGCCGGCGCTGGTGCCGGTAACGATATCGGCATCGATGCCTTGCGATTCAAGCGCCTTGATCACGCCGATATGCGCGAAGCCGCGCGCCGCGCCGCCGCCCAGCGCCAAGCCGATCCTGATCTTGCGCGGCACCGGCGCCGGCAGTACCGCGGGCGTCAGGACAGGCGTGATTTTGGGCGCGGTGGCTTCGCAGCCGGCCAGCACGAAGGCTGCGATGGCAATCAGGGAAAGGCGTTTTGGGTGCATGGTGTCGTAACGATGGGAGAATCTGCGCAAAATAGCGACGCCGATTGTAACGTACTTGTGCACGAGCCTGGTGCATTGCGCCACCGCAATCCAAGTCTGCCCCGCCAACGGCGATGAGAGGCACGCCGGCCTCCCATACGAGCCCATGAACCGGCTTCATCAATTACTTTCCAGAAATACCCTTGACAAGCAGTCGCCCGATCCCTTACATTAAAGCCATGTCCTCCTTCCAACATCCAACCTCTTCCCTGCTGTCGCTATCGCGACTACTAGCACGCGCATAAATTTGCCGCAGTGTTACGCCAGCCATACGCCGGCGCGTTTTAAACCTCAGGAAGGTTATCCGATGTTTGCACCATCCCGTTTCGATCACCTTATTCACGTTATGGCCATGCGCACCGGCGCACGTCCTGGCTGCGTCCGCGCTTGCGCCCGCCTGTCGCCGCTACTGCTATCGCTAATGACCGGTTGCCTGGCCTAGCGTAACGTGGCCGCCCGGCAGCCTGTCGCCACACTCTTCGCTTTACCGATTTCCACCTCATTTCAGGAGTACCCGATCATGATGTTGCAAAACCCAGCTTCCAAATACCGCGCCTTTCCACCTGTGCAATTGAGCGACCGCCAGTGGCCGAACAACATCATCAGCAAACCGCCGATCTGGATGAGCACCGATTTGCGCGACGGCAATCAGTCGCTGATCGAACCGATGAGCGCGGAAAAGAAACTGCGCTTTTTCGAGATGCTGATCCAGATCGGCTTGAAGGAAATCGAAGTAGGCTTCCCTTCGGCGTCGCAAACCGATTTTGACTTCGTGCGCAAGCTGGTCGAGGAAAACCGCATTCCGGACGATGTCACCATCATCGTGCTGACACAGTCGCGTGAAGAATTGATACGCCGCACGGTCGACTCGGTGGTCGGCGCCAAGCGCGCCATCATCCACTTGTATAACTCGGTGGCGCCGGTGTTCCGCAAGGTGGTGTTCGGCATGTCGCGCGAGGAAATCACGCAAATCGCCACCACCGGCACCACGCTGGTCAAGCAACTGGTGGCGCAGCATCCGGAAACCGAATGGGGTTTCGAATACACGCCGGAATCGTTTTCGACCACCGAACTGGATTTCTCCAAACACATCTGCGACGCCGTCAGCGCGATCTGGAAGCCGACTCCGGCCAACAAGATGATCATCAACTTGCCGTCGACCGTGGAATGCAGCACGCCGAACGTATATGCCGACCAGATCGAATGGATGTCGCGCAAGCTGGCGCGACGCGACTCCATCATCATCAGCGTGCACCCGCACAATGACCGCGGCACCGCGATCGCCTCCGCCGAACTGGCCGTGATGGCCGGCGCCGACCGCGTCGAAGGCTGCCTGTTCGGCAATGGCGAACGCACCGGCAACGTCGACCTGGTGACACTGGCGATGAATTTGTATACCCAGGGCGTGCATCCGGGCCTGGATTTTTCGGATATCGACACGGTCCGTAAATGCGTCGAGGAATGCAACCAGTTGCCGGTCCATCCGCGCCACCCGTACGCCGGCGACCTGGTGTTCACCGCGTTCTCCGGTTCGCATCAAGATGCCATCAAGAAAGGTTTTGCCAAACAGCAAGCAAACTCGATCTGGGAAGTGCCTTACCTGCCGATCGATCCGGCCGACCTGGGCCGCAGCTACGATGCGGTGATCCGCGTCAACAGCCAGTCCGGCAAGGGCGGCATGGCGTATTTGCTGGAACAGGAATACGGCCTGGTGTTGCCGCGTCGCTTGCAAATCGAATTCTCGCGCGCCGTGCAGGCGGTCGCCGATGAAACCGGACGTGAAATCGCCGCCAAGGATATTCATGAGATTTTCGCCAAGGAATATTTAGAACAGACTATTCCTTACGCCTACGGTTCGCACCGCATGGTGGAAGACACCAGCAGCGACGAATCGGTACAGATCGACATCAGCCTGACCCACCGCCAGTCGCCGCTGGCGCTGCAAGGCGGCGGCAATGGCCCGATCGACGCCTTCGTCAACGCGCTGGGACTGGATATCAAGCTGATGGATTACCATGAGCACTCGATCGGCACGGGCGCCAATGCACAGGCGGCCTGCTACGTCGAATTGCGCCTGGACAATGGTCCGACGCTGTTCGGCGCGGCCATCGACAGCAATATCGTCACCGCCTCGTTCAAGGCGGTGCTGAGCGCGGTCAACCGCCAGTTGAAAATCAATCAGAACACCGGCACCACAACGGCCCAGGTCGCGGCTTAAGCAGCGACCTCGGTTCAGCGCGCCAGCCGTATCCCTGAAAACTGCCAGCGTGCGCCGGCCGGAAAGAAATTCCGGTAACTGGCGCGCGCATGGCCGGCCGGCGTGACGCACGACGAACCGCGCAGCACATACTGGTTCAGCATGAACTTGCCGTTGTATTCCCCCAATGCCCCCGGCGCCGTGCGGTAGCCGGGATACGGCCCATAACTGCTGCTGGTCCATTGCCAGCAAGTACCAAACATTTGTTGCAACCCACTCGATGGCTGCGCAGCGGACGGATGCAATTGCCCGCAATCGATGGCCAGTCCCTGCGCCGCGCATTCCCATTCCGCCTCGGTTGGCAGCCGCGCGCCGGCCCAGTGGGCGTAGGCGTCCGCTTCGAATAGCGACAGATGGGTGGCCGGCCGCTGCAAGTCCAGCGGCAACAAGCCGAACAGCGTGAATTCCAGCCATTGCCCCTGCTCATCCTGTTGCCAGTACAGCGGACACGTCAGCCGCTGGCTGCGCACCCAGTCCCAGCCCTCGGCCAGCCACAGTCCGGCATCCTGGTATCCGCCAGCCTGGATGAAGGCCAGGTATTCGCCGTTGCTGACCAGGCGCGCCGCCAGAGAGAATGGCGCCACGTATTGCGGGTGGCGTGGCAATTCATTGTCGAAGCAAAAGCCGTCGCCATGGTAGCCGATCTCGGCCAGGCCGCCGTCGAAGGGCAGCCATTGCAGCGCCGGGGCGGTGGCCGCCACATCAAAAGGCACATCGAAATAGGCTGGAAACAAAGCGCTTTGCGCCAGCAAATGCTTGACGTCGGTCAGCAGCAGTTCTTGATGCTGCTGTTCATGTTCCAGGCCCAGCGCCAGCAGCAGCGTCAATTGCTTGCGCCGCTGCAGCGGCAAATTACTGGACAGCAAACGTCCGATGCGGGCATCGACATCGGCGCGGTAGGCGCGCACCTGTTCCATGCCGGGCCGGGTCAGCAAGCCGCGTTGCGTGCGCGGGTGTTTTTCGCCGATGCCGTTGTAATAAGAATTGAACAAGACCCGGAACGCCGGATGGAAAGGCGTGAAATCCGTCTCCATCGTTTCCAGAATAAACGTTTCGAAAAACCAGGTGGTGTGCGCCAGATGCCATTTGACCGGGCTGGCGTCGGGCATCGACTGGGCGCCGCAATCCTCGTCGCTCAACGGCTCGGCCAGCGCCAGCGAACGCTGGCGCACAGTGTGGTAATGAGTATCCATAAGTGATCGTTAATCGCGGTTGACGCGGGCGTGGATGACGGCGAACCACTGCTGCGTATCGGTCCACATGTTGTTGGCAGAAAAGCCCGCCTGTTCCAGCAAGCTGACAAAACCTTCCCTGCTATATTTATAACTGTCTTCGGTATGAATCCGCTCGCCCCGTTCGAAACGCCGCCGCCCGCCCTGCCAGTTGACGGTCAGGCTGCTGCGCGCTTCGAGGTGCATTTCAACCCGGCTCTGCGCGGCGTTGAAAAAGCCGTGGTGCGCCCACTGGCGCACGTCGAAGTCGGCGCCGATCAGCTGGTTCACATGGCGCAGCAGGTTCAGGTTGAAGGCGGCGGTGACGCCCAGCGCATCGTCGTAGGCGTCGTCGAGGATGGCGCTGTCCTTGATCAGGTCGACGCCGATCAGCAAGCCGCCGTCCGGCCCGGAATTGGCCCGCAGGCGGCGCAGGAAATCCACCGCCTGTTGCGGCGCAAAATTGCCGATCGATGAACCAGGATAAAAGAACACCCGTTGCGCGGCGCGCACAGTGCCGGGCAAGTCGAGCCGGCTGGAAAAATCCAGCCCCAGCCCGGTCATTTCAATGTGCGGAAAGCGTTGCTGCAAACGGCTCAACGATTCCCTGAGGAAATCGTAGGAAATATCGACCGCCACGTATTGCGCCGGATGCAACAAGGGAAACAGGCTGGCGGCCTTGGCGCAATTGCCGGCCCCCAGGTCGATCAGCGTGCTGCCCGGCCCGACCGCGCGGGCGATCTCGGCGCCGTATTGCGCGAAGATGCCCGCCTCGGTGCGCGTCGGATAGTATTCCGGCAATTCGCAAATGGCTTCGAACAGCTTGGAGCCGAGCGCGTCATATAAATACTTGGGCGACGTGCTGGCGTTGAGGGCCGTCAAACCGGCGCCGATTTCGGTGAAATCGGAGACTGGCTGGCCGGCATCCGGCCCATGCTGAGAGAGTGGCGCAGGAGAGAGTGGCGTAGTCATGGCTGGCAGTCGATGGCTCGCAATGGTGGGTAGGTAACCGCCATGCGGCAATCCAGCAGCTTGCCGCACCACTTGGCATGGTCCAGGTCGCTTTTGCCGATGACATTTTTTCCATCATAGCCGATTATCACAATCGCGGAGGCACGCCTGAGCATCCGCCTGTAAAATGGCGCCTTGCAATACCACTTTCTTGATTTTCAGACAAAGGCTCCCATCATGCACCGTTCTCCCCTCAAATCCTGGCTATCGGCCGGTCTCGCCGCGCTGATGATGTTAGTCGCCAGCACTACCCATGCGCAAACCCCGGCCGTGTTCCGCGTGTCGGCGATTCCGGATGAAAATCCGACCGAATTGCAGCGCAAGTTCAAGCCGCTCGGCGACTACCTGGAAAAGAAGATCGGTATCAAGGTGGAATTCACTCCGGTCACCGATTACGCCGCCTCGGTCGAGGCGCTGATCAACAAGAAAGTGGACATGGTGTGGTTCGGCGGTTTTACCTTCGTACAAGCGAAGGACCGCAGCAAGAACCAGATCACGCCGCTGGTGCAGCGCGCCGAAGATGAAAAATTCCAGTCGGTCTTCATCACCACCAATAAAAACATCAACAAGCTGGAAGACTTGAAAGGCAAGACGCTGAGCTTCGGTTCCGAATCGTCGACCTCCGGTCACTTGATGCCGCGCTCTTACCTGCTGGCCGCGCACATCAATCCGGACACCGACTTGAAGCGCATCGCGTTCTCGGGCGCGCATGACGCGACCGTCGCGGCGGTGGCGGGCGGCAAGGTCGATGCCGGCGCGTTGAATATTTCCGTTTGGCAAAAATTGGTCGCCGAGAAAAAAGTCGATCCTGCGCTCGTGCGCGTGTTTTATACCACGCCGGGTTATTACGATTACAACTGGAGCGTGCGTTCCGACATGGACCCGGTCCTGCGTAAAAAGCTGACCGACGCCTTCCTGGCGCTGGACCCGAAAAATCCGCAAGACAAGGCGATTCTCGACTTGCAGCGCGCCAGCAAATTCATCCTGACCAAGCCTGAAAACTATGGCGCGATCGAGGCGGCGGCGCACAACGCCGGTTTGCTGAAAAAGTAATCTCGCACAATAAAAAACACGCATGACAACTTATAGCTTGCAACAATTGACGGTGCGCCATTTGGCCGCCGGCAAGCCGGCCGCGCTGCACCAGATCGACTTGCTGGTGGCGCAGGGCGAGCAACTGGCATTGATCGGCCCATCCGGCGCCGGCAAGACCACCTTGCTGGCGACACTGGCGTGCGCGCACCGCCCTGCGTCCGGGGCGTTTGCCCTATTCGGCATCGATCCGTGGGCGTTGCCGGAACGCCAGCGCCATCGCATGCGCGCACGGCTGTTCCTGGCGCCGCAGACGCCGCCGCTGCCGCCGCGCCAGCGCGTGGTGACGACGGTGCTGGCGGCGCGCTTGCCGGCCTGGAGCTTGTGGCGCGCGCTGCTGTCGCTGATCAAGCCGCGCGAAACGGAAGCGGCCTGGCAAGCATTGCAGCGCTTCCAGCTCGGCGATAAATTGTATGCGCGGGTCGACCGGCTGTCCGGCGGCGAGCGCCAGCGTTGCGGCCTGGCGCGCCTGCTGCTGTCGTCGGCGCAGGCGATGCTGGTCGATGAACCGTTGTCGGCGCTCGATCCGAGCCTGTCCGAACTGACGCTGACTGTGTTACAACAGGAAGCGGCGGCGCGCGGCGCGACGCTGATTTGCAGCCTGCACCAGGTCGAGCTGGCGCGCGCCCATTTCAACCGCATCGTGGCGCTGAAAGACGGCCGCATCGTGTTCGACTTGCCGCGTGAAGCTGTCACCGACGCGATGATCGCGGCGCTGTATCACAATGCAGTGCAAACGCCTGAGCCCGCTCCAGTGGCGCACAGCTGCGTCGACATGCCGGCCGGCGTCTGCTTTTAATCCGATGCCGCAGACACATACATCGATGGCCGCGCGCCATCCCGATCCGGCGTGGTCCGGCCGCGTGGGCTGGACCTTGCTGGCCCTGGTCCTGCTGTGGCCGATGCTGGTGGCCAGCGAATTCAAGCCGTTCACCTTGCTCGACAGGCAAAGCCTGAGCGCGACCTGGCAATTCCTGTCCACCTTCTTTCCACCGGCCCACTCCGCCGACTTCCTGTGGCTGCTGTTGCGCGAAACCTGGCTGACCATCGCCATCGCCACCGCCGGCCTCAGCCTGGCCTTGCTGGGCGCGATACCGGCCACGCTGATCGTCACCGAACGGCTGTCGATTTCCCGGCTCGGCAGCGGCCGCATGCGGCCCTTGTCGGCGGCGTTGCGCCAGCTGGTGCGCTGGCTGCTGGTATTGCTGCGCAGCGTGCCGGAACTGGTGTGGGCGCTGCTGTTCGTGCGCATCATCGGCCTGGGGCCGACCGCCGGCGTGCTGGCCATCGCGCTGACCTATGCCGGCATGCTGGGCAAGGTCTACGCCGAAATCCTCGAATCGTCGGAAGCGCACGCCAGCAATGCGCTGCTGGCCAACGGCAGCGGCCGGCTCGCGGCGCTGTTGTACGGCGCCTTGCCGGAAGCGGCCTCGGAACTGGTGTCGTACACCGTCTACCGCTGGGAATGCGCGATCCGCGGTTCGGTGGTGATGGGCTTTGTCGGCGCCGGCGGACTGGGCCAGCGCATGGATGAATCGATGAAGATGCTGGCCGGCGATGAAGTGTCCGCCATGCTGCTGGTATTCGTGCTGCTGGTGGCCGGCGCCGACCTGGTCTCGACAATACTCAGGAAGAAACTCGCATGACGACCCGCCTCTCCGTTCCCGAGTCGCCGATGCCGGCCGCGCCGGCCCGCTCCTGGTCCGGCTTGCTGCTGGCCGGCGCCCTGCTGCTGCTGATCATCGCCAGTTTCGCCAGCCTGCCGCTGCAATGGGCGGCGTTTTTCAGCAGCGACGCGGTCTCGGGCAGCGTGGAATTCCTGGCCGGTTTTACGCCGCCCGAGTTTTCCGCAACATTCCTCGGCAAGACCGCGTGGGCCACGCTGGAAACGCTGGCCATGTCGGCGCTGGGCACCTTGCTGGCGGTGGCGGCAGGCATGCTGTTCGCGCTGCCGGCCGCCGGACGCTTCGGTCCGCTGCTCCGCGCGCCGGTGCGCATGCTGCTCAATTTTCTGCGTTCGGTGCCTGAGCTGGTATGGGCGTCTATCTTGCTGATAGCCGCCGGACTGGGTCCGTTCGCCGGTACGATGGCGCTGGCGTTTCACACCGCCGGCGTGCTCGGAAGGCTGTTTGCCGAGGTGCTGGAAAATGTGGTACCGCTTCCAGAACAAAGCTTGCGCGCCAACGGCGCGACGCCCCTTGCGGCTTTTTTCTACGCAACATTGCCGCAAGCATTAGCGCAAATGCTGTCATATACTTTATATCGTTGGGAAAACAATATTCGCGCCGCGGCCATCCTCGGCGTGGTCGGTGCAGGCGGACTCGGCCAAATGCTGAAATACCATCTGTCGCTGTTCCAGATGCAGCAGGCGGCCACCGTCATCATCGCCATGCTGTTGCTGGTCGCCCTGGTCGATGCACTCAGTTTTGCCATGCGGCGCGGCTTGACGCGCTGAAACGTAGTTACTGTTACCGTGAAGTGTCCCATGCTTGAATTACGCCACCTGTCGAAATCGTATGCCAGCGGCCGCCCGGTCCTGGCCAACCTGTCGTGCCGTTTCAAGGCCGGCGAATTCATTGCCATCATGGGCGATTCGGGAGTCGGCAAATCGACCTTGCTGAACTTGATCGCCGGGCTCGATGCGCCCGACGCCGGCCCGGAAACGAGCCCGATCCTGATCGACGGCATCGCCATGTCGGGGCTCGACGACGCGGCCGCGACGCGCTTGCGGCGGGCCCGCATGGGCTTTATCTTCCAGGCCTTCCACGTGCTGCCGCATTTGACGCTGCTGCAAAACGTCGCCCTGCCGCTGCTGTTGAACGGCTTGCCGCAGGAGCGCGCCGAAAAGATGCTGGAAGCGGTCGGCTTGAAGGGCCGCGGCGGCGATTTCCCGCATCAATTGTCGGGCGGTGAAATGCAACGCGTGGCGATCGCCCGCGCGCTGGTGCATAAACCGGCGCTGGTGCTGGCCGATGAACCGACCGGCAACCTCGATCCGGATACGGCGCAAGGCATCCTGGCATTGCTGCGCAATGAAATCAAGGCCAACGGCAGCTGCGCCATCATGGTCACCCATTCGCACGCGGCCGCGGAAATGGCGGACCGGACCATGGTGCTCACAAAAAGCGGACTTCAAAATACAACAGACGTCAACCAGATTGGACAAACAAACGTTATATTTAATTAAGAAGGTTGTTTAAATATTTTTTATCGTAGTATTATTGAAACATCTTGCTTGGTTATCAATATTATTGGATACGCGCTACGCCAAAAGCTGAATCGTGTTGGTTGACTAGGTTGCCGTGGAGAAATAATTGTAAGGCTGCGTTTTTGACGCTGCTGTCAGTTGTTTTTTTACGGTGACTTATAACCGGGGCACCCGCCCCGTCACTTTCCATAACCTGAAGGAGGAGTAAATGAACGTACGGCAAAAGAAGTTGGAAATGATCGAGGCGATGAACCGGGCTCGCGCGCTGGAGCCATCGAGTTTTGTTCCTAACAAGCTACTCGACACGCTGATCGAAAAGATGAACTTGAAAAACGACGCCGAACTGTGCCGCGTCCTCGAAGTTCAGCCGCCGATCATCAGCAAGATCCGGCACCGGAAACTGGCGGTGGGAGCGACGATTTTATTGCGCATGCATGAAAAATCGGAACTCAGCATCCGTGAATTGAAGGAATTGTCGCTCACCGCGACGCACTGACCAGATCTGCCCGATCCATCACAGGCATTGCAGCATGCCAGCAAGCGCCATGCAACCGCGCTGACTGAACCATCTCCTGCCACAGCCTGGCCCCTCACAGAAGCTCAGCCCAAACCACGCTGAACGTTTCTACCTCGCCCTCCCCTGTCCTTGCTCCCTACTGACTAGATTCTCGCTAGCGTGTTTTGTCGCGCCGCGTAAAGATTGATGCGCCTCAAGGCGTCGGCCCGCATCTCGCGCCAAGGTCATCTTTTAAGCCGCACTCGACCCGCATGGACATTCCCGACGACTCCGCGTCGCCAGCATCGCTGTTATTACGGTTGACACGCGACCCGCACGCCAGCCTGAAGACCAGCCATGCGGCCCCGGAATGGCAAGTATCGACCTATGTGCTGTCGGGCGCGCGCGGTTTCGGCAGCGACCAGCTGACGGTGGCGCTGGGCCCGCTCGACGTGACCGAACTGATACTGGCCGACGGCAGCAGCCTGCTGGCCAGCTGCGACAGCCTGCCGCGCTACCTCGGCACGCCTAGCGCCGCCGGCAACGGCGCTGCGCCGCTGATCGAGGTCGGCCAGGCGCTGCGTCCGTCGGGTCCGCGCTTGCCGCCCGGCGCCAGCGGCGACGGCGTCGGTGCATGGATGCTGAAAGCGCTGCGGATTTATCGCGGCGGCGGCAGCGGCATGACGGCGCTGGCCGCCGCCGGCGCCTTCCAGGACCGCCAGCTGGATCACCGGCTCGGCCTGTACCGCTGCGCCACCGAACGCTGGGAATTGACGCCGGCGGCGCCGCTGGCGCCCGCCAGGGAGCCGCTGTTGCTGCTGCTGCACGGCAGCGCCTCGTCGACCGAGCGCTGCTTTCGCGGCCTGTGGGACAACGGCCTCGGGCCGCAACTGGCGGCGTTGTACGGCAACCGCATCTACGGCTACGAACACCGCACGCTGAGCGAAGGGCCGATCCACAACGCGCTGGAACTGGTGCGCCTGCTGCCGCAAGGCGCGCTGCTGCATGTGCTGAGCCACGGCAGCGGCGGCCTGGTCGGCGAATTGCTGGCGCGCGCCCAGCGCAGCGCCAGCCGCGGCGCGGCCGACCTGGCCGGCGACGGCATCGAGCGGCTCAGCGAAAACACGGTTGGCGGCGAGCCGTTCAACCGCCACGACATCGACCATTTCACGTCCCAGGCGATGCTGACCGGACGGCTCGGGTATGCGGCGGACGCGGCGCGGCTGGAACAGCTGAACCTGGAATTGAAGTCGCGCGCGATCCGGATCGAGCGTTTTGTGCGGGTCGCCTGCCCGGCGCGCGGCAGCACGCTGGTGTCGGGCCGGCTGGAGCGCTGGGCCAGCGTGATGTTCAACCTGCTCGGTTCCGGGGCGACAGCGGCGCCGCCGCGCGCATCGGGCGAAATCGTCGACGCCGGCGCCTCGTTTTTCCTGGCGCTGGTGCAGCAGCGCTGCGACGCCCGCCTGCTGCCCGGCATCGAGGCGATGATGCCCGATTCGCCGCTGGTGGCGCTGCTCAACGCGCCCGACGTGCGCATCGACGCCAGCCTGCATGTGCTGGCCGGCGATTGCAGCGGCCACGGCTTGCTGAAATGGCTGGGCGACAGCCTGTCCGGTCTCGATTACGGCGGCCAGAGCGACCTGCTGGTGAACAGCGCGTCGATGAGCGGCGGCGCGGCGCGCCAGCCGCCGCTGCGGCAGGTCTTCCTGCGCGGCCCGCACGTGCACCACTTGAATTATTTCGAGCGGCCGCACTCGGCCGCGCTGCTGCTGCGCGCGCTGGCCGGCGTGCCCGAGGTCCAGTTCCAGCCGCTGGCAGGCATCGAACACGGCGCCGTGGCGCGCGGCGGCGAAGCGCCGAAGCGGCGCGACGGCGCACCGATCGTCTTGCTGCTGCCGGGCGTGATGGGCAGCCACCTGCAAGTCGGCAACAGCCGGGTCTGGTTCGATCCGGTCAACCTGGTCGAAGGGCAGATCGAACGGCTGGCCGTCGGCCAGCCGCACATCGTCAGCGCCGGCTGGGTCGAGCCGTATTACGAACCGTTCGCGCAATTCCTCGCGCAAAGCCACGAAGTGCGGCCGTTCACCTACGACTGGCGGCTGTCGCTGCTGGACAGCGGCGCCGCCTTCGAGACGGTGCTGGACGCGGCGATGGACGACGCCGAACGGCGCGGCCAGCCGCTGCGCATCGTCGGCCACGGCATGGGCGGCCTGCTGGCGCGCTGGGCGCTGCGCGAGCGCTGGCCGCGTTTCACGGCGATTTCCGGCAGCCGGCTGCTGCAGGTCGGCACGCCCAACCGGGGCACGCATGCGATGGCCGCCGTGCTGCTGGGGCGCGACGAACTGGTGCAAATGCTGATCAGCTGGATCGGCTGGAAACACACGGCGCGCCAGTTCCTCGGCTTTATCCGCGCTTTCCCCGGCGTGCTGGAAATGCTGCCATGGCCAGCCGACGGCCAGACGCCGCTGGCCAACGACGGCATCGATTATTTCGACCCGGCTACCTGGAAGCTGTGGCAGCAGGACGACCGCGAAGCCGGACTGGCCAACGGCTGGCACGCGCCGCTGGCGGCCGCGCTGCAACAGGCGCGCAGCAGCGCCGCGCTGATCGCCGCCACGCCGCTCAATGCGCGCCACACCAGCTACCTGGCCGGCTGCGCCGCGACGCCGCTGGCGGTGCGGGTGCGCGCCGGCCGGCTGGAAATCGCCTACGGCATCGAAGGCGACGGCCGGGTCGCGTGGGACGGCGGCATACCGGCCGGCATCAAGGCCTGGTATGTGGCGGCGGCGCATGGCGACCTGCTGCGCCAGCAGGCCTTATTTCCCGCTTACCGGCAATTGCTGGAAAACGGCCATTGCACGCAGCTGGCCGACAGTCCGCCGAACTTGCGCGGCAAGCACCCGCCGCAATTCCATGCCCGCGAGCCGGAAGCGTTTCCCCTATTTCCGACGCCGCAAGAAACGCTGGCGGCGGCGATCGGCGGCGCCCGTCCGTCGGTGCCGCCGCCGCTGCTGGCGGCGCCGCGGGTGACGCTGGAAATCATCCACGGCAGCATGGCCTCGGCCGACGCGCCGGTAATGACCGGCAGCTACGCCTATGAATCGCTGCGCGGCAGCATGACTTTCCTCGACCGGCTGCTCGATGGCCGGCTGCAGGAAATCCATGCGCTCGGCCGTTACCCGCAGCGGCCCGACGAGGCGCTGGTAGTGCTGCAGCCGGAACTGGCGCGCCGGCCCGGCGGCGCGATCGTCATCGGCCTCGGCGCGCTGGGCGAATTGACGCCGGGCGAACTGACGCGCGCGTTCGCCGGCGGCTTGCTGGAGTATGCCTGCGTGCGCGAACAATTGCTGGCCGCCGGCCAGCGCAACGCGCCCTGCCCGCCGTCGCGCCAGGAAGCGGCCGGGCATGGCACCGACAGCCTGCGGGTGGCCAGCCTGCTGTCCGGTTCCGGTTACGGCGGCCTGTCGATCGCGCTGTGCATACGCTCGCTGATCGACGGCGTGCGCAGCGCCAACCGGCGCCTCGAAGACGCCGGCCTGCGCAGCCGCATCCACCACATCAGCATTTATGAACAGTCGGAGGCGCGCGCCATCGCGGCCGCCATCGCGATCGAACAGGTGATGTGCGAAACGCGCTACCAGAGCGCGCTGCACTTCGACCGGCGCATCAAGCACAGCCCCGGCGGCTACCGGCGGGTGCTGCCGGTGCTGAGCGGCGACAATGGCTGGCGCCGGGTGCACATCGTCGCCGCCGACCTGTCCGGCGCATTGCGGTTTACCCTCGTCACCGACCGCGCCCACAACAGCGTCGATGAAGAACCGAACCAGCGCCAGGCGGTCGACGGCCTGATCATGGACGCCACCGACAACACCACCGACCAGCCCGGCCTGTCGCGCGCGCTGTACGAACTGATGCTGCCGAACGGCTTGAAGGCGGCGATTCCGGAAATGCGCGGCCTGATCCTGGCGGTCGACCAGAGCGCCGCGATCTATCCGTGGGAATTGATGCGCGACGAGGCCGACCGCGAAGAAAGCCCGCTGTCGACCCGCATCGGCATGGTGCGCCAGCTGGCCTCGCCGCGCGAACTGCCGCGCGGCATCAGCCCGGCCAGCAACAGCGTGCTGGTGGTCGGCGACACCGATTCCGGGCTGGCCGAACTGCCGGCCGCGCAAGCCGAGGCGCAACAGGTGGCGCGCATGTTCGGCGCCAGCGGCTACCACGTGGTCGACCTGTACCGGCCCAAGGCGCAACAAGTGCTGGTGCACCTGTTCGATGAAAAATACTTCGCCATCCACCTGGCCGGCCACGGCGAAGTCGAAGGCGCCAGCACGCCGCTGACCGGCCTGGTGCTGGGGCCGAAAACCCGGCTGACGGCGGCCCAGATCAGCAAGCTGAAACGGGTGCCGCAATTCGTCTTCATCAATTGCTGCCACCTGGGCGACATGCGCCCGGACGCGGCGGCGCCATGGTCCAAGCTGGCCGCCAACCTGGCCACCGCCTTCATCGAAATGGGTTCCCAGGCGGTCATCGCGGCCGGCTGGCGCATCGACGACCAGGCCGCCAGCACCTTTGCGCGCAGCTTTTACAAGGGCATGATGAGCGGCGAATATTTCGGCGACGCGGTGCGGCTGGCGCGCGAGGCGACCTTCCTCGGCTTCCCGGCGTCGAACACCTGGGGCGCCTACCAGGCCTACGGCGACGACCGCTACCGCTTCCCGAACACCGAGACCAAGCAATGGCTGGCGCCGGACTATCACTACCACGGCCAGTTGCTGGCCGACCTGGAAACGCTGCATGCGCGCATCGCCGGCGCCGATGCGGCGCGCCGCAAGAGCATCCAGGACAAGGTCGGCGCGATCGAGGAATCGGCGCGGCTGCGCTTTTACGGCTACGCCGACATCCGCGAAAAAATGGCCGACACGCGGGCCGGGCTGGGCGGCATCGACAATACGCTGCGCGCGATCGAGCATTACCGCGCCGCGCAAAGCGCCACCGACGGCCAGGTCAGCATGCGCGCGCTGGAACGGCTGGCCACGCTCGAAGTCAGGCAGGGTGCGGCGCTGCTCGGCATCGCCGCCGGCGATGCCGTCGAACAGCCGGCCGAGCCGGCACAAGGCGCGGCCTTGATGGACAGCGGCCGGCGCCGGCTGGAATTGCTGATCGAACTGGCGCCGACCGCGCAGCGCCTGTCGCTGCTGGGCGAATACTGGAAGCTGCAGGCCCGGCTGGCGCGGTTGCACGGCGCACCGGCCGAAGCGGCGCTGCTGGAAATGACGGCCGCCTACCGCCGCGCGCTGGACGAGTCGGCGCTGCGCAGCGGTTCGGCCGACTATGAAATCGTCTTCAACGCGCTGGCCGGCGCTTTCCTGCTGAAGGCCGCCGGCCATGGCGACGCATGGTCGGTGCTGCATCCGGTGCTGGCCGACGTGCTGCAAAGCGCGATCGCCAACGCGCACCAGCGTTACGCCGAGGAGCGCAAGTCGGCCGATATTTGCGTCGAGGTGCAAGGCGCGCTGATCGCCACGCTGTGGGCCTGTTATGAAGCGCCGCCCACGCCCGCGTCCAGCGTGTTCGGCGCGGCCCAGCGCGACCAGATCATCGCCTTGTACCACGACGCGCTGCGCCGTTTCGGCTCGATCGGCGAACCGGAAGCGCTGCTCCTGCCGGTGCGCTTCATGCTGGAAATGATGCCGCCGGGCGCACCCGAAGGCAGCCTCGAAGCCCGCTTGCGGGCCTCGCTGCAAGCATTCGTGGCGCAACTGCCGGCACTGGCCTGACGGATTTACCGCGCCGCGGTCTCGACCCCGTAATGCCTGGCGTAGCGGCCATCCAGGTTGGCCAGCGGCATCATCAGGAAAATGTCGGCGCTTTCGAAATCGGGGTCCCAGGCCGGTTCGCCGCACAGCCACGCGCCGGAACGCATATAACCCTTGATCAGCTGCGGCACTTGCGGTGTCAGCGCCGCTACGACCTGCTGGATCGGGAACGGCAAATGCGGCGTGACGCGGTATTCGGCCAGTCCCTGCCACAGCAGCATGATCACGCTGCCGCCGCGGTATTTCGGATGGATGCAGGCGCGCCCCGCTTCGACCATGCGGCCGCGCACATTGTTCAGCCGCCCCAGGTCGAATTCGTTTTCCGAATACAGGCGGCCGATCTTGCGCGAACGGGACGCGCTCAGCACGCGGTAAGTGCCGACCACCTTCAGCGTGTCGGCGTCGCGCACGATCAAATGATCGCAATGCTCGTCGAATTCATCGCTGTCGAGGCCATCGGCGCGTGCCAGCGCCGACAAACCCATGTTCTCGATAAACACTTTATAACGCAGGCGCTGCACTTCGCGCAGCTCTTCGGGCGTGCTGGCCAGGCTGGGCACCAGCTTGACCGGATTGGCCTTGACGTCGGCCGAGGTTATCAGGTTTTGCATGCTTCATCCTAAATCCTGGCGGCGCCACGCCTGTGGCGCAACGCCGAATTCAGGCATAATCAATCCAGGCTATCGTTGGGATCATCATGGACAAGCACAATACCGAAGGACATATCGCCGCCTACCCGCACGCGGCGGCCGGCTGGGGCGCGCTGAAATACGTCGCGCTGAACCTGCTGAAGGAAAAGGTCGAACCCGGCAAGCTGAAAGCGCTATTGGCGCAAAACCAGCCGGACGGGTTCGATTGCCCCGGCTGCGCCTGGCCCGACCGCGAACACACGTCGACCTTCGAATTCTGCGAAAACGGCGCCAAGGCGGTGGCCGCCGAAGCCACCAGCAAGCGCGCCGGACCGGAGCTGTTCGCCCGCTACACGGTATCGGAACTGCTGCAGCAATCCGATTATGAGCTGGAGCGGCATGGCCGGCTGACCGACCCGCTGGTGTACGATCCGGCCAGCGACCGCTATCGGCTGATCGGCTGGGACGCCGCGTTCGCGCTGGTGGCGCGCCACTTGCACGCGCTCGACAGCCCGCACCAGGCCGCCTTTTACACGTCCGGGCGGGCCAGCAATGAAGCGGCGTTTTTGTACCAGCTGATGGTGCGCATGTACGGCACCAACAATTTTCCCGATTGCTCGAATATGTGCCACGAAGCGACCAGCCGCGGTTTGCCGGCCACGGTCGGCATCGGCAAGGGCACGGTCACGCTGGACGATTTCGAGCATGCCGACACGCTGCTGATCTTTGGCCAGAATCCGGCCACCAACCATCCGCGCATGATGGGCGAATTGCGCGAATGCGCCAGGCGCGGCGCGGCGATCGTGTCGATCAATCCGCTGCGCGAACGGGGCCTGGAACGGTTTACCGATCCGCAAAGCGCGCTGGAAATGATCAGCAACGGCAGTACCCGCATCAGCTCGATGTTCGTGCAGCCGGCGCTGAGCGGCGACTTTGCGCTGCTCAAGGCGCTCGCCAAGCGCGTGCTCGAACTGGACGACGCGGCCCTGGCGAGCGGCGCCCCGGCCGTGATCGACCATGGCTTCATCGCCGAACATACCAGCGGTTTTAGCGCATTCGCGGCCGACCTGCGCGCCGAAAGCTGGGACTTGCTGCTGCGCGAATCGGGCGTGGCGCGCGACAAGATCGAAGACCTGTGCCAGGTCTACGTCAACGGCCAGCGCGTCATCGCGACCTGGGGCATGGGCCTGACCCAGCACAAGAATTCGGTCGCGGCGATCCGCATGCTGTCGAATTTGATGATGTTGCGCGGTAATATCGGCCGCCTCGGCGCCGGCCTGTGCCCGGTGCGCGGCCATTCCAACGTGCAGGGCGACCGCACCGTCGGCATCGAGGAAAAGCCGGCGCCAGCCTTCCTCGACCGGCTCGGCAAGGTATTCGGTTTCGAGCCGCCGCGCGAGCATGGCTACGACGTGGTCGAAACCATCGCCGCGATGCTAGACGGCCGGGTCAAGGTATTCGTCGGCCTGGGCGGCAATTTCGCGGTGGCGACGCCGGATACGCCGTTGACCGGACAAGGCTTGCGCAGCTGCGCGCTGACGGTGCAGATCGCCACCAAGCTGAACCGCAGCCACCTGGTGCATGGCAAGCAGGCACTGCTGCTGCCGACGCTGGGCCGCACCGAAATCGACCTGCGCGGCGGCCGGCCGCAAGGCGTGACGGTCGAGGATTCGATGAGCATGGTGCATATCTCGTTCGGCAGGAACCAGCCGGCCTCGCCGAACCTGCTGTCGGAAACCGCGATCGTGGCCGGCATCGCCCAAGCGACGCTGGGCAGCAAACTGGTCGACTGGCACTGGTACGCCGACGATTACGCGCGCATCCGCGATGCGATCGAAAGCGTGTTCGACGATTTCTACGATTACAACGCCCGGGTGGCCGAACCGGGCGGCTTCCACCTGGACGTCGCGTCGCGCCGGCGCGCATGGCGCACCGCCAGCGGCAAGGCACAATTCCTGGTCGCGCAAATCGACCTCGACAGCCCGCTGCACCGCGCCAGGGCCAAATACGGCGCGCGCCTGATGACGTTGATGACGACCCGCTCGCACGACCAGTACAACACCACCATCTACGGCATGGACGACCGCTACCGGGGCGTGTTCGGCATGCGCCGGGTGCTGTTCGCCAACCGGCTCGACCTCGGCATGCTGGGGTTCAAGGCCGGAGAATGGGTCGACTTGACGAGTGTCTGGGAGGACGGCGTCGAGCGCCGCGCCGAGCGTTTCCTGCTGGTCGATTACGATATCCCGCGCGGCTGCCTGGGCGCGTATTATCCGGAAACCAATACGCTGCTGCCGCTGGCCAGCGTGGCCGACGGCGCCGGCACGCCAACCTCGAAATCGATTCCGGTGCTATTAAGCCTGTCGGCGCATCAAACGCCGAACGCCAGCGCCGGCGTGTAATCGACAAAACCGTCCTTGCGGCAAAAGCTGACCAGCTTCATGCCGGCCCGCTGCGCGATATCGATGGCCAGCGAACTGGGCGCCGATATCGTCGCCAGCATCGGAATGTGCATGCGGCTGGCCTTGCGCGCCAGTTCATAACTGGCGCGGCTGGACATGAACACAAAACCCTGGCGCATGTCGATCCGCTCGCGCGCCAGGTGGCCGATCAGTTTATCCATCGCGTTGTGGCGGCCGACGTCCTCGAACAGTTTCACGATGGCGCCGTCGGCGGCGCACCACGCGGCGCCGTGCACCCCGCCGGTGAGCGACATCAGCGCCTGGTGCGACGCCAGTTCGGCGCTGGCGCGCGCCAGCGCCGGCGCCAGCGTTATCGGCAAGCCGGAAGCAGACATCGGTTCGGGGTGCAGGTCGAGCAATTCGAGGCTGTCGATGCCGCACACGCCGCAGCCGGTGCGGCCGGCAAGCGTGCGGCGGTGCTGCTTCAGGCGCATGAAGTCTTGCTGCGCGATCGTCACGATCACGGCGGCGCTGGCGGCGCCCAGCTCCACCTCGATATCGTAGACATCGGCAGCCTGGCGCACCACGCCCTCGGTCAGCGCGAAGCCGAGCGCGAACTGTTCCAGGTCGCGCGGCGTGGCCATCATCACGGCATGCGAAATACCGTTGAACACCAGCGCCACCGGGACTTCTTCGGCGACCGTATCAAGACCGGCCGATTGCGCGCCGCCGCGATGGCGGGCGATGGGACGCGCGACGTGGCCGTCGCGCTGCGGGTCTGGATCGGCGGGCATAATTTCCATCAAAAAAACAAAAGTCAGGGAAGAAACCCTTGATTTTAATCTTTTTTCGGACGGCCGGTTTTCAGCTGCGGCAAACCGGCCAGCACGCTTTGCAGCGTGGCCAGGTCGATCTGGCTGATCAGCGCCACGCCGATGCGCAGCAATTCGCTTTTCTTGATTTCGAAACCGGCTTTCAGGCAGGCTTTCTTGACCTGGCCCAGCACTTCATATTCGGCTTCCGGCATCGTGAAGCTGTCGCGCACCAGTTTCGGCTTGCGGGCTTTTTCCCTGGCGGCGACAGCGGCGTCGACCTTGGCCGGCGCCTTGGCGGCTGGCTTGGCTGGCGCCTTGGCTACCGGCTTGGCTACCGGCTTGGCGGCGGCTTTGGGGGCTGCCTTGGCCACGGCTTTCGCCTTGACGGCAGGCTTGGCCTTGGCCACGGCCTTGGCCGGCGCGGCTTTGGCAACGGCGGCCTTGGCCGCAGGCTTGGCCCGGGCTGGTGCGGCAGCCTTGGCGGCGGCTTTTACCGGCGCAGGCTTGGCGGCGGCGGTTTTCCGGGCTTGCGCCTTGACCGATGCGGTGGTAGGGAAAGGCGACGCCGGCACGTCGGCGGCTGGAGCTTTTGGCGGGGTGGCTTTGGTCATCATGGGTCCAATTCAATAAACAATATAAACAATATATACCATACTCGGATAAATTGCTTGACTCTCATCAACATTAAAAATCGCTGCAACCGGCTCAGGCACTGGCGCGGATGCTGAAATCGACCCCTACGTCATCCCAGAATTCCTGCTCTTTCTCCATCCAGAACGACACCGTCGGATGGTGCGCCACCCAGTCGCGCTTGATGTCGAGCTCGATGCGGCTTTTCATGCGCAGGCGCAGTTCGCTGAAATCGGCTTCGATGCGCGCGTGCATGAACAGGATCGCCAGCCGCAGCGCCAGCACCGCCTTGGCGAAGTCCGGTTCGGCCAGCGCTTCGCCGATCTTGCGCAGGTTGCCCTTCTGCGCCATGATCAATTTGCTCATGGTGCGCTGTTCGCGGGTGGTAAAACCCGGCAAATCGGCGTTTTCTATGATGTAGGCCGCGTGCTTGTGATACCCGGTCTGCGACACCACCAGCCCCACTTCGTGCAGCAAGCCGCTCCAGCGCAGGCATTTGCTGAGTCCGTCCGAAGCCGGCTTCAATTGCGCGTACATGGCCAACGCGTGTTCGGCGACCCGGCTGGCGCGGCCTTGGTCGACGTGGAATTTTTCCATATAGCCGCGCACCGACTGTTCGCGCCGGTCGCGCTTGGTCGAGCGCAGGTACAAATCCCACATCACGCCCATGCGCAAGCCCGCCTCGATCGGCTGCATGACCTGGATATCGAGCTCGCGCACCAGGCCGATCAGGATCGCCAGGCCGCCGACGATGGTGCTGGCGCGGTCCGGCCGCAAGCCCGGCATGTCGATCTTGCCGACGTGGCCGAATTCGATGAAGCGCTGTTTTAATGCATCCAGGCTCGGGCCGGACAAGTCCCCGCGTCCCAGGCTGTTGCGGGCGATGATGTCGGCGATGGTGCGGATGGTGCCGGACGAGCCGTAGGCGCTTTTCCAGTGCTGCGGATGGTAAGGCGGTGCGGCGTCCTCGAAATGGCTGCGCGCCGACAGGATCGCCGCCTCGAACGACGGGCCGTCGATACGGCCGCCGATGAAAAACGACAAACTTTGTTTGACGGTGCCGAGGCTGAACGATTCGACCCGCTCGATATCCTGGCCGCGGCCCAGTATCAGCTCGGTCGAACCGCCGCCGATATCCATCACCAGGCGCCGCTCGCCGGGAATGACCAGCGCGTTCGCGACGCCCATGTAGATCAAACGGCCCTCTTCTTCACCGGAAATGATTTCGATCGGGTAGCCAATCGCCTGTTCGGCGGCCGGCAGGAAGGCCGAGCCGTTGCGCGCCACCCGCATCGCCGACGTGGCGACCACGCGCACCGCGTCGAGCTGGTGGCCGGCCAGGATGGCGCGGAAATTCTTCAGGCAATTGAGCGCGGATGACATCGCCGCGTCGGTCAGGTTGCCGTCGGCATCGAGGCCGGCGGCCAGGCGTATCGGGTCGCGCACGCTTTTCAGCACGCGGATGGTTTCGCCATCGTGCTTGCCGATGTGCAGACGAAAACTATTGGAACCCAGATCAACCGCAGCGTACATATTTATAAGCCTTTCATTAAACTTCACCGCGAAGGCTTTCACTTCTTTCCAGTCCACCGGACCTTGATATATATCAAAAATCCTATCACACTACAGGGAATTTATGACCGGCCGATGACAATTTAACCGTCGAGCGTGACAGCAAGGGCTTCGGCCACTTGATTGCGGCCTTTTTGCTTCGCTTGCTGCAACGCTTCATCGGCGCGCTTGAACAGGCTGACGGTGCTGTCTTCGGCGCGGATGACGGTCACGCCGAGGCTGGCGGTCAGGTTGATCACCGCCTTGCCGGTCTTGACCGGCAGGTTTTCGATCGCGGCGCGTATCCGTTCGGCCACCAGCAGCGCGTCGCCCAGGCCGGTGCGCGGCAACTGGATGGCGAATTCGGCGCCGCCGAGGCGGCCCATCATATCGCTGTCGCGCAATTGTTTTTTGCACACGTCGACCATCGCCTTCAACACCATGTCGCCGGCCGAATGACCATAACTGTCATTGATGCGCTTGAAATGGTCGAGGTTCAGCACGATCAGCGCGGTCGGCAAGCCGGGCCGCCGCGCCAGCGCCATCCACGGCGCCAGTGCATTATAAAAGCCGCGCCGGTTCGGCACGTGGGTGACCACGTCGATCATTTCCAGCCGTTCCATGTCGCGCTGCAATTTCTCGCGCGACAACAGCAAATAACCGAAGGCGTTGCACAGCATCATCAAATACAGCGCGCCGAAACCGGTCGCCTGCATCAAGTCCGGATCGAATTGCGGATCGATCGCCGTGAACAGGCCGCGCGCGGCGATGGCCAGCGTCAGCACGCTCATGCTGACGATCAGGAAACGCCGCAACATGCTGCCGCCGCGCCAGCCCTTGCCGACCAGCAGCGCGGCGATGCCGGCCGCGAAAAAGCCGCTGACGATCAGCGAACCGGCGCCGCTGCGCAAGGCCGGTGCGATATCGAAGCCGTAGCAACAGGCAAACAGCGCCAGCGCCAGACCCAGCGCGTAACACATCGGCCGGCGCCACGCCATGCGCCTGGCGCTGTCCCACAAGGCGCCGGCGTCCAGCGCCATGCCGGTGAAAAGCAGCGCATTGCCGAGCAACACGGAAAGAAAATCGGGGATGACGCCACGGAAATACAGCAAGCACCAGGCCGCCGCCTGGCATTGCTTGGCCACCGCCCAGGTCGACATGCTGAGCGACTTCTTATGCTCGTATTCGAAAAAGAACAAGGCCGCGCACAGGCTCAAATTACCCAGCGCCAAAGCGAGTACCAGCGTTTTAATATCCATGAGCGATCGTGTCAGCTATCGTATTAGCGGGGCGTCAAGGGCAGCCATCAGATTTCATGCTCGACATTCAAACTGCCGTCGCCGATCTTGCTGGCCCACGCCAGCACAAAGAAATTCTTTTCATCTTCCGTCGGCGCTTCATGCCAGAACACGATCAGCGTCCCCTTGTGGTCGTGAATCTGGGCAACTTTTTCAATGAAGTGCCGGTTGCCGGCCCGGTCGGCCAGCGCCGCCGTGTAGCCATACACGCGGGTCAGGCGCTCGATACGGTCAGGCTCGGTAAAACTGTTGGTTGCGGTAATCGTCGGGTGATCCAAAAACATAGTTACTTCTCTCCATGGTGACCGCCAGTGCAAGACGCCGTTTTCTGCTGCGGCGCACACCGTTGATCGTTGTCCCACCATGCAGTACGGCATGTATCTAGACCATCGGCATGCCGAAATCAGGTATGCTCAGGGGCATCTGGTCAGCTGTCGTGGAGCTTATCAGAATTCTTTAGCGGCAACAAAATATCCACCCCATTCACGCCCCTGAACCAGCCCCAGAGCCATGCCCCGTTGCGCCGATCAAACTTGCCCGCCGCCCCTGGTGCTGACCCGGGGCGACCGCCGTTCACTGGAATTCAAGCCGGGCATGATTCAGAGCGAAATGCGGCTGTCGCGCCCCGACCAGCTGGTGCTGCGCTATGCGCGCGCGATGATGTGTTTTGCGCTATTCAATCCGCAGCCGCGCCATATCGTCATGGTCGGGCTGGGCGGCGGTTCGCTGGCCAAGTTTTGCCACCGCCATTTCCCATCGGCCCGCATCACGGTACTGGAATTGCGCGCCGACGTGATCGCGCTGCGCGACCATTTCATGATCCCGCCCGACGACGCCCGTTTTCGCGTGATCCATACCGACGCGGTGACGTATATCCGGCGCCATCCGGGCAGCGCCGACGTGCTGCTGGTCGATGGTTTTGACGAAAGCGGCTTGCCGCCGGCGCTGGGCAGCGCCCGCTTTTACGCCGATTGCCGGCGCGCGCTGGTGGCCGGCGGCGTGCTGGCCGCCAATATCTTCAGCTATGACCCGCATTACGCGGCCATGCTGGACCGGCTGGAAGTGGTGTTCCGGCGCCGCGTGTGCGCGCTGGATGGCATCGCCGGCAATAACCACATCATTTTTGCGGTCAGGCAGGATGCCGGCGCCGCAGCAACCCGGGCCGGCAAGACGCAGCGCCTGCTCGCCTTGCGGCGCCGCGTCGGCCTGCACTGGCTGAACCGCATCCTGGTGCGGCTGTTGATACTCCAGCTATCGAGGCGCCGTTAAGCCTTCTTGCCGCTGTGCAGCCGGTGCATTTGCTGCCGGGTCTGCTTGCGCAGCTTGGCTTGCTCGAAGCGCGCCACCTGTTCCGGCGTCGCCAATTCCAGCGGCGGCACGGCCACCGGCTTGCGGTTGGCATCCACCGCCACCATCGTGAAGTAACAGCTGTTGGCGTGGCGCACCAGGCGCTGCTGGATGTTTTCAGTCACCACGCGGATCCCCACTTCCATCGACGTGGTGCCGGTATAGTTGACCGACGCGAGGAACGTCACCAGTTCGCCGACATGGATCGGCTGCAAAAACATCACCTGGTCGACCGACAAGGTCACCACATAGCTGCCCGAATAACGGCTGGCGCACGCATACGCGACGCTGTCGAGGTATTTCAAGATGGTGCCGCCATGCACATTGCCGGAAAAATTGGCCATGTCGGGCGTCATCAGGACCGTCATGGTCAGCTCGTGAGCCGACCAGTTCATTGCGTTTTCCAAGCTGACTCTCCACAGTGGGAAGGTAAATAAAAACCGGCGCCGTGATTACGGCGCCGGTGGTCGGCATTACAGTCCGAGGGTGTCGATATCGGCCAGCGAAGCGCTGCCTTTTTCCGAGATGTCATAACCGTCGCCGGCGTCGCGCGCAATGATGTGGGCTTTCTTGCCGAGGAAATAAGCCACGTCGTCGTCCAGCCTGGCGGCCGGATTGTCGGCGATCGCGCGCAAGCCGTTGATGCAGCGGCGCACGAACAGCAATTGTTTGGCTTTGTCGGTGATGGATAAACGGCCGTCCTTGCTAAAACTAAATAGTTTCAAGCCAGACAAGCGTTTGGTATTGCGCGCCACGCAAGCGGTGACGCGGTCACCTCTGATACCACGCGCAACTTGTTCCAGCGCATCGTATTCATCGGTCGTTAATTTCTCGTTCTTCATTACTTTTCCATAAGAGGCCAGGTGTTCGGCCCCCATGGTACGCGCCCGGCGGCGCATCGGCAACAGGCAACGCCTTTTATCAGCGGCGGCCGGCCCCCGGCCACGCCGCTTATATGGCTTATTTCAGCGTGCGCAGCACCAGCCAGACCAGGCCGGCGCTGGCCACGCCGGACAGCAGCACCAGCGCGGCGAGACCACGCGCATTCCAGCCGGGAGAACGGCGTCCGAGATAAATTTTGTTATGCAAGGAATTGCCCATGACGGTCTCCTGTACAAGAATTATTGTGATGACTCATTATAAGAATAGTTTCATGACGACTGCATGACACTCGACAGTTCGGGTATCTTTTGTGTCCACAAAGCAACAATTTTGTTGTTGAAATGTCTCAGCTGAAAAACAATCGGTGACTATCGTTTTCATAGGGAAACGCGCGCCACCCGCGCGGGGCATTTGCTAGCATCAGCGATATCGAGCAACACACTCTGGAGGCTTGGATGGCCCAGCAAAAACAGCCGCGGCAAGACCCGCGGCACCTGTCGGACGAAGCCGATATCGGCAGCGGCGAAGCAACGCCGGGCCAGCACGATACCGAAGAATGGATACGCCAGATTCCACCGCTGCCGCCGCGCCATGACGCGCCACCGCCCGGTCCCGGGCGGGCGCCGGAAAAACTCAAGCCTTGATCGGCACCTGGTGCGGTATCGGTTCCTGGATCGGCACCGGGTCGATTTGCGGCACTTCCTCGGGCTGTTTCGGCGGGTCGGGATCGCCCGCGGGCGGCGGCGGGATATCCGGCTCCGGCGTAGTATGGGCGCGCAGCAAGCCGGGCTGATGCAGGTCATGGTGCATGTGTGGGTTCATGTGTGCCTCCTGATTTTACGCAACGTAAAAAATCATCATACGAGACGCAGATAGGGCGCGCTTGTGAATTATCAAGCGTGCGGAACGTGCGTTGGCGCACACAAAACCGGTATTCCTAGCGCCGCCATGGAACCAGGCGATAGCGCCGAGGTCGAATCCATTCCAGCCCGGATCGTGCTGCAGCGAGCTGAGATGGGAGGAAATCATGATGGCGCGCAAAAAAATCCTGTTCCTCGCCGAAGCGGTGACGCTGGCCCATGTCGGCCGCCCGCTGGCGCTGGCCGCGCTGCTCGACGCGCAGCGTTTCGCAATCGAATTCGCCTGCAGTCCAGGCTGCGATGCCTGGTTCAGGGATAGCGGCTGGGTGCGCCATGACGTGCACAGTATTTCTAGCGCGCAATTCTTGAAGGCCTTGGCCGATGGCAAGCCCGTGTATGACGCGGCCACCCTCGCCGCCTACGTCGAAGACGACTTGCGGCTGCTGGACACGCTGCGGCCGGATATCGTCATCGGCGATTTCCGCCTGTCGCTGTCGGTCAGCGCGCGGCTGGCCAAGGTGCCGTATGTCGCGCTGATCAATGCCTATTGGAGCCCGTATGTACGGCAGCATTACAGCGTGCCCAGCCTGCCGCTGAGCGCGCTGCTGCCGATTCCGCTGGCCAACGCCCTGTTCAAGCTGGCCCGTCCGCTGGCCTTCGCCGCCCATACGCTGCCGCTGAACCAGGTGCGGCGGCGCTATGGCCTGGCGCCGCTGGGCCCGGATTTGCGGCGCATCTACACCGATGCCGACCGCACGTTATATGCCGACGTTCCCGAGTTGTTTCCGCCGCAGGCGATGCCGGCCAGCCACTCCTACCTTGGCCCGGTGACCTGGTCGCCGCCCTGGGCCGAACCCGGCTGGTGGCATCAATTGCCGTCGGACAAGCCGCTGGTCTATGTCACGCTGGGAAGTTCCGGCCAGGGCCAATTGCTGCCGCTGGTGCTGCGCGCGCTGGCGTCGCTGCCGGTCAGCGTGATGGCCGCCACCGCCAACACCGTCGAGCTGGGCGACGTACCGCCGAACGCCCATGTCGCGCCATTCCTGCCCGGCGAGACGGCGGCGCGCCGGGCCAACCTGGTGATTTGCAACGGCGGCAGCCCGACCAGCCAGCAAGCGCTGTCGGCCGGCGTCCCGGTGATCGGCATTTGCGGCAACCTCGACCAGTTCCTCAACATGCACGGCATCGCCGCGGCCGGCGCCGGCACGCTGCTGCGCGCCGACCGTTTCAGCGAAACGGCGTTGCGCAACGCCACGCAACGCATGTTGAACGATGCAGCAAGCAAACAGGCGGCACAACGGATTGCCGGCTGGTTCGCCAGCTATCCGGCCGGCCCTCGGCTGAGCAAGGCGCTCGACCAGCTACTGCGCTAGAGCCCGCGTCGGCTTTTTTTACAGGGACCGGCAGGAATTCTGAAAAAAATCAACATTTTAAAGTCAAGTCGTTGATTCATAAGGGAATACAGCACGTGGCACGGGAGTTGCTGAGTAATCGTCGTGGCACCGTCCTATCGGCGCCAGGAAAACAACTCTTGATTAACCAAAATCCAAGTGAGGTATCCCAAATGAAACTCTTGAAACTCGTTCCGCTGCTGGCAACGCTGGCCATGCTGGGCGCGGCCGGCAGCGCCAGTGCCGGAGGCTACGGTTATTCCTACAATAACATCTTTGGCTTGACGATTACCAATCCGACCGGCGTTATCACGGTAGCCAGCACCACCAATATTTCGCGCTCCACCGCCACGTTGAATGGCGTCAGCGTCATCAATGGCGGCACCGGCGTGCTCGACTCGCCGCAAGCGGCGGTCGGCGCCGTCACCAAGGGGGAAAACGACTTCACCCAGCAAGGGCCGACCGGCACTTACTCGCGCGGCGATGCGCAAATCGTCAGCACCCAGTTCCCGCCCTTCCCGCCCGGCGCCACCAGCACCCAGGCCGTCAATGCGGCCGAAGTCCACCTGGGCACTACCGGCACCGGCGATGCGTCGGGCCGCAACGGTTCGACCACCGGCTTCTCGGTCAACTTCGTCGTCGGTTCGCCCACCGCATCGCTACTGTTCGATTTCCAGGCCGATCCTTTCATGCAAGTATTCCTGCAATCGAACGTCGGCGCCGGCTCGTCGTCCACTGCCAACCTGGTGGTGACGTTCACCATCACCGATGCGACTGGCGCCACCGTGTTCAACTGGGCGCCGGACGGCTTGCTCGGTTCGGGTATCGCCGGCGGCACTGAACTGGCCGACGCCGCCAACCTGAATACCGGCCTGGCAACCAATACGCTGACCAAAGGCACGCTGTTTACCTATGATCCGACCGGTTGCGGCGCGCCGACCGGCACCGGCATCGGCACCGGCTGCGGCGGCACGTTCACCGCGCTGACCAATGCGCTGGCTGCTGGCAACTATACCTTGACGCTGAACGCGGTCGAAAGCGTCGATGTGATCAAAACCATACCGGAACCGACTACGCTGGCCTTGCTGGGCCTCGGCCTGGCCGGCCTGTGCTTCGGCAGCCGCCGCAAGGAAACCGTATAAGAACATGAGTTAGCTGGGCGGGGAGTCCATCGGCACTGGCGGGGAGCGATCCCCGCTTTTTTTCGTCCATCTTTTTAGATATGCGGCTGGGCATGCTGTCGGAATACTTTACAGTCACGGCCGATATGCACGGCTTTTCAAAATTTTTCGGATGTAAATGCTTGATTCAAAAGAAAATATTCCTTCTGGCAAGGAAGTTGCTAAGTAAAGCGTACAGCCCCGTTTTGACAGGCTGACCCGCTTACTCCCCGACTCACCTCACCAGAAGAGGATCATCATGAAACTGTCCTACCTTCATGCGTTTTTCGCGGCGGCGCTGGCCATCATGCTGCTCGGCTCCAGCAATGGCGCCCATGCTACAGCCTACGGTTATTCGCACAACAACATCTTTGGCTTGAGCATCACCAATCCGACCGGCGTGATTTCAATCGCCGGCAATACCGATATCTCGCGCGCCACCGCGACGCTGAACAACGCCAGCATGATTACCGGCGGCGCCGGCTTCATCGATGCGCCGCAAGCGAAAATGGGCGCCGTCACCAAGGGGCAAAACGATTTCACGCAGCAGGGCCAGGGCGGGCCCGCTTATTCGCGCGGCGATGCGCAAATCGTCAGCAGCCAGTTTCCGCCCAATCCGCCGGGTGCGACCACGACCCAGGCGGTCAATTCGGCCGAAGCGTTCCTGAACAATTCCGGCACCGCCGATGCTTCCGGGCGCAATGGTTCGACCACCGGCTTTTCAGTCGACTTCGTGGTCGGTTCGCCCAGCGCGACGATCTTGTTCAACTTTAGCGCCGATCCATACATGCAAGTATTCCTGAACGCGCTGGCCGGCCCCGGTTCGGCGGCGACCGCCAATCTGTCGGTGACCTTCACCATCACCAACGCGGCCGGCGCCACCGTCTTCAACTGGGCGCCGGACGGCACGCTCGGCTCGGGCATCAGCGGCGGCCTCGAAATCCTCGACGGCGCCAACCTGAATACCAATCTGTCGACCAATACGCTGACCAAGGGCACGCTGTTCACCTACGATCCCAACGGTTGCGGCGCACCGGCCGGCACCGGCATCGGCACCGGCTGCGGCAGCGCCTTCGCGGCGCGCACCAATCCGCTGGTGGCGGGTAATTACACGTTGACCTTGAATTCGGTCAACAGCGTCGACTTGGTCACCACGCCGCTGCAAGTCATTCCCGAACCGGCCACGCTGGCCTTGCTGGGGCTGGGCCTGGCCGGCCTGTGCCTGAACAGCCGCCGCAAGCCTGTGTGACGGCAGCCGGGGCCGCGCGTGCTTGAACGTTCAAGCCGCCGCGGCGCTGGCGCCTTTTCTTTTCAGCAACCGTGCCGGTATGCCGCCCCAGATTTCATCGGCGCCGATGCGGCTATCCTTGGTCACCACCGCGCCGACCGAGACAATCGCGCCATTGCCTATCGTCACGCCCGCCATCACCACCGCCGTCGCGCCTATCGTGACGTTGTCGCCGATATGCACCGACTTCAATTCCAGTCGCTGTCCCTCGATCACATGCGCAAAGATCACCGCGTCATGGCCGATGATGGTGTTGCTGCCGATATGGGTCAGCGGCGGATCGAGCAGTACGCCCGCGCTGTAGGTATTGCGCCCCAGCCGCGCCCCCAGCGCCAGGTAAATCAGGCGCAGCAAGGGCACTGGAATGAAATGGGTGCGGATCAGCGAATTGAACAGCAACAAATAAAACAGGATATTCACATTCGCCACCAATTCCGCCCGCGTGCCATGCGGCACCACGCCTTCACGCAGCGGCATCAGCAGCAAGAACAAGCGGTACACGATCAAGGCATAGCCATACAGCAACAGCAACGCGACCACGAATAACAGCACGCCGCGAAACTCTCCCAGCGGCAGCGACGACAAGCATGCCTCGCTGGCGATCACCAGCACCACGATCAAGGCCAGCAGTGCGATGAAAAAAGCGATATGCGCCGGTTTGATTTCTCGCATGATATCTCTCCCCTGGAGTCCGCTTAGCGGATCGCGTCCTGGCCGCTATCGTGATAGTGATCCGGCTCCGCTTTCGGCCCCGGCCCGAGGTTCTTGCTCAAGATTAAATCGGCCAGCGGGCGCCGCGTCGACCGCGCCCTGGCCGCCGGGCCGGCGCCGATGCGCCCCATGAACACTGCCCGCTCCAGCCGTTCCGCGCCGATCAGCGCGGCGCACTGCTGCGATAATTCGCGCGCATCTTCCTGCATGCCTTCGGTCGCCGAAAAGATCCGCGCATCGCGCACGTAGCGCGAAAAGATCAGCGGCGTCAGTTCCGGCTGCAATTGCAAGCCGAGCTGGGTCGCAGTCAGCCAGAAGCGCTGCACCGCGCGGCCGGCCGCGACATAATCGTCGATGCCGTACGGACGTTCTTCGGCCAGCAGCACAAAATGCGCCGCGCACGACAAGCCCGGTATCACATCCATTTGCAGCCGCGGCGCCACGGTGCCGGCCAGGAAGGTATTGAAAAAATCGACGCGGCGCCAGCTTTGCATGATCCAGCGCATCAGCCTGGCGGTCAGCGGATCGACGCCCAGCGCCTGGTCGGGAATCCGGTCGCGGCTGAACTGGGCGTTCCATTCGATCACGGCGCGGTGTACTTTGTGGGCCTCGGGCATGGTCAGCCGCAGCCGGGCATTGTTCGACATCAGCATCGCGCTCGCCCACCGTTTGCGGAAACCTTCCAGCCACAAGACCCGGAAATCCACCGGCAGCGCCGCGGCCAGCGCGTTTTTCTCGCTGCTGCGCAAGCTGCGCGTGCTGAGCTTGCGGCGCTGCACGCTGCGCTGCAAGATGAACGCGGCCAGCGGATCGGCAACCAGTCCGGCCTGCTCGCTAAAAACGATGTCGAAGGTCGGCCGGGTATCGGGCAGGCTGGCGCGCCGCTGCGCCTGCATGACCAGGCCGAAGGCGCTGGCGGCAATCGCCATGCTTTCCAGCAATGCGCCCAGCGAAATCTGGCTCGGGTGGCCATCCAGGTCATACACGCAGTGGCTGCGCGTATCGAAGCCATGCACCACCAGCCGCCGCGCATCGAGGATTTCAAAGCGCCAGGGCTGGGTGTTGTCGCCGCTGGGCGCCCAGCGCGCCAGCTCGAGTATCTGTTCCAGCACGGTATCGATCGTCATCTTGATTCCCCTTGCGCGGCCCAGCGCCGCTTGACGATGGCGATCGCCAGCCGCTGCAGCGGATGCCGGTTGCCGCCGGGACGCCAGGTATGCACCAGCCGGTTGCGGTAAGCGTCGAAATGCCAGCCGTGCGGCGCGGCCCACACCTTGCCGCGCGCCAGCAATATTTTCAACGCCTCGGTGGCGGCCACGCCGGCGCACAACTGGCAGCCCATGATGGTCGACGGCCCGCGCTGCTCCTTCAAATTGATCGCCGACGGATCGACCAGGTAGGCGCCATGCAAGCGCGACGGCGCCAGGCCGACCAGGAAACGCAGTGCCTTGTCGGCGTCCGGCAAAGCGCCCCAGCCGAAATACTCTTCGAACGTCATCTTGCCAGGCAAGAAATTGAGCAGCGCCGCGCCCATGCCCAGCGGCGCGGCGGTGATCGCCGGGATGCCGAGCCGGGCGCACATGGCGAACGTCGACTGGCGCGCCGCGAAGGCAAAAAAATCCAGGCCGTCGACATACAGGTCGACGCCCTGGAAAAACGCCGCCAGGTTAGCGTCGTTGATGCCGTCGGGAAAACGCTGGATCAGCAGTTCCGGATTGATATCCTTGGCCATCTGGGCCAGCACGTCGACCTTGGGCTGGCCCAGCGTGGACACGGTGGCGCCGACCTGGCGGTTGAAATTGGCGATGTCGAAGCGGTCGAAGTCGGCGAGATGGAAGGCGCCGATGCCGAGCCGGACCAGGGTCAGCAGATGCACGCCGCCGACCCCGCCCATGCCGGCGATGGCGATGCATTTGCCGCGCAATATCTCTTGCTCGGCTTGCGTGACCCAGCCGATATTGCGCGCAAATGCGGCGTGGTATGAAAAACTGTCTGTCATGGTCACCTCGTTTGGTGCAAACGCTAGGCTGATGCTCCTTGTGCTGCCGAGGCTGGCGCCCGGCCTAAGGAGTTTTGACAGAGAATTTTGAGGGAAGTTCCGTAAATGAATAAAGAGCGTTTGCGCGATGGCAAACGAGGCAAACGCCCTGGGCGATTAATTCAGAAGAGTCCGCTTAACACCCGCTTGCACCGTATGGCCATGCTTGCCGGCAAGCTGGTCCAGCTTGAACACGCTGACAATCTGCGCCAGGCCGGCGGCCTGGTCGTTCATCGCCTGCGCGGCGGCCGAAGCCTGCTCCACCAGCGCCGAATTTTGCTGCGTCATATTATCCATGTCGACGATGGCATGGTTGATTTGCTCGATGCCGGCACTCTGCTCCTGGCTGGCCGATGCGATCTCGGCCACGATATCGGTCACCTGCCTGACGCTGGCCACCACCTTGTCCATCGTCGCGCCGGCCAGCGCGACCAGTTTTTCGCCCGCTTCGACTTGCTCGGCCGAACTGTCGATCAACTGCTTGATTTCCTTGGCCGCCGCGGCCGAGCGGTGCGCCAGGTTGCGCACCTCGGTCGCCACCACCGCGAAGCCACGGCCCTGCTCGCCTGCCCGGGCCGCTTCCACCGCCGCGTTCAAGGCCAGGATATTGGTCTGGAACGCAATGCCGTCGATGACGCTGATGATGTCGCCGATTTTCTTCGACGACGCATTGATCGAGCCCATGGTATTGACCACCTGGCCGACCACGCCGCCAGCCTGGCTCGCCACCTCGGACGCGGAAATCGCCAACTGGTTGGCTTGCCGCGCATTGTCGGCGTTCTGGCGCACGGTGGACGTCATTTGTTCCATCGTCGAAGCAGTCTCTTCCAGCGAACCGGCTTGCTGTTCGGTGCGCGACGACAAGTCATGGTTGCCTGAGGCAATTTCGGCCGACGCGGTGGAAATCCCATCGGCGTCGCGCCGCACCTGGCCGACGATGGACGCCAGGTTGTCGCGCATCGCCTTGATCGCAAACAGCAGGCTGGCATTGTCCTCGGGCCGGGTCTCGATATGGGTGGTCAAGTCGCCGTTGGCGATCTGGCCGACGATCGCCGCAGCATGGTCGGGCTCGCCACCCAGCTGGGCCACGATGCGGCGCAGCATATGCCAGGCCAGGCCGCCGACCACCACCATCAGCGCAACGCCGATGGCCAGCAAGGTCAAGGCATGGCGCCAGAATTCATGGTTGATGTCGTCGATATAGGTGCCGGTGCCGACCAGCCAGTCCCACGGCGCGAACTTGATCACCGCATACATCTTGGCCACCGGCCCCTGCACATTCGGCCGGGTACCATCGGCCTGCACCACCCCGATGCGGCTATGGGCCAGCGACGCGCGGTAGCGGTCGCCCGATTCCTTCATATTCTTTTGCGGCGTGCCGACCCGCGCCGGGTTCGGATGCACATACAGTAAATCGGTACTGTAATCGCGCACGAAATAATACATTTCATCCTTGACGAAGCTGCCGATCGCTTGCTTGGCTTGCTGTTGCGCCTGTTCGCGCGTCAGCTTGCCGGATTGCTCCAGCGCATAAGCTTTTTCGATCGCCGCATTGGCCAGCTCGACCATGGTGGTGATCTGTTCGGTGCGCTCCGTCATCATGGTCTGGCGCAGCGAGTACAAGGAAACCGAGGCGATGCAAATAATGCCCAGTAAGGTGCTGACGCATAACAACAGAATACGGGAACGGAGTTTCATAGGCTTTTTAATACACGCAATTTTATTGTTATAAAAAAATGGCGGCGCCTCGGCGCCGCCTCTTTCATTTATTGCATCAGGCCAAGGCTTCCTTGGCGGCTTCCTGCGGCGTCAAACCATCATAGAATTGGTCGGTGAACCACTCGACCTGCTCTTCGATATGTTCTTGCGCCTGCTCCAGGGTCGCCCCGCCGGCCACCAGAAAGCCTTCCACTTCGATACACCAGTGAATCAACGCCAGGGTTTCTGGATCGAGTTCTTCTTTCTTCTTAGCCATCTTGCTGCCTTTACAAGTTGTTATCAGTTACCTGTAATAGTTTAGCAGCAAGCAATACAGTTTCCACAAGATACCTTATTTTGCCTTGGCCAACGCCATTATTTTCTTTTCCGGATACAACACTACCTGCACATAATTATCCAGATTAAAATAGTGACGCGCCGCCTGCCTCAAGTCGTCGGTGCTGATCGCATTGACCCGCTGCGCATAATCGAGGATGGAACGGGGATCGGTGCCTTGCTGCACCGCGCCTTGCAAACGGTTCAGCCAATAACTGTTTTCGCGCAGCGACTTGCCCTGGTTCTTGATCCAGTTTTCCTTGACCTTGTCGAGATCCGAGGCCAGCGGACCGTCGGCCTGCATTTGCCGGATCACGTCGAACGTGGAAGCGATCACCTGATCGACCTTTTCCGGTCCGGTCGGCAAGTTGGCGCTGATGGTGTAGTGGCCATACGGGAATTTCGACAAGTCGGCGCGCAAGCCGCCGCCATAGATCAAGCCCCGTTTCTCGCGCAACTCTTCGATCAGGCGGATATTCATCACCTCGGTCAGCGCCATCAGCTTCATATTCGCGTCTTCGCCATACGCGGCATTGCCGGTGAAGGTGATCGATACATCGCTCTTCGCTTCGGCGCCGGCGAATACCTGTTTCTTGACCACGCCTTCGACCGGGCGCACGCCCAAGTCCTGGTAGGTGGTGCGGATATTGCCGGCCGGCAAGCTGGCCAGATAGGTCGCGATCAGCGGCTTGATGCGGGCCAGGTCAAAACTGCCGACGATAAAGAAGGTCATGTCCTTGGCGCTGGAAAAGCGCTGGCGGTAGATTTCCAGCGTGCGGTCCAGGCCGACCTTGTCGAAATCTTCCGGACGCGCCACTTTCGCCACCCGCGGATTGTCATTGAACAGCGCGCTTTGCACGGTATCGGCAAACACCGCTTCCGGCTGCGCCATATTGTTCCTCGCCATATCCTGCTGCCTGCTGATGAAGGATTGATACACCGCGCTATCCTTGCGCGGCGCCGTGAAATTCAGGTACACCAGTTGCAGCATGGTTTCAATGTCGGCGCTGCTGGAGCCGCCGCGCAAGCTTTCGCTCAAGTTACCCAGCGACGCGCCCAGGTAAACGGTTTTACCAGCCAGCATCTTTTGCAAATCGAATGGCGAGAAAGTCTTCAAGCCCATCTGGCCCGCGATCGAAGCGGCGTAGCGCGCATTGAACACATCGGCATCCGGAAACAGCGACTGGCCGCCGAAGCGCGTCGCGCTCATCAAGACCTGGTCGTTCTGGAAGTCGGTCGGTTTCAGCATCACCTTGACGCCATTGCTCAGGGTCAATTCGGTGACCCCGAGTTCCGCGATGGTTTTTTCCGATGCGATGGCGCCAGCCGGCGGCGGTGCATCCATCAGCTGCTTGCTAAGCACTTTTTCTTGCCGGGCGACTAGCGGCAAGCGTTCGGCGGCATCCACCGCGGCCAGCAGCGACGCGCTGCCCGGCACGCCATCGCTATTGGCGCCGTGCTCGGTGCCCATATACACCACCAGCTTTTTCTGGCCGGCCGGAATTTGCGTCGCCGCCACCTGGTTGACTTCGGCCAAGCTCACTTGCGGCAGCAATTCGCGGGCATAGCTGTATTCGTTGGCGATGCCCGGGATCGATTCGCGCTCCAGGAAGTTGCGCATGAATTCCGCCACATAAGCCGAAGAATCGGACTTGTCGCGCTCCTTGTACATGCGTTCATAGTTGCGCAGCATATTGGCGCGCGCCCGGTCCAGCTCGGCCTGGCTGAAACCGAAACGGCGCGCCCGCTCATCCTCTTGCACCAGCGCATTGATAGCAGGCACCACCCCCGCCTTGCCGATCATCGCGTAGGCGCTGAACGATTCATAACCGCGCACCAGCTTGCCGATCCCGCCGCCGCCCTGGATGAACGGCGGATTGGCTTGCTGCGTCAATTCCTGCATGCGCGCGCCCAGCATGCCGCCATACAGGTTTTCGATCATTTTCTGGCGGTAATCGGCGATCGTCACCGGCTCCCTGGCCTCCCGGATCGGGTAGCGGATGAACACGCTGTTGCTGTCGGCTTCCTTGTCGGTGATCACCAGCGCCTCGGTCTGGTCGCGCACCGGCACCTTGGCGTACAGCCGCGGCCGCTCATTGACCGGATTGGTCAATTTGCCGAAATGTGCCTGGATCATTTTTTCAGCGGCGGCCGGTTCGATATCGCCGACCACCACCACCGCCATCAAGTCGGGCCGGTACCAATCCCTGTAAAAGCGCCTGATCGCATCGTAGTGAAAATGCTGGATGATGTCTTCCTTGCCGATCGGCATGCGCTCGGCATAACGCGAGCCGTTCAGCAATTTCGGCAGCAAGACCTTGTTCATGCGGTCGCCGGCGCCCTTGCCGAGGCGCGCCTCTTCCAGGATGATGGCACGCTCGCTGTCGATGTCGGCGTCGTTGAACGACAAGCCGTGCGCCCAGTCTTCCAGCACCAGGAAACCGCGCTCCAGGTTTTCCTTCTTGTCGGTTGGAATCGGCAACACATACACGGTTTCATCGAAGCTGGTGTAGGCGTTCAAGTCGGCGCCGAATTTGACGCCGATCGATTGCAAGTAAGAAATCAATTCATTGCGCTTGAAATGGGTCGAACCGTTAAACGCCATGTGCTCGGTAAAGTGCGCCAAGCCTTGCTGGTCTTCATCTTCCAGGATCGAGCCAGCCTTGACCACCAGCCGCAGCTCGACCTTCTTTTCCGGCTTGCCATTCTTTTGTATGTAATACGTCAAGCCATTCGCCAGCTTGCCGACCGTGACGTCCGACGACAGCGGCAGCGGATCGCCGAGGCGCACCTCGGCATGGGCCAGCAGCGCACAGGCCAATAACAAGGCGCCGGCAATCGTTTTGAGGGGGCTGGATTTCATGTTGTCTCGTGAAAACTAAAATTAGCCATACAGTACACCGATTTCCCTGTGCTCATCCTTAAAACAAACTGATGATGGCGGTCTTGATGCCGGCCTGTGCCGGATTTTTCGGTTTCTGCTACACTGGCGGCGCCGGTCGAGTGACCGGTAACCATACGTCTTCGGGGCGGGGTGCGATTCCCCACCGGCGGTAAAACCGGCAACGGTTGAGCCCGCGAGCGCTTGCGGTGCGATATTAATACGGCAAGGTCAGCAGATCTGGTGCGAAACCAGGGCCGACGGTATAGTCCGGATGAAAGAAGATGTGCAGTAAACGTGGACACCGCTGACAGCGGTGCGGCCTGGGGCACTTGCGCCATGGCCGGACTCGTCTATTCGCTTGCCCTGGAGCGTTTTTCGCCTGTGCGAGGAGCGTTTCTTTATGTTAGTCAACAACACCAGTCCTACCCTCATCTCCACCGACCTGGAAGGCCGCATCCATGCGGCGCTGGACGCGATGCGCGCCGGCACCCCGGTGATCCTGCTCGATGATTTCGACCGTGAAAACGAGGCCGACCTGATCGTCGCCGCCGACCAGCTGACCGTCGAAACGATGGCGCTGATGATACGCGAGTGCAGCGGCATCGTTTGCCTGTGCCTGCCGGCCGACACGGTGCGCGCATTGGAATTGGCGCCGATGACGCAAGACAACCAGAGCAGCTACGGCACGCCGTTCACCGTGTCGATCGAAGCGCGCCACGGCGTGACCACCGGCGTGTCGGCGGCCGACCGCGTCACCACCATCCGCGCGGCGGTGGCCAAGGACGCCAAGCCGGGCGACCTGGTCAGCCCGGGCCACGTATTCCCGCTGCGCGCCACGCCGGGCGGCGTGCTGGCCCGCAAGGGCCACACCGAAGGCTCGGTCGACCTGGCCACGATGGCCGGTCTGAACCCGGCGGCGGTCCTGTGCGAATTGATGAATCCGGACGGCACCATGATGCGCGGCGAAGACATCGAACGCTTCGCCGCCTTGCACGGCATGCCGATCCTGACCATCGCCGAAATGATCGCATGGCGCAGCCGCTGATATATCATGCCGAGATGAAGCCGTATCACTCTCGCTGCGGCCTTATTCCGGCGTAAGCATTGCCCCGCCAGCCGCCGGCTGCGATGCCGGCATGCTGATATGCCGATACACCAGCCACGCGCCGGCCAGATAGACCAGGCCGATGAGGCTGAACGCCAGCGGCAGCCGCAAGGTCCAGTCCGGTACGCTGTGCAACACCGTGCCGATCACGGCCACGCCGACCAGCGCGCCGACTTGCCGGTTGGCGTTCAAGGCGGCCGCCGCGCTGTTCGCATAGGTCCGTCCCGCCACTTGCATCACCGTCGCCGTCATCGCCGGGATCGCTATCCCGATCGATACATTCATCAGCGCCGTACCGAGCGCCAGCAAGGCAAACGGCGTATGCGGTGTCAAGCGGGTCAAGACGAGCGCCATCAGCGCCGCAGACAGCAGACCGAACAGCATCGGCTTGCGCTTGCCGGCGCGCGCCGAAATCGGCCCCGACATGAAGTTGCCGACCGTGAACGCGGCCATCATCGGCAGCAATTTCAGGCCAGAATGCAAGGCGTCCGCCCCGCCCGCCTGCTGCAAGAATAAACTGAGCAAGAACAATTGGCCGAACACGGCAAAGTTGATCATGAAGCCGACCCCATTGGCGGCCGCGAAACTGCTGGTGTCAAACAAGGCGTGCGGCAACAAGGGATGTTTGCCGGCCCGTTCGCGCGCGAGCAGCGCCAGCACCGCACACACCGTCAGCACGGCGGCGGTCATTACCTGGCGCGAGGTCCAGCCCAGCGCAGGTCCTTCGATCAGCACAAAACTGAGCCCGGCCAGCGCGGCCACGCCCAGCGCATGGCTCAGCAGCGACAAGTCGCGCGGCTGTTTCGGCGGCGCCGCTATCAGCACTTGCGCCAGCACGATGCCCAGCAGGCCGATCGGGATATTCACCCAGAACACGCTGCGCCAGCCGAACTGGTGCACCAGCAAGCCGCCGATCAGCGGTCCGCTGGCGCCGGCGATGCCGACCAGCGCCGACCAACTGCCCAGCATCCTGGTGCGGGTGCGCTCGTCTTCATAAGCATGGGTCAGCAAGCTCAGCGAACTGGGCATGAACAGCGCCGCGCCGGCGCCCTGCAACAGGCGCGACGCGATCAGCGCATTGCCGCCCGGCGCCGCGCCGCACAAAATCGATCCCAGGATAAATAGCGCCAGGCCGCCCTGGTACACCGTTTTCGGGCCGAAACGGTCGGCCAGCGCGCCGCCGGCCAGCAGCAAGGCGGCAAACGTCAGCGTGTAGCCGTCGATCACCCACACCAGACCGGTCAGCGGGATATCCAGGCTCAACGCGATATCGGACAAGGCGACGTTGACGGCGGTGACGTCGATCATCGCCATCACAAAGCCGACCGCCAGCGTGGCCAGCACCAGCATGCCGGCCGGCTGTTGTTTATTCAAAGAAGTAGACACGATCATCCTTGCTGCCAGGTACGAGTAAATAGGCATTGTAGGACCGCTTGCGCAATGCAGTAAAGACGCATAATATCGGCACACCGATGCAAAAATGCATGGCGCTTGATTCGGGAGGAAACCTGTGGAGTGGAATAATTGATGGATTGGGACAATTGATGGATTGGGACAACGCCCGCATCTTTCTCGCCATTTACCGCGCCGGCACGCTGCGCGGCGCGGCGTCGCTGCTGCATATCGACCAGGCCACCGCCGGCCGGCGCCTGGCCGCGCTGGAAGATTCGCTCGGTGCGCGGCTGTTCCTGCGCACGCCTAGCGGCTACGTCGCCACCACCGCCGGCGAACTGGCGCTGACCGCCGCCGAATTGATGGAGCGCGCCGCCGACCAGTTGCAGCGCGAAATGCAAGGCATCGACAACCGCCTGTCCGGCACCGTGCGGGTAGCCACTACCGACACCATGGCCAGCCATTTTGTGATTGCCGCGATGCAGCGCCTGCATGCCAGCCATCCCGACATCCGCATCGTACTGATGGTCGGCACGCAAACCACCAGCCTGACCCGGCGCGAAGCGGACCTGGCCGTGCGTTCGCCGCGGCCGACCGATCCCGACCTGATTTCGCGCCACCTGGCCAAGCGCGGCCTGGGCTTGTACGCGGCCAAAAGTTATTTGGAAAAACATGGCGAACCGCAAGCCGGCGCTGGCTTGGCCGGGCATGACATCGTGATCTATCACCACTCGGTGGCGCCGCGCCATGCCGAAAAAATTTGCGGCGTGCCGGTGGCCAAGGCGCGCGTGGTCATGGAAGTCAATACCGGCATCATGCTGCAGGAAGCATGCGCGGCCGGACTGGGCATCGCCGAACTGGCGACCCACCTGGGCGATATCGATCCGCGGCTGCAACGCATCTGTCCCGAGCGTATCGAATATTACGATGTGTGGCTGGTCATGCACAGCGACTTGAGCCGCTCGGCGCGGGTGCGCGCGGCTGCCGACGCGATTGTCGCCTCGTTTCCTGGAAAGTAACTACAATGCAAACCAGCGTATCGCTCCAGCCGGCCCGCACAATTGACCGTGCCTGTCTGGTAGCGAGTGATAAGATGCCAACATGATTTCACCTGTCTCGCTACTACCCGGTTTGCGCCGCGTGCACCGCGGCGCCATGTTATGGCTCTACAGCTGGTGGCGCCTGGTGCATTTCGCCGTGCTGATTTTCTCGCTGGGCCTGTCGCCATCCAGTTTCAGCAAGTCCCACCGTCCTGTGCTGGCGCGCCGCATCGTGCTCAGCACCACCCCCAATTTGCTGTGGTTCACCGTGCTGACGGCGCTGGTCAGCCTGGTGCTGATACGCATCGTGGTGGTCACCGCCCTCAGCTACGGCTTGTCGCGTTATGCGCTGGAAATGGTGGTGCGCGTGCTGGTGCTGGAATTGATACCGCTGACGGCCGCGCTATTCGTCGCGCTGCGCATCACCTTGCCGGACGGAATCGCATTTGCCCAGCTACGCGCCAGCGGCGCGCTGACCACGCTGCAACGCCAGGGCGCCGACTTGCTGCGCCGCGAGTTTTTCCCGCGCGTCATGTCCGGCATCTTCGCGGTATGGATGCTGGCCGCCGTCAGTTGCGTAATGTCGCTGATCCTGGCCTATCTGACCATCTACGGTTTTACGCCGTGGGCGCTGCAAGGCTATACCCGGGTGGTCGGGCAGATCTTCAATCCGGCGGTGGCGCTGATCCTGATGCTGAAAGTAGTATTTTTCAGTTTCGCGGTCGGTTTGATCCCGATGGCGTCGTCGTTTTATGACGATGCATCCGGCGGACGCTACCAGCGCCTGATGGCGGCGCATGGCTTGTCCGAAATGCTGCGCCTGTTTTCCGTGATATTGATCATCGAGATTGCCTCGCTGATCAGTAATTACTATTAATAATAAAGACGCCAGACCATGACTGAAAAAATCCCTACGCCCGCTGAAATCCCGGACGCCGCGCTGCCGGCCGCGCCGCCGGTGCGCAACGCTGAATTGAAGGCCGGCATCTTGCTGGTGCTGATGTTCGTGCTGGTGGCCGGTTCGGTACTGTATCTGATGTATGCGCGCGGCGCCTTCGAAGCGACCCAGCGGCTGATCTTGAAGGCCGACGATTCGGACGGCGTGGTGGTCGGCATGGACGTGACCTTTTCCGGCTTCCCGGTCGGCCGCGTGCGGCGCATCGAACTGGGGCCGGACGGCAAGGCGCGGGTGCTGATCGACGTGCCGCGCAGCGATGCGCACTGGTTGCGCAGCAGCAGCATCTTTACGCTGGAACGGGGCCTGGTCGGCGGCGCCAAGCTGCGCGCCTTCAGCGGCATCCCGGACGATCCGCCGCTGCAAGACGGCGCCTCGCGCGACTTGCTGATCGGCGACCCCGGCGCGGAAATTCCGAAATTGCTGGCCGCCGCCAAGGATTTGCTGGCCAACCTGGGCAATTTGACCGCCGCCGATTCTTCGCTCGACAAGGCCTTGCACAATGTGCAGGACGTCACCGGCAAGCTGAATGGCCCGGCCGGCGCGATGGGCCTGATCGCCGGCGACGACAAGAATTCGCAGCAACTGATGACTCGTGCCAACACCTTGCTGGTGACGGTCGACCAGTTGGCCCTGAAAGCGGACCGGCTGATCGGCAACGCCAACCAGCGCGTGTTCGGCGACAAGGGCGTGATGACCGACGCCCAGGCCACCATCGTGCAATTGAATGCCTTGCTGGCCGACACCCGCAACAGCATGAAGAAACTGGACGCGGTGCTGGTCGAGGCGCAAGCCGTCGGCGCCAACGCCAGGGCCGCCACCGCCGACCTGGGGCCGCTGCGCGCCGACGTCGAAACCAATTTGCGCAAGGTCGAACAGCTGGTCAATGAAATCAACCGCAAATGGCCGTTCAAACGCGATCCGGAGATCAAACTGCCATGAAAAAAGTGTCACTCACGTCGCGCCTGTTGATCAGCGCAGCCATCAGCGCCGCGCTGGCCGGCTGCTCCAGCGGCCCGCCGGTACCCGACTGGAAAATGAATGCGCAAAGTTCGATCGAGCGTTTTGAAGCGGCCTACCTGAACGGCAAGGCGCTGGTCGAAACCAGCGAATTCAAGCGCGCCCGCGATGCCATCTCCGCCACCGGCAAGATCGAGCTGGTGGCGCGCCTGGAGCTGGTGCGCTGCGCCACCCGCGTGGCCAGCCTGGTCTTCGACGATTGCGGCGGATTCGACCAACTGAACCAGGACGCCGCTCCGGCCGACCGCGCGTATGCCGCCTATCTGGCCGGCAAGGCGCAAGCGGGCGATATCGCGCTGCTGCCGGAACCGCATCGCGCGGCCGCCGGCGCCGGCTCGGAGCCGGCCGCCGCCGCCGCGGTGGCGGCCATCAAGGACCCGCTGGCGCAACTGGTCGCGGCCGGCGTGCTGTTCCGCAGTAACCGGGCCAGCCCGGCCTTGCTGGCCACGGCGGTCGACACCGCATCGGCGCAGGGCTGGTCGCGTCCGCTGCTGGCCTGGCTGGGCGTGCAGGCGCTGCGCGCCCGGCAAGCCGGCGATACGCAGGAAGCGCAACGCTTGCGGCGGCGCATGGATTTGGTGGCAGGCAAGGACAGCGCGAGTTAATTCGGGCAGGCAATCTTTCGATAGAAAACAAAACCGCCAAAATGCAGCGTGTCGGTTTCCGGACCTACCGCATAGACCAGCGTGCGTTTGGCGGCGTCGATCCGCAGCAGCGATCCGGCATGCTGCTGTAGCTGGTATTGCGCCGTTTCCAGCGGAAATGCCTGATTGCCGCCCAGTTGTATGCGCAGTTCGGACTTGGCCGCGTCGTACGACCAATGGCCGGGGTTATAAAAAGTAAACCCGCCAACAAAATGCAAGGCGCCGCTGTTGGCCAGCTTCATGCAAATACCGGGAAATTCGGCTGGCGGATTAAACCAGGTCGCGGCCAGGTCATCGCCACCCGGCTTGACCGGGGCGCCGGCGGCATCATGCGGCGCATTGCCGCCGGCACCCGCTGGCGGCTTGACGGTCTGGCATCCCGCCAGCGCCAGGCACATCAGCGTCATCCAGGCCAGGCCGCTTATTATCCGCCTCCTCATCCGCATCACCATTGCATGTCCCCGTTTATTGTAATTGCAGCGTCATCAACTGTTCGTCATAAAATTGGTCGCCAAGCCGCAATGCACGCGGTTCGATACCGAAGGCGACAAAACCCAGCGACTCATACAATTTCCTGGGCGCCGCATTGTCGGCGTTCACGCCCAGGTACAGCTGGAACAAGCCCTGGTCGGCGCGGGCGCGGGCGATTTGCGCCCGCATCAACTCGCCGGCGATGCCCTTGCCGCGATAAGCGGGATCGACAAACACACCCCAGATGGTCGCCTTGTGCAGCGTCTTTTTCAAGTCGCCGCGCTTCAAGCCGACGATGCCGATCAATTGTTCCCCGTCAAAAGCGCCGAACACCGCCTGGCTGGCATCCGGCGTAATGCGCTGGGCGATCTGCTGCAGCGTGCGCGCTTCTTTTTCGTCCCGCGAAAACACGATCGCACCGGGATCGCTGTCGATCGCCAGCAAGCGCAAGGCCTTGAATGCGCCGGCGTCGTCCGCGGTCAATAGCCTGATGGTGATAGCTTGAGTAGCCATGCTGTCCAATCCATCTTACTCAACCGGATCATTCTTTGCCGCCGCTTCGCGCAATTTATCCTTCTTGCTCTTGCGCGCCCCCTTGATGCCGCCATTGACGGTATCGGTCACCGATGTCACCGCCCTGGCCACTGCCACCGGCTCGAAACCGGCGATCTGTTCGCGGGCCAGACGCAGGCCGTTGCGGTTTTCGATCAGGCGCCAATGCGCTTCGGTATCGGCCGATACAAAGCTGATGGCGACGCCGCTTTCGCCGGCGCGGCCGGTACGTCCGATGCGATGTATGTAATCTACCGCGGAACGGGGCAAGTCGTAATTGACGACGGCCGGTAGTTGAGCGATATCAATCCCGCGCGCGGCAACGTCGGTCGCCACCAACACTTGCAAGCGGCCAGCCTTGAAGTCGGCCAGCACCTGGCTGCGCGTGCCCTGGCTGAATTCGCCGTGCAATGCGCCGACATGCAAGCCGCCGCGCTGCAATTTGCCGGCCACGTGTTCGGCCGCGTATTTGGTCGCGACGAAGACCAGCACCCGGTCCCAGTGGTTTTGCAGAATCAGATACTTGAGCAGCTGGGTGCGGCGCGCCACGTCGACCTTGATGACGCGCTGCACGATGTCGGGCGCGTTGTGCGGCTCGGCGGCCACTTCGATGCGCACCGGATCACGCAGCATGGTGTCGGCCAGCGCCTGCACGTCTGGCGGAAAGGTGGCCGAGAAAAACAGGTTCTGGCGCCTGGCCGGCATCAGCGACAGGATGCGTTTTAATTCTTCGCTGAAACCCAGGTCCAGCAAGCGGTCGGCTTCATCCAGCACCAGCATGGCGACGCCGGACAATGTCAAGGCATTGTGGTCGATCAAGTCGAGCAAGCGGCCCGGCGTGGCGACGACGATGTCGGCGCCGCCGCGCAAGCCCATCATTTGCGGATTGATCGATACGCCGCCGAACAGCACGGCGATTTTCAGGCGCAGCGGCAAGTGCCTGGCCAGCGCGGTGAGCGTGTCGCCCACCTGGACCGCCAGTTCGCGGGTCGGCACCAGGATCAGCGCGCGCACCTGGCGCGGGCCGTTCGCGGGCGCCATCAGCGCTTGCAGCAGCGGCAGAGAATACGCGGCGGTCTTGCCCGAGCCGGTCTGCGCCGCGCCCAGCACATCGCTGCCGCGCAAAATGGCGGGAATGGCGCCGGCCTGGATCGCGGTCGGCGCGGTGTAAGCGGCCTTGTCGACAGCGCGGACCAGCGCGGGAATCAGACCCAGTGAAGAAAATGGCATAACGGGCCTTAACAGATATCAGACCCGCCAGTATAAAGCAGGCCATGCCCGCGGTGTGTTATTGCTTGACTGCCGGCGCCAGCGGCATGCCGGCGCGTATCGCTTGCGAAAAGTTAGGGGTCTCGTTGGCGGCGCGCGCGCGGGCCGTGATATGGCCCGCCGCGCGCAATTGGCTGAAGGTGTAGCCTGGTACCAATGCGCCGACGTCGAACAGGTAGCGGTCCAGGTAGCCCGAGGCCAGCAGCCGGTAATCCATCGGCAGGCCCGGCACGATGCGGCGCGCCATTTCGAAAATGATGGTGGTGCAATTGGCCGTCAACGTATTGTAGAAACGCGGCGCGCGCTGCAGTTCGTAGCCCTCGTCCACATAGGCCATGAACAGCGAACGCATCGCCGCGCGCGGCATCATGGCGCGGTACAGCTGCATGTCTTCGCCCCGTACATTGGTGCGCACGCGCAAGATATCGCGTTCGTCGGCGGCAATCAAACTGGTTTCGAAATGCTTGAAGAAACCGCCGATGGCGGAAAAACTTTCGCCGCGCTGCTTGCGGATTTCAATCGAAAACGTCAGGTAGCGGCCATCGTCGAAACCGAACGACACCAGCGTGTGCGCGATCAGCGGCCCGGTCCAGTACGACAGCGCCACATCGACCGTTTTCAAGCGATCCAGGTCATACGTGCGCGATTCCCAGCGCGCGGTGTAATCGGTATCGCTGCGCCAGTCGAAATTGCGCACGTTATCCAGCGTCACCAGGCTGCCATTGACCCTGCCGCTGACCATGCGCGACACGTCGTCGGCCCAGACCCGGTCTTGCGACGGCGCAATGAGACTCCACCAGCCCAGCATCAACACAAAGCCCGCGCCATACGGCAGCAAGGCGCGGGCCGAACCGCGCTGCCACCACAGCAGCACCGAACCGATGCCCAGCGCGGCCCACAAGACGGCGCCGATCGATTGGGCCGCGAGACCGCCCGCCAGGTGATACCACAAGGCCAGCGCGCCCCACGCCGCCGACAGCAGCACCAGCAACGAACCGAGCACGCGGCCGCTCATCGTCAGCCAGGTTGATGTCCAAAGTTTAGTCATGCGGCTACCGTTTCATCAGGAAATAGTGTGATAAAAAATTCATGATGGCGAGATTATAGGGGAAGCGCCGATTTGCCGGTGATCGCACAGTTAAAGCACAGAACTAGGCCAGCCGCGCCGTCAAATAACTCGACAGCACCAGCTTGAACTCGGCCACCAGCGCGCGCCGCTCGGCCGCACCGGCCGGCGACAGCAAGGGATTCAGGCTTTTCACCACTTGCAACACGACATTGGCCATGCGCAAGGCTTGCTCATCGTTCAAGGCCGGCTGTTTTTGCTGGAAGGCACGGCCGAATTTTTCGCGCAGCCGATGGCGCGCATCGGCGTCGCGCTGGTAATTCAGCGGCGCATTCAAGACCGCGAAATAACCCGGCCGTTCGATGACAAAGCCCACCATCAAATCGATGATGCGTTCGGACAATTCCAACACGCCGAGCGGGGCCGCATCGGCGATCAAGCCATCCCAGCGGCGCTCCATTTCCTCGCCATACATGGAGCGCAAGGCGCGCACGATGGCGTCCTTGTTCGGGAAGTATTGATATACGGCGCCGATCGACGACGCCGAGCGCGCGGCGATCGCCGTCATCGTCGCGGCATCATAGCCGACCTCGCCCATCACCTCGGCGGCTGCTTCCAGCATCGCGCGCACGCGCAAGGCGCCGCGCCGCTGCTGGGGTTTGCGCCGGACGGCGGAAGAGGATGGCATGGTATCTGAGGACATGCTCAGATTATAACGTATAATATCTGAGTACACCCTCACATATAGGAGCCGGCATGAACCCGATTTCGTTTGACCCCAGCCGCACCGCGCTGGTGCTGATCGACCTGCAGCACAGCAATGTGGCGCGCGAACTGGCGCCCCACTCCGCGCAGCAAGTGCTGGACCATAGCGTGCAACTGGCTGCAGCGATGCGCCGGCGCGGCGGCACGGTGGTGTATGTGCGGGTACTGGTGAAAGAGTTGCTGCATCTGCCGGCCGATGTCGCGCTGTCGCGTCCGCCATCCGCGCCGCCGCTGCCCGAGAACGCCGCCGAACTGGTGCCGCAAGCGGGTTACCAGCCAGGCGATATCGTCATCGCCAAGCGCCAGTGGGGTGCGTTCCAGGGTACCGACCTGGACCAGCAATTGCGCCGGCGCGGCATCGGCACCATCATCCTGACCGGCATCGCGACCAATTTCGGCATCGAATCGACGGCCCGCGCGGCCGCCGACCAGGGTTATGCGGTGATTTTTGCCGAAGATGCGATGACCAGCCTGCGGGCGGATTTGCACGAATTTTCCATCAAGAATGTGTTCCCCTTCATCGGCAAGGTGCGCTCGAGCGCCGACCTGACGGCGTTCCTGGCAAGCGATGCTGCTTGACGCTGATCGTCCACAGCCCGTCCAGGACTTGCACATAGCAAGCCCTGGACAATACAATTGTGATGGCAGGCCCTCAATCACATTGCAAAAGGTGGAACATCATCGTCACCAAGAATAAAATCGACGCTTTATATGTGAAGTTCAAAGCAAACTCTCCCATTACCGTCAACCGAGACACCGTCAACGCCATGGCGCAGCATTTCGCCCAGGACACCACTTTCGTGACGCACCTTGCGCTGGCCCGGCTGCGCGACGACATTGCCGCCGGACGGCTGGACATGGCGCATGCGCTGCCGCTGGCCGGCGCCGAATGGAGCCCGCCGGCCAACCCGGTGCGCGAACGCGGCGGACATCCATTGAAGTCCGCCGAACTGGCGTGGCAAGAAGATATCCAGCAACTGGCCGACGCCTTCAACAAGATGTAATCAACAATGCAGCGGCCGGCATCACTGGCCGCTCAGCGCCCGCATTTCACTGTACAGATTGGCCTTGCCTTCAAAACCGATGCCGACCAGCTTGGGCATGGTGATATAACCTTGCTCGACCGATACGCCATCCGGGAAACCGCCGAAAGGCTGGAATAAATCCGGATAGGATTCATTGCCACCCAAGCCCAATCCGGCCGCGATATTGAGCGACATCTGGTGGCCGCCGTGCGGAATGCAGCGGCTGCGCGACCAGCCGTGCTGCTGCAGCATGTCCAGCGTGCGCAAGTATTCCACCAGGCCATAACTCAAGGCGCAATCGAATTGCAGCCAGTCGCGGTCGGCGCGCATGCCGCCGTAACGGATCAGGTTGCGCGCATCTTGCATCGAGAACAGGTTCTCGCCGGTCGCCATCGGTTTGTCGTAATAGTTGCGCAAAGTGGCTTGCAATTCGAAGTCGAGCGGATCGCCCGCCTCTTCATACCAGAACAGGTCGTACTGGCGCAGCGCCTTGGCGTAGGCAATCGAGGTGTCGAGGTCGAAACGGCCATTGGCGTCGACGCACAGTTTCTGGCCGTCCTGCAATACTTCCATGATGGAATCGATGCGCCGCAAATCCTCGTCCAGCGAGGCGCCGCCGATCTTTTTCTTGACCACCGTGTAGCCGCGGTCGATATAGCTGCGCATTTCATCCTTCAGCGCGTCATGGCTTTGGCCCGGATAATAATAACCGCCAGCCGCGTAGACGAAAATTTTCTTGTCCGGCGTGCCGGTGCCGTAGCGTTCCGACAGCAACTGGTACAAGGGCTGGCCGGCGATCTTGGCCACCGCATCCCAGATCGCCATGTCGATGGTGCCGATCGCCACCGAACGTTCGCCGTGGCCGCCCGGCTTTTCATTGGTGTACATGCAATCCCAGATCTTGTGCGGGTCGAGGTTGCCGCCGTCATCGCTGACCAGGCTGGCCGGGTCGGCTTCGAGGATGCGCGGAATGAAGCGTTCGCGCATCAGCATGCCCTGGCCGTAGCGGCCATTCGAATTAAAACCGTAGCCGACCACCGGCTTGCCGTCGCGGATCACATCGGTGATCACCGCCACCAGGCTCAAGGTCATTTTGCTGAAATCGATGTAGGCGTTGCGGATCGGCGAGCTGATCGGGATGGTTTTTTCGCGGATGTCGACGATTTTCATGATGGGCTTTCTTAAGGAAGAAGGAATGCCGCAAGCATACTATTCAAACATAGTCGTATAATTTACCGCAATGAAAACCATTATTAACTTCAAGTGAAAAATGATATCCAGTCGGAATTGGCGTTCTTTGTCTTGCTGGCCAAGCTGGGCAGCCTGTCGGCCACCGCGCGCGAACTGGGCGTCACGCCGCCGGCGGTGACCAAGCGCTTGATGCTGATGGAACAACGGCTCGGCGTGCGCCTGGTCAACCGCACTACCCGGCGCATCAGCCTCAGCGCCGAAGGCGAAACCTATCTGCAGCAAGCCACCCGGATTCTCGACGCAATCCGCGACATGGAAGAATCGGTGTCCAGCGGCCGCGCCGAACCGAAGGGCTTGCTGAAGGTCAACTCCACGCTGGGTTTCGGGCGCACCGTGATCGCGCCGCTGGTATCGCGTTTCGCGCAGCGCCATCCCGACGTCGAAGTGCGGCTGCAATTGACCGACCGGCCGATCAACCTGGTCGAGGAAGCGTATGACCTGGCCATCCGCTTCGGTGAATTGCCGGACACGCGGCTCAGTGCGCGCAAGATCATGTCGAACCGGCGTTTCCTGTGCGCCTCCCCGGCCTATCTGCAACAGGCCGGCGTGCCGCAGGTGGCCGACGACTTGACGCGTCACCGCTGCATCTTGCACCGCCAAAACGACGACGCCTACGGCATCTGGCGGCTCGAAAAAGGCCGCAAGGTGGACACCGTCAAAGTGCGCGGCGCGGTGGCCAGCAACGATGGCGACGTGGTGCTGGGCTGGGCGCTCGACGGCCACGGCATCTTGCCGCGCTCCGAATGGGACCTGGCCAAATATCTCGATAGCGGCCGCCTGCAAGTCGTGTTGCCCGACTACACGCTGGAGCCGGCCGACCTGTACGTGTATTATCCCAGCCGCGCGCATTTGCCGGCACGGATGCGGACCTTCATCGACTTCCTGGTGGCCAGCCTGACGCAGAAATAGTCTGCTGCACCGCAAAAAATCTTGCATTAAACTGCCGCGCCGCTGGCTAAGCCACCCAGAACAAGAGTAACATTGCGACACAGCAATATTACTGCAGGAGTAAGGTTTTGTTAGTTATTCTCGGATTTCTCGTCGTCTTATTATCCGTTTTTGGCGGATTTGCCATGCAGGGCGGCCACTTGGCCGCGCTGTTCCAACCGCTGGAATTGCTGATGATAGGCGGCGCCGCGGTCGGCACCTTTATCGTCGCCAATGACGGCAAGGCCATCAAGGCCACGCTGAACGCGCTGCCGACCTTGCTGCAAGGCTCGAAATACACCAAGGCGCTGTATATGGAATTGATGGGGCTGATGTATGAAATCCTCAGCAAAATCCGCAAGGAAGGCTTGATGTCGATCGAGGACGATATCGACGATCCCTACCGCAGCCCGCTGTTCGTCAAATATCCGTACACCTTGTCGGATGAACATATCCTGGAATTCATCACCGATTATTTGCGCTTGATGGTGTCCGGCAATATGGATGCTTACCAGATCGAAAACCTGATGGATAACGAAATCGAGACCCATCATGAAGACGCCGAAATGCCGATCCAGACCATTTCGCAACTGGCCGAAGCGATGCCGGCGTTCGGCATCGTCGCGGCGGTGATGGGCGTGGTGCATACGATGGCGTCGGTCGGCTTGCCGCCGGCGGAACTGGGGGTGCTGGTGGCGCAGGCGCTGGTCGGCACCTTCATCGGCATCTTGCTGGCCTACGGTTTTGTCGCGCCGCTGGCCAGCCTGTTAAAACGCAAGCACCATGAAACGTCGAAGATGTTCCAGTGCGTCAAGGTCACGCTGCTGGCCAGCCTGAACGGCTATGCACCGGCGCTGGCGGTGGAATTCGGCCGCAAGGTCATTTCAGCGACCGAGCGGCCCTCGTTCAACGAGCTGGAACGGCATGTGCGGCAAGTCAAGATCCGCCATTGAATCCCGCCCGGAATGCCTGACTCAAGGCGCGGCCGAGTCCGCGTCATGATCGTCCTTGACGCACTTTTCAGCGTCGTCGGCATCGTTAACATCGCTCAACAGACTCAGGCGCAAACGCTTGCCGCCGATCTCCAGTTCCTTGAGCCGCGGCGCGACCAGCCGGAAGTCGCCGGCGCGCAGTTGTTCGCGCAGCGGCTTGCAGCGCAGCAGGGAGGAATTGATATGACCGTAGGCCTGCCAACTGCCATCGGCCTTTTCCATCAGCAGCAGCGCCTCGCTGCCCGGCTCGCTGGAAACCAGTAATACCTCCGGCTTGCCGTCGCCATTAAAGTCGAGCGGATAGGCGTCGCAATGCTTGCCGACTTGCTTCATACAGTCGGGCAAATACCAGGTCTGTTTCGGCACGCTCCAATCCTGGCGCAAAAAACTGTCGGGCAATTGCGCGGTTGCCGGCCGCACCGTCAGATTGAACGCCACATTCTTCAGCCGCACCTCGTCGCTCCAGCGGCTGGCGCGTTTTAATATGGCGTCGGCGCCGGCCCTGACCAGCGCCGCATCGGCGCCGCTGCTGCGCACCTTCAACTGTTCCAGCGCCGCGCGGCCGTAACGGGCGCCCTCGAAACGCAGGTACGCAAAATCGAACTTGTCGAGGCTGGTCTTGCCGGCCTCGAAACGCGCCATCTGGCTGGCGACCGCCAGCCGGGCCGGATCGGCCAGCGGCGAAAACAGCGCGAACAGCACGGCCAGCACGACAAAGGCGGTGGCCACGTTGACCTCGGCGATCTGGCTCAGCCAACTGCTGTTCTGGCGCGCCGCCCACGCATAGCCCAGCGCATAACAGGTGGCGACCACCAGGCAGGCGCAGGCGATGATGCGGTCCGAGGTCCAGCCATATTCGATCACGCGCACCGCCAGGGCGTAGATCGCGATGCCGACCACCAGCGGCAGCAGCAAGGCGGCCAGCCGGGTGCTGAGCTTGATCACCCGGGCCACACCCTGCCCCACTTGGCCATTCTGGAACGCGGCATTGATCAGCAGCACCAGCACGGCGGCCGTGCCGAGCAATACCGAGGTGGCGCGGCGCGTGGCCCACAGCTTTTCGATGCCGGTAAAAGGCAGGCTGAGCAGGAAGCCGGCCACCAGCAGCGCCGTCACCGGCAACAGCCACGACATAAGCACCAGCAACAAGGTGCGGATACCGCGCACGATCGCCGGCCGCACGTCGGTGATGTGGATCGCGCACGAAAAGGCGAAACACGTCACCGGGATCACGAACCACGAGTGGCCGATCAATTCTTTCAAGAAGTTCAGCTTGATCAGCAGGAAAAGCTGGGCGCCCATCCACAGCACCAGCCACAGCACGCCGACGAAGAATGCCGAAAACAGCAACTGGATGCCGAGCTTCCAGGCGGTTTCAAAATGGGTCGGATAGGTGGCGATGCGGCGCTGGTCCAGTCCGCCGGCCAGCACCAGCGTGTGGGCGATGAAAAAGCCGGCGATGCTGAACACTATCAGCAAGCCCGACAGCACCGACATCGGACCGGTGTTACGGTAAACGCTCCATGGTTCAAGGCCGCCGCTGCGCCAGATATCGTGCACCGCCAGCATCACCATGATCACTGCGGCGCTGGCCATCCACAGCGCGATGCGGCGGGCCGCCATATGGCCCAGGCTGGAAATCAGCAATACCGGCAAGATCACACTCATCAGCAGCAACGGCCCCAATACATACGGATCGCTGGCCGGCCAGGTTTTGCCCAGCATGGCGCTGGACAGGAAATACAGCGTTATGCCTTGCAGCAATCCGATCAGCAGCCGCGCGGCGGCAATCCGCGGCGCCACCACCGGATCAAGTAATACCGAGTCTTTTCCAGCGTTTGCCTGCTGCATGATTATCCTTGTATGAGCCGGGGAAATGCCTCACCCGTATCGGGGCATTATCACACTTCATTGCCTTCCTCTCAACGGTGATTCGATTGTCAATTCCAGCACGATGGCCCATGGATCGGCGACCGCACAAACGAAAAAACCGCGCCGGGATCGCCGGCGCGGCTTGATGGTCAGGAATATTCCCCTGCCCGGTGCCCTCTACGCATACAGTATCAGGCGACTTTTTTGGCGTCGAAGAATTGTTCGTCTTCGGTTGAGCCGTGCAGAGCTGTGGTCGAGCTTTGTCCTTGCTGGATGGCCTGGGTGACCGCATCGAAATAACCGGTACCGACTTCGCGCTGGTGCTTGACGGCGGTAAAGCCTTTTTCGGCGGCGGCGAATTCGGCTTCCTGCAATTCCACGAAGGCCGACATCTGATTGCGGGCATAACCGTGGGCCAGGTTGAACATGCCGTAGTTCAAGGCATGGAAACCGGCCAATGTGATGAACTGGAATTTGTAGCCCATCGCGCCCAGTTCTTTTTGGAACTTGGCGATGGTCGCATCGTCCAGGTTCTTTTTCCAGTTGAACGATGGCGAGCAATTGTAGGCCAGCAATTTGCCGGGGAACCTGGCATGCACCGCGTCGGCGAATTTCTTCGCGAATTCCAGGTCCGGCTTGCCGGTTTCGCACCACACCAGGTCGGCGTACGGCGCATACGCCAGCGCGCGCGAAATCGCCTGCTCGATGCCGGGACGGGTTTTGTAAAAACCTTCGACGGTGCGCTCGCCGGTACAGAATGGCCGGTCGTTGGTATCGACGTCGGACGTCAGCAAGTCGGCCGCTTCGGCGTCGGTGCGGGCAATCACCAGCGTCGAGGTACCCATGACGTCGGCCGCCAGGCGCGCGGCGGTCAGTTTTTCCACCGCTTCGCGCGACGGCACCAGCACCTTGCCGCCCATGTGGCCGCATTTCTTGACCGACGCCAGCTGGTCTTCGAAGTGAACCCCGGCAGCGCCGGCGTCGATCATCGATTTCATCAACTCATAGGCATTGAGCACGCCGCCGAAACCGGCTTCCGCATCGGCCACGATCGGTGCAAAGAAATCGATATCGTCCTTGCCTTCCGACCATTGAATCTGGTCGGCGCGGGTGAAGGTATTGTTGATGCGCTTGACCACGGTCGGCACCGAGTTGGCCGGATACAGCGATTGGTCGGGATACATTTCACCGGCGTTGTTGGCGTCGCCGGCTACTTGCCAGCCCGACAGGTAGATCGCTTTCAAGCCGGCCTTGACTTGCTGCATGGCCTGGTTGCCGGTCAGCGCGCCCAGCGCATTGACGAAGGGCTCATGATTGACCAGGTCCCACAATTTTTCGGCGCCGCGCTTGGCCAGCGTATGCTCGACTTGCAAGGAGCCGCGCAGACGAACCACGTCTTCGGCGGTGTAATTGCGCACGACGCCCTTCCAGCGCGGATTGGTATCCCAGTCTTTTTGCAGCGCTGCGACTTGCTGTTCACGAGTTGCCATGGTGCTCTCCTATTGACATTCAAGTTAAAAAACGACATCCGTTAAACAAATAGTAGGCTCATTTGTGCAAGGCAGCAAGAGTCTTATATAAGACACATGAGTAAATTTTAATCGTTTAATTTCAAATACTTAAATATAAAATCCCATGATACGGAACGAAATTTCTCTGCGTGAGACGAGATGGATACACAAGCTGGTCACGTCATTTCACGATGCAAAATGCAATACGCGATGGTGAAAAAAGACGTGGAAAATGGCGCGTGGCGCAAAAATATAATACCTGCGAGCAAGTCAGCAAAACTTGTGAGATAGCAAGAAAACCAGGGACAGGCCTCGATTACCGGGCAATATATTGCCGGTTAATCGTAGCCTGTCCGTCCCGGCTTATGCCAGTTGCCGCGCACGGGTGTTACCGCCCACGCCGACCGCGGTGGCGATTGCCAGCGCCTGGAAGGCGCCGATCAGGATGAATACCAGCGATGGATGATTGCCATCCATCAGGGCGCCAAACAACAGCGGGCCGACCGCCAGGCCGCTGTCCAGCCCGGAATACACCACGCCATACACGCGGCCGGTGGCGTTTTTCGGCGCGGCGGCGCGTATCATCAAGTCGCGCGACGGCCCCGCCACGCCGGACGCCAGGCCAATCGCGCCCATCAGCACCAGTGCCGCCCAGGCCGGCACCGCGGCGAACGCCAGCAGTACCGCCAGCAAGGCGGCGACTGCAAACGCCAGCGCGATATTGCGGTCGTGCCGCTGGCTGCGCGCACCGACAAAACCGCCGAATGCCATGCCGACCGCGGACGCCAGCATGTACGCGGTGTAGGCGCTGGTGGCCAGCGCCAGGCTCATGTCATACAGCTTCACCAGCGCCACCGTGGCGAAACTCTGGATGCCGCCCAGCGCGATCGCGGTAATGAAGAAGAATGCAAAACACATCCACACCGACGGCAGACGCAAGAAGTCCAGCGTGTTGCCGCCCGCCGCTACGCTCTGGTGCACCGCCAACGGATCGGGCCGCAATGCATGCCGGTTCAGGAACAGGATCAGCAGCACGGCAAACGGCAGCACGGCGGCGCACAGCAGCGCGGTGCGCCAGTCGGAACGGGTGGCGACAAACGTCATGAACAGCGGCGACAAGGCCCAGCCGATATTGCCGCTGATGCCATGCACCGAAAAACCGTGCGCCAGGCGCGCCGCCGACACGCGCTGGGACAGCAAGGTGTAGTCGGCCGGATGAAACACGCTGTTGCCGACGCCGGCCAGCATGGCGCCTGCCATCAGCATGCCGTAGCTGTGGGCGCTGGCCAGCAGCAGCGCCGACAGGCCCAGTAGCGAGATGCCGGAAAACAAGACGGCGCGCGCGCCAAAACGGTCGACCACAAAACCGGCCAGCGCCTGGCCGATCCCGGAAATGATGAAAAACACCGTCATCAGCATGCCCAGCTCGGCATACGATAAATCGAAGGCCGGTTTCAGCCAGACGAACAGCGCCGCCAGGATCAAATGGTAAAAATGCGAAACGCCATGCGCCAGGCCAACCAGGCCGATCACGCGCGCATCCTGGCGCAAGGTAAGGTCGTTCATCATGCTCCCTGTACTTATGATAGATAAACAGTCTACACAAATAACATCGGCCGGTGCATACGAACCGGCCTGAGGCGGATTATTCGAGAATAAAGCGGGGAATCAGTTCTGGCCAGTGGCGCCGCAAGGGGCGGCCAGCCAAGTCGTTCAAGAAGACTTCCGGCAGCTCGCCGCCGGCGTTTTTCGCCGGCCGCGGCCCGCCGCTACATCACGCCATGAAATCGAACAGCGATTTTCCGCCGCCGGCAAAGCCCGGCAAGCCGCTGTTGCCCGCCGCCTCTTGCTGCGAGTAAAGCTTCACCAGCGCATTGGCTTGCGTTGTCAACGCCTTCGAGATTTCAGCTTTCTTGCTGGTCAAGCTGGTGATGTCCTTGTTGACCGCCGTAACTTCACGCCGCAACGTGCCTTTGTCGCCGGTCAGCTCGGCAACCTTGGCGGCGAACTTGTCCGCCACGCCGTTGCCGTTATCGGTAAACAACTTGCTGATGCCTTCCGGATCGGCCTCGATGGCGCTTTTCAGTTTTTTATCGTCCAGCGCCAGGCTGCCATCCTTGCCAAAGGTGATGCCGGCCTTGGCCAGTACCGACGTCGGCACGCCATTGGTGGCGGCGCGCAGCACCTGTTGCATCTGGCTGGTCACCTGGTTGAGCGCGGTATCCGATTTCAACGCGCCTTTTTGCAGGCTTTGCATCTTGGTGTTCAGTTCATTGTAGGCATCGATCAGCTTGCCGACGTTGGCCGCGATCTCTTTCGGGTCCCTGGCGATGGTCAGGCTGGTCTTGCCGGCGCCGGTCAATTCAACCTTGACGCCTTCGATGGCCTTGTCCAGCGTATTGCTGGCGCTCTTGACCTCCTTGCCATTGACCGTCAACAAGGCATCCTGCGCCTTCTGGTTCTGGGTCATGCCCTTGGCGCTGCCCGGGCTGTAGGTCAGCAAATCGGATACCGCGGCATCGCCGGTGACGCTGATGCGCATGCTGTTTTCAGCGCCGGTCTTGCCATTGATCGCCAGCGTGTAGCCGCTGTCGCCCTTGACCACGCTGGCGTCGATGCCGGCTTCCTTCATCGCGGCGGCAATGCCCTGCAAGGTATTGTTGCCGCTTTTAATCGTGATGGTTTGCGACTTGCCTTCGCCCGGCTTGAAATCCTTGCCGTCATTGGTGCCAAACTCGATCTTGATGACGGCCGGCGCGCCGGTGCCGATCACCGTGTCGGCGGCCTTTTGCGGACCGCTGGTCAGCGTCTGGCCTTGCGCCAATTGTTTGACGTCAATATCGTAAGTGCCGGCAACGCTCTTGCCGCCCGTGATGGCGTTCAGGATGCCCTTGGTCGACGACGAGGCCGACGTGGCCAGGCCATTGCCGGACAAGCCTTGCGCAATCGACTGGAACTTGGCCAGCGCGGCTTGCAATTGTCCCAGTCCGGACAGCTTGGTCTGGTCGCGCGTCAAGGCATCGTTGACTTTGGAGACACCCTTGGTCTGGGTCGACATCACGCGTTCGACTTTAGCGTAGACATCGGCGGAAATCTGCGACTGCGGTTGCGGCGTATTCTGGGCCGAGTATTTATTGATAGTGGAGTTAAACATGGCGCGTTCCATCCCGGTTTGACGATATGGCGCCCGAATCGCCGGCACGCCCCGCAAGAGATGGCGCGGCAGCGCGTGGCATGGCGGGCGTCGATCTCTTCATGGACAATTATCTACTGTTACTGAAAGATCAAAACGTCGAGCAAGCCCGGTTTTACCCGTCTATATCAGGCATCAACTTGCCTGACCAGCCGCCATCTTACCTCATGTACTTCGAAATTGCGCTCATTACCGCCATATCGAGGTTAACGAACGTCAAACCGACCTTGAAACCGGCACTGCTGAAGATGCAATGCGACACTAAAATCTTTGCTTCGATGATATTCAATTTACCATCGTAAAACATTTCAAACAGAATCTTACCCTTGGCCCCACCCTTGACCGGCTGCGCCACCAGTGCCGACAAGCCACCGTGGCCGATATCCATCACACGCGCTGCAACCGGGTCGTCACCATCGATCACCAACATTCCCTTGGAGCGCAAGATCTTGCGCGCCGCCTGCCTTTGCTCAACTGACAATTTTAAATCCGATAACAAATAATTCTAAAAATGCGGCAATCTTGATCCAGCCCATTGCCAAAGGCGAATATTATAGTTCCAAAAGACAATTACGTTTGCGCCGGCGACGCCATCAAAACAGTTATTCGTGATCGCGCAATTTGTTGAATGCTTCCTCGATGCGCTCGACGGCGATGATGGTCATGCCTTCGATGGCCTGTTTCGGCATATTCGATTTCGGGATCATTGCCAGCGAGAAACCCAGCTTGGCGGCTTCGCGCAAGCGCTCCTGCCCACGCGGCGCCGGGCGGATTTCGCCGGCCAGGCCGACTTCGCCAAACACCACCAGGCCGCGCGGCAACGGCTTGCTGCGCATCGACGAGTTGATCGCTAGTAATACCGCCAAGTCGGCCGCCGGTTCGGTGATCTTGACGCCGCCCACCGCATTGATGAACACATCCTGGTCGAACGCCGCGATACCGGCGTGGCGGTGCGCCACCGCCAGCAGCATCGCCAGCCGGTTTTGCTCCAGGCCGACCGACAGCCGGCGCGCATTCGGCAAATGGCTGGTGTCGACCAGCGCCTGGATTTCCACCAGCAATGGCCGGGTACCTTCCTGCGTCACCATCACACAAGAGCCGGCGACCTGGTTATCGTGTTGCGACAGGAACAGCGCGGATGGATTCGAGACCCCCTTCAAGCCCTTTTCCGTCATCGCGAACACGCCCAGCTCATTGACGGCGCCGAAACGGTTCTTGATCGCGCGCACCAGCCGGAAGCTGGAATGCGCATCGCCCTCGAAATACAGCACGGTATCGACGATATGCTCCAGCACGCGCGGCCCGGCCAGCGCGCCCTCCTTGGTCACATGGCCGACCAGGATGATGGTGATGCCGGTCTGCTTGGCGACCCGCGTCAATTGCGCCGCGCATTCGCGCACTTGCGACACCGAACCGGGCGCGGCCGTCAGCGCATCGGAATACACGGTCTGGATCGAATCGATGACGGCCACGTCGGGTTTCAGGTCGGCCAGCGTGCCGAGGATTTTTTCCAGCTGGATTTCCGCCTGCAGCTTCAAATCCTTGGCGTCGATCATCAGCCGCTTGGCGCGCAGCGCGATCTGGGCGCCGGATTCCTCGCCGCTGACATACAGCACGCTTTTCTGGTGCGACATATTCGCCAGCGCCTGCAACAGCAGCGTCGACTTGCCGATGCCCGGATCGCCGCCGATCAGCACCACCCCGCCGGACACCATGCCGCCGCCCAGCACCCGGTCGAATTCCTCGATGCCGGTGCCGAAGCGCGGCACGTCGATCGCATCGATATCGGCCAGCGACAGCACCGGCGCGGTCTGCGCCAGCGACATATGCTGCGGCGGATTCGAATAGCGGTTATTGCCGGCGCCGGGCGCCTCGACCAGCGTTTCGACCATGGTATTCCATTGATTACAGGAGGAACACTGGCCGGTCCACTTATTGCTGATGGCGCCGCACTCGCTGCACGTGTAATGGGTTTTTGCTTTGGCCATGGATAGACTAACTAATAGAAGAGAGAATGAATCCGGTATCGGACATCAGGCTTCGCCGATGCGCACGCGCGGCGCCACCGCGCACATCAGCTCGTAGCCGATGGTGCCGGCGGCCTGGGCCACTTCGTCGATCGGCAAGCCGCGTCCCCACAATACCACCTTGCTGCCGACCTGCGCAGCGGGAATATCGGTCAGGTCGACCGTCATCATGTCCATCGACACCCGTCCGATCAAAGTAGTGCGTACGCCATCGACCAGCACCGGCGTGCCGTGTTCCGCATGGCGCGGATAACCGTCGGCATAACCGCAGGCGACCACGCCGACGCGGGTCGGTTTGTCGGCCAGGAAACGGCTGCCGTAACCGACCGTTTCGCCGGCGGCAATCTGCTGGATCGCGATGATTTCACTGTTCAAGGTCATGGTCGGCAACAGGCCGAATGTATCGGCGCTGTTGCCGCCCGGCGTGCCGCCGTACAGCATGATGCCGGGACGCACCCAGTCGCTGGCCAGGCCATGCCGCAGCAAGCCTGCCGAATTGGACAGGCTGCGCGGCGCGGCGATGCCGGCCGCGCCCAGTTGAAAGCGGCGGATCTGCTCGCTCAGCGGCAAACGCGGATGCACGGTTTCATCGGCGTTCGCAAAATGCGTCATCAGCGTGATGGCGCCGACCGAGGGTATCGCGCGCAGCCGCGCGTAGGCGCCGGCAAATACCTGCGGCATGAAGCCGAGCCGGTTCATGCCGGTATTCATTTTTAAATTGATATTAATCTTGCCGGGCCAGCGCGCCGCTTCCAGCAACGCCATCTGCTCCAGATTGTGCACCGCGCCATCGAGGCCGTAGTGAAACATGGTTGCCAGGTCGCTCGCATCGAAGCATCCTTCCAGCATCAGGATCGGCTTGTTCCAGCCCAGCTCGCGCAAGCGCACCGCATTGTCGAATTCGACCAGCGCCAAACCGTCGGCAGCGGCGAAACCGCGCATGGCCCGTTCCAGCCCATGGCCATACCCATTGGCCTTGACCACCGCCCATACCTTGGCGGAAGGCGCGCAGGCCCGGGCACGCGCCAGATTTTGCTGCATGGCGTCAAGATGAATGGTTGCGGTAATCGGCCTCGGCATAACGTTTCTACAGCGTAATATGAAAGCCGTATTTTACCGGACGCGCTCCGCTGCACAGGGTTCAATTCTTAGGAATTGCCGGTAATTCATGGTATAAAGCAATCCAGATATGATTTCAGGCTCTAAGAATGAATCGTGGTTTTTACACCATCATGGCGGCGCAGTTCTTTTCTTCGCTGGCCGATAACGCCCTGCTCTTCGTCGCAATCGACTTGCTTATTTCCATGCAATCGCCTGCATGGATCACGCCGCTGCTGAAATTATCGTTCGTCCTGTTTTATGTCTTGCTGGCCGCCTTTGTCGGCGCCTTCGCCGACGCGCTGCCCAAGGGCCGCGTGATGTTCATCGCTAACCTGATCAAGATTTTCGGTTGCGGCCTGATTTTCTTCCATGTCCACCCGCTGCTGGCCTACGCCGTGGTCGGCTTCGGCGCGGCAATCTACTCGCCGGCCAAGTACGGCATCCTGACCGAATTGCTGCCGGCTGAAAAACTGGTCGCCGCGAATGGCTGGATCGAAGGCCTGACCGTCACGTCGATCATACTCGGCACCGTCATGGGCGGCGCGCTGGTCAGCGCCAAGGTGTCCGGCATGCTGCTCCATTTCGACTTGCCGCTGGTCGACACCGGCATCGCCACGCCGACCGAAGCGGCGCTGTGCGTGGTGGTCGCCACCTATATATTGGGCGCGCTGTTCAACTTGCGCATTCCGTTGACCGGTTGTGTCTACCCGCACCAGGAACGCAATCCGATCAAGCTGATCACCGACTTCGCCAATTGCTACAGCATCTTGTGGAAAGACAAGCTGGGCCAGATCACGCTGGCCGTGACGACGCTGTTCTGGGGCGCCGGCGCCACCTTGCAGCTGATCGTGCTGGAATGGGCCAAACAATCGCTGAACATGCCGTTCGACAAAGCCACCAGCCTGGTCGGCGTGGTCGCCATCGGCGTCGCGCTGGGCGCGGTCTTGTCGGCGCGCTTCATTCCGCTGCGCAAATCGCTGACCGTGATCCCGCTGGGCATCGCCATGGGCGTCATCGTCATGCTGATGACGCAAGTGCATTCGGTGTGGCTGGCCTATCCGCTGCTGGTGCTGATCGGCGCGCTGTCGGGTTTCTTCGTGGTGCCGATGAATGCGCTGCTACAACATCGCGGCCACGTGCTGATGAGCGCCGGCCACTCGATCGCGGTACAGAATTTTAATGAAAACCTGTCGATCCTGACCATGCTGGCCGTGTATTCGATCATGATCCGCATGCACCTGAACCTGAACGTCATCATCGTGCTGTTCGGCCTGTTCGTCGCCGGCACCATGTACATGATCATGCGCAAGCACGCCGCCAGCCAGCGCGAACACGATTCGCTGTCGCTGATCGGCGAGCAAAAGCATTAACCACGAAAGAATTTTCCGGTAAGCCCCGGCATCAGGCTAAGCCGGCAGCTTGCCAGATAATCGCCGCTCGGCGGCTTGCCTCTGCCAGTCATCCGGCACCACGAAGCCACGCGCCGCTTCCACTTCCCAGCCATCGTGTTGCATCACGGCGGCGACCATCACCGGCGCTGCCGCGCCGGCCAAATGCGCCTGCAACTCTTGCCGGCTCAACACTTGCCCCTGAGTCAGCTTCAACGGCGCCAGCCATAACAGTTTCGGCATCACGATAAAGCGCTCGAAGGACAAGGCCGCCACTTGGGCCAGGGCGCACCAAAAGCCATGGTTATGCCGCGGCGAAATGCCTTCCATCGCCGGCACCGTGCCGCCAGGATAAAACAGCCAGCCCTTGACCAGCGCCTGCGCCCGCTCGACCGGCTGCGGCAGCCAGCGTTGCGCGGCCGGATGCAGCGCCAGCGACAGTTGCTTGTCGAGTATCTTGCGCATCTTCAAACCCAGCGTGTCGGCCAGGTTCGGTCCGACCAGGCTGTTAAACCTCCCTGCGTCGGGCGCACCTTCCAGCAAGTAAAACTTGGTCGCGAATTCCCAGTGCAGCAAGGCATCGCCCTGGCGCAACAGGAAATCGAATTCGCCGATGGTGTCGTTGCGGCTGGCTTGCACTTGCAAGCCGTGCGCGGCCAGCAAGCCATGCTGTTCGAAATAAAACGCCATCAGCTTTTCAGCGTACAGGCCCAGGCGGGAATAAAAGCGGCTGCCCAGCGCGGCATCCAGCGGCGCCGGATCGTCTTGCAGCGCCGCCAGCCAGCCGCTCGTGTGTTGCGTGACAGGGCCGAGGCTGGCGATCTGGCCATGCCAGTGCGGGCTCTCCGGCGCCAGCAAGTCGGGCGCATCCAGCAACCACGCCAGTGCGCGCACATGGGGGTTATTCAAATGCCCCCAGCGGCGCTCAAATTGCATCTGGAAACTATCAGCCGGGATCGGCATTGGTAGCGGCATGGCTAGCGGCGTGGGTATTCCTGGCCAGGCACAAATCGCCCCAGGCGCGGGCCTTGGGCGCCGCCTTGCCCATCATATCGTCCGGATGGTAGGTGGCGATCACGGCGACCGCTCCCAGATGGCGCACCTTGCCGCGCGCCGGCGCCGGGCTGGACATCAAGCCGGCCGCCGCGGCCTGGCCCAGCGTCAGCATGGTGCGGCCCCGGGTCAGCGCGATTTCGCGTTCCAGGTACGGCCGGCAGGCGGCCACTTCTTGCTCGGTCGGCACGCGCTCGGCGCCGCTGGCATCGACCGGGCGGCATTTGACCAGATTCGTCACGTAGACATTGGCATCCGGCTGCAAGCCGATCGCCAACAGCATATTATCGAGCAACTGGCCGGCCTCGCCAGTAAGCGGGCGGGTGTCCCGTTCATCGGTCCGGTTCGGCGCGCTGCCGACCACCAGCCATTCGGCATGCTGGTCGCCACGGCCGAACACGCTGCCCTTGCGCCCACGGCACAATTCGCAACGGGTGCATTTGGCGGCAGCCGATTTCAATTCAAGCCAATCCATCGCGGCAATCGCCGCAGCGCTGACCGGCGCCAATGGCGGCGGCGCGGGCGCGTCGTCGAACCAGGCGGTCGAGGCGTCATCGGCAAGCGCTGCGGGAGCTTCGACGATGGCAGCGGCAACGGGTTCAGGCTCAGGCGTTGCAACGCTTTGCACCGCAACTGCCTCAGCCACCTCAACCACCTCCGCCACGACAGCCACGACAGCCACGGCGTCAACAACGGACGCCACCGGCTCGACCACCGGCGCGTCAAGCTCAACGGCGCCATGGCGCAAGCGCCACAAGGGACCGACACCCATTTCTTCCAGGAAAACCACGCTGCGGCCAGAATGCAGGCTCATATTCCCAAACGCATCACGATGGCGTCCTCACGTTGCTGGTTGGCTGCCGGATAATATCCCCTGCGCCGCCCGATTTTCTGAAAACCGTAACGCTGGTAAATGTCGAGCGCCCGTAGATTCGACGGCCGCACTTCCAGCAACACCGACACCATGCCCAAGCCGCGCGCGCAGGCCACCGACTGGTTCAGTAAAAAGCGTCCCAGCCCCTGCCCTTGCATATCGGCATCGACCGCGACATTCAGCAAATGCGCCTCATCGACGATCGGCATCAAAAAGAAATACCCGAGCAGCCTGGCATCGGGGCCGCGCACGATCCAGCATTGATAGCCACTGGCCAGCGAATCGAGAAAATTGCCACGGGTCCAGGGATGCGGATAAACGCGCTCTTCCAGCGCCACCACATCGTCCACATCGCTCTCGGTCATCGGCTGGTAATCCAGCCGGGACACATCCCATTGCCGCGTCATGCCGCGGCCTCCGTGGCGGCCTTCGCGATTTGCATGTCGCGCCGCTCGGCGCTGGTGTAGGCGATCTTGTTGCGCAGATACAGCGGCTGCGCGTCGGCGGCCGCGACAAATTTTCCTTCGGCAAACGCAATGCGCGCCAGCTGGCCGACCTGCACCGCGTGCGGCATGATATCGGCCAGCGCGCCGGCGGCGAAATCCTGTCCCGCGAATTCGGCCTCATAAGCGGAAAAACCGTTGCCGCAAGCGGTGACGGCGCCGCACGGCCGCACCGCCCCGGGCGCGCACAAGGCCGGCGCGGACACCGTCGTCAATCCATCGTCATAACGGTATTGCGCCCAATACACTTCGCCCATGCGCGCGTCGAGCACCGCCAATATATCCTTCCCGGAGCCTTGCCGATGGCAAGCCAATGCCATCGCATCGAGCGTGACCACCGGCACCACCGGCAAACTGGCGCCGAACGCCAGGCCCTGGGCAATGCCGCAAGCGGTGCGCACGCCGGTGAAGGAACCGGGGCCGGAACCGTAGGCGATCGCATCGCAGTCGGACAAGGCGATGCCGGCTTCGGCCAGCAAACTTTGCACCATCGGCAAGATCGATTGCGAATGGGTGCGTACGCCGGACGAATCGCGGCTGATGACTATCTCGCCGCGCAACAAGGCGCAAGAGGCGAGTTCGGAAGAGGTTTCAATGGCAAGAATGGTAGACATCCCGTATTTTAACCCGCCCGGCGGCGGCTGGACATCATCCAGGCAGCATGATCACTGCCGCAATCCACTATTGCACTCCAACAACGCTATAATGTCAGCCCGAACTTCGTCTTCTTTTGTCTGTCTTCTCTATCGCTTCAGGCGGCCACCCACGTGAATCCACATCTCGACAAACTGCAACCTTATCCATTTGAAAAGCTGCGTCAATTATTTGCCGGCGTGACGGTCAATCCTGACTATGCCCCGATCAGCCTGGGCATGGGCGAACCGAAACATCCGACACCTTCCTTCATCCAGCAAGCGCTGGTCGACCATATCGGCGGACTGGCCAGCTATCCGACCACCATCGGTTCGGAGGCCCTGCGCGGCGCCATCGCCGGCTGGCTGGAACGGCGCTACGGCATCCCGGCACTGAATCCGGCCACCCAGATCCTGCCGGTGAACGGTTCGCGCGAAGCGTTGTTCGCACTGGCGCAAACCGTCATCGACCCGGCCGCCAGGTCGCTGGTGATCAGCCCGAACCCGTTTTACCAGATTTATGAGGGCGCGGCCTACCTGGCCGGCGCCGAGCCGTATTTCGTCAATTCCGATCCGAGCCGCAACTTCGGCTGCGATTACGACAGCGTGCCGGCCGACGTCTGGCAGCGCGTCAAATTGCTGTTCCTGTGCTCGCCGGGCAACCCGACCGGCGCCACGTTGACGCTGACCGACTGGGAACATTTGTTCGCACTGTCCGAGCGCTACGATTTCGTGATCGCCGCCGACGAATGTTATTCCGAGATTTACCATGGCGACCATGCCCCGCTGGGTGCGCTGGAAGCGGCCCACACGCTGGGCCTGTCCAGCGTCGAGCGGCCGTATGCGCGGCTGGTGGTGTTTTCCAGCCTGTCGAAACGCTCCAACGTGCCGGGCATGCGCTCCGGCTTCGTGGCCGGCGACGCTGAAATATTGAAGAAATTCCTGTTGTACCGTACCTATCACGGCGGCGCCATGAGCCCCGCCGTGCAAATGGCCTCTATCGCGGCCTGGAACGACGAAACCCACGTCGAACAAAACCGTAGCCAATACCGCGCCAAGTTCGCCGCCATCACGCCGCTGCTGCAACAAGTGATGCAAGTCGAATTGCCCGACGCCGGCTTTTACCTGTGGGCCGACGTCAGCCGGACCGGCTTGTCCGACACCGAGTTCGCGCAACGCCTGTACGCCGAATATAATGTCACCGTCTTGCCAGGCAGCTACCTGGCGCGCGACGCGCACGGCATCAACCCGGGCCGCAACCGCATCCGCATGGCGCTGGTCGCCGAAGCGGCGGAAGGCCTGGAAGCCGCGCAGCGCATCGTCCGATTCTGCAAAACCCTCAACCAATAAGAGCACACCATCATGACGCAACAACTTCAGCAAATCATCGACCAGGCCTGGGAAAACCGCGCCGACATCAACCCGGCCAACGGCAGCGCCGAATTGCGCGACGCCGTGGCCCACGTCATTAACGGCCTCGACAACGGCAGCATCCGCGTTGCCGAAAAGACCGGCGCCGACTGGGTGGTCAACCAGTGGGTCAAGAAAGCCGTGTTGCTGTCTTTCCGCCTGGAAAACAATAGCGTGATGACGTCCGACGGCACCATGCAGTTCTACGACAAGGTCCCGACCAAGTTCGCCAACTACAGCGCCGACGACTTCGCCAAGGGCGGTTTCCGCGTGGTGCCGCCGGCCGTGGCGCGCCGCGGCAGCTTCATCGCCAGGAACGTGGTGCTGATGCCGTCCTACGTCAACATCGGCGCCTACGTCGATGAAGGCGCGATGGTCGATACCTGGGCCACCGTCGGTTCCTGCGCCCAGATCGGCAAGAACGTCCACCTGTCCGGCGGCGTCGGCATCGGCGGCGTGCTGGAGCCGATGCAGGCCAATCCGACCATCATCGAAGACAATTGCTTCATCGGCGCCCGTTCGGAAATCGTCGAAGGCGTCATCGTCGAAGAAAACTCGGTCATCTCGATGGGCGTGTACATCGGCCAATCGACCAAGATCTACGACCGCGCCACCGGCGAAGTGAGCTACGGCCGCGTGCCAGCCGGCTCGGTCGTGGTATCGGGCAACCTGCCATCGGAAGACGGCAGCTACAGCCTGTACTGCGCCGTCATCGTCAAGCGCGTGGACGCCAAGACCCGCGCCAAGACCGGCATCAACGAACTGTTGCGCGGCATCTAAGCAGATAGCGTAACGTGAACTGGCCGGAACAACTCCGGCTAGTTGACCATCACGACAAAGGAAATTCAGATGGCAATGGACCGCTTGTTCCAGCTCATGCAAGAGAAAAACGCGTCGGACATGTTTTTCGCGGTCAACTCTCCAGTCCATCTGAAAATCAACGGCACGCTGATGCCCGTCAATCAGCAAGCCCTGACCACCGAAAACATCCACGCGCTGCTGTCCGAAGTCTGCCTGCCGGCCGAACTGGCCGAGCTGGAACGCGAAAACGAGCTGAACCTGGGTATTTCAGTCCCGGCGCTGGGCCGTTTCCGGCTCTCCGCCTTCCGTCAGCGCGGCAGTATTTCCGCCGTATTCCGCTACGTGCCGGTCAACATTCCGCCGCTGTCGCAACTGGGCTTGCCGCCGGTATTGGCCGAGCTGATCATGGAAAAGCGCGGCTTGATGCTGATCGTCGGCGCCACCGGTTCCGGCAAATCGACCACCATCGCGGCAATGCTGGATCATCGTAATGAATTGCGCTCAGGCCACATCCTGACGCTGGAAGACCCGATCGAATACCTGTTCAAGAACAAGCGTTCGATCGTCAACCAGCGCGAAATCGGCAGCGATGCGCGCGATTTCCATACCGCGCTGCGCAATTCGATGCGCCAGGCACCCGATTGCATCCTGATCGGCGAAATCCGCGACAAGGAAACCATGGCGGCGGCGCTGGCCTACGCCCAATCGGGCCACCTGGTGCTGGCGACCTTGCATGCCAACAATAGCTACAATGCCTTGAACCGCATCATCGGTTTTTACCCGCTGGAAAACCGCAGCGCCCTGCTGCAAGATTTATCGTCGACCGTCAAAGCCATCGTGTCGCAACGGCTGGTGCCGTCGCTGCAAGCGGGCGGGCGCACGGCGGCGGTCGAAATCATGGTCAATACGCGCCATATCGCCGACTTGATCGAGCAAGGCGATATCGGCCAGATCAAGGAAGCGATCGAAAAAAGCATGTCACCCGGTTCGCAATCGTTCGAACTGGCGCTGCTGCAACTGTTCCGCGATGGCAAAATCAGCCAGGAAGAAGCGCTGGCCAACGCCGATTCGGCGTCCAACCTGATGTGGCTGCTGAACAATGGACCGGACGGCAAGAAGGCCGAGGCCGACACCCAGCCGGCGCCGGCTGCCCCGTTCACGTCATTTACGCTCGATACCTGATTCCGCGGCGCTGGCCAGCAGGGTTGCACGGAAGATCCCGACCAGCGGGCGCAGGTTGACCTTGTGCCACGCGGCCCACATCTGGGTCCGGTAAGTGAACCACGGTAACTCGCGCAACACCACCCCGGCCGGCGCATGACGGCGCAGGCTGCTCTGTATCATCGCGATGCCCAGCCCGGCCGCCACCAGACCCAGCGTCGAAAACTGTTCGGCGCAAGCGCTGACAAACACGTTATGCCTCAGCTTGGTTTCCTTGTGTCCCATGGCGATCCATTCCTGGTCGCGCAGATCCGCTTCCGTCAATTGCGCACATGTCGCCAGCGGATGGTTTTCTGGCAGCGCCAGCAACATTTGATCGCTGAGCACCAGCGCGCACTCCAGGTCGGGGTCGTCCGGCGCCGGCGGTTCGCATACCAGCGCAATGTCCAGGCTACGCTGGCGCAAGCCTTCCAGTTGCTCGGCAGAATCCATGTTGTACAGCGCGATATGCACGGTCGGCCGGCTCACCCGCAAGGCGCGCAAGCCGTTCGGCAGCAAACCGGAATACATGGCATTCTCTATATGGCCGATGCACAAGCCGCCCTCATCGCCCTTGCCCAGCCGTTTGGCCATCGCCTCCAGCCGGCTCGCATGGGTCAGGAAGGCCCGCGTTTCGGCCAGGAAGATGTGGCCATCGCTGGTCAGCCGGATGCGCTGCTGGCTACGCTCGAACAAGGTCAGCCCCAGCCGTTCTTCCAGTTGCGCAATCTGTCGGCTCAGCGGCGATTGCGAGATATGCAGCCGCTCGGCGGCGCGTCCAACGTGCTCTTCTTCGGCGACGGCGACGAAATAATGTAATTGACGTAGCTCCAGCATATCAGACCCCACAGGACTCAAGTTAAGCCAATTATGTCTTAGACAGGCTTAACTTGGCAAGCTACACTGCTCTCACTTACTCGCAACTCACTCAAGGACACACCATGAGCATCAAAGACAAACTGACCGGCAAACTGGGTTTCGGCACTGCGCCACTGGGCAATATGTTCCGCAACATTCCTGAACCAGAAGCCATGGCGACGGTCGACGCGGCCTGGCAACACGGCATCCGTTATTTCGACACCGCACCGTTCTACGGCGCCGGCCTGGCGGAAATCCGCCTGGGCCAGGCATTGGCCAGGCACCAGCGCGACGATTACGTGCTGAGCACCAAGGTCGGCCGCGTCATCCTCGACCAGCTGGAAGATCCGGCCAGCCGCGACCTGGGTGAAAAAGGCGGCCTGTTCGAATTCGGCCGCCCGAACAAGATGATCAACGATTACAGCGCCGACGCCACGCTGCGCTCGATCGAAGACAGCCTGAAACGTTTAAAAACCGACCGCCTCGACATCGTCTGGGTACATGACATCGCGCAAGATTTTTATGGCGACGACTGGCTGGCGCAATTCGATATCGCCCGCAAAGGCGCGTTCCGCGTATTGACACGCTTGCGCGAAGAAGGCGTCATCAAGGCCTGGGGCCTGGGCGTGAACCGGGTCGAACCGTGCGAATTGACGCTGGACCTGAGCGAAGCGCAACCGGACGGCTTTTTGCTGGCCGGCCGCTACACCCTGCTCGACCATGAACGCGCCTTGCAGCGCCTGCTGCCGGAAGCGGCCAGGCAACATGTCGATATCGTCGTCGGCGGTCCGTACAGCTCGGGCATCCTGGCCGGCGGCACGCATTTCGAATACCAGAAGGCACAGCCGGACATCATCGCCAAGGTCGAACAGATCAAGGCGATCGCCCAGCGCCATGGCGTCGGCATCAAGGCTGCCGCGCTGCAATTCTCGCTGGCCAACCCGGCCGTCGCGGCCGTGATTCCAGGCGCCAGCCGCCCGGACCGCATCGCCGAAGACCAGGCCGCGCTGAACGCGATTATTCCAGCCGCATTCTGGGACGAGATGCGCGCCCAGCAACTGGTGGCGCCGAACGCGCCGCTGCCGTCCAGCACGCAACAGGGCCAATAAAAGGAGCGACAAGATGGCGCACACCACGGTATCGCTGGAAATCCCGGCCACGCCCGAGCGCGTATGGCAATTGATCGGCGGCTTCAATTCGCTGCCGGACTGGCTGCCCTATATTCCCAGCAGCGTGCCAAGCGAAGGCGGCCGGGTACGCTCGCTGCAAACGCCAGGCGGCGAGGTCATCGTCGAGCGGCTGGAAGCGTTCGACCAGCCTGGCCGCAGCTACACCTATTCGATTGTGCAGGCGCCGTTTCCGGTGACCGGCTATCAATCGACGATCAAGGTCGGCGCCGGCGGCACCCCAGCCAGCGCGCTGGTGACCTGGTCGGGCAGCTTTATACCGCTCCATGTCAGCGACGATGAAGCGGTCCAACTGTTTCATGGCATCTACACCGATGGCCTGGCAGCCCTGAAACAGGCTTTCAGCTGCTGATTGCCGTACTGATAACATCCAGTACCCGCCCGCATCATCGATGCCGGCGGGTTTTCTTTTTAGCAGCCATCCCATGGTATGCTATCGCGCTTGCGCAACTTTTCCGCGTAACATTTTTCGCCTGACACGTCACAGCGCGCAGACTCCCACCCACCCCGTTGCAGATTTTTACTATGACCATCACCCTCTACGGCATCCCTAACTGCGATACCGTCAAAAAAGCCCGCGTCTGGCTGGCAGAGCAACAACAAGAATTCACTTTCCACGATTTCAAGAAGCAGGGTTTGACGCGAGAAATCGTTGCGGAGTGGCAAAAACACCTGCAGTGGGATGTGCTGGTCAACAAGAAGGGCACCACCTGGCGCGGTTTGCCGGATGAGCGCAAGGCGGCCGTGGTCGATGCCGGCAGCGCGCTGCAAGTGATGCTGGAATTTCCATCGGTGATCAAGCGCCCGGTGCTGCACAAAGACGATCAATTCAGCGTCGGTTTTTCCGATGCGCAATATCGCGCCCTCTTTTCCCTTTGATCCCCGTCACCCTCCAAGCCGCGTTCCACGACCATGACAACTTCCAAAACCCTTGCGCTGACAGAAAAACTGATCGCCCTGTCTTCTGTCACCCCTGACGACAAGGGTTGCCAACAACACTTGATCGACTTGCTGACGCCGCTGGGCTTCGTCTGCGAAACCATGATTTCCAACGGCGTCACCAACCTGTGGGCGCGCAAAGGCGCCAGCGCGCCGCTGCTGGTGTTCGCCGGCCATACCGACGTGGTGCCGACCGGCCCGGTCGAGCAATGGCGCTCGCAACCGTTCACGCCGACCCACCGCGACGGCAAGCTGTACGGCCGCGGCGCCGCCGACATGAAAACCTCGATCGCGGCGATGGTCGTCGCTTGCGAGGAATTCATCGCCGCCCATCCGGACCATGCCGGCTCGGTCGGCTTCCTGATCACCAGCGATGAAGAAGGCCCGGCCACCGATGGCACGGTCATCGTCTGCAATCAACTGCGCGAACGCGGCGTACACATCGACTATTGCATCGTCGGCGAACCGACGTCCAGCGGTACGCTGGGCGACATGATCAAGAACGGCCGCCGCGGTTCGCTGTCCGGCCATTTGGTCATCAAGGGCGTCCAGGGCCATATCGCCTACCCGCAACTGGCGAAGAATCCGATCCACGTGGCCGCGCCCGCGCTGGCCGAACTGGTGGCCGAGCAATGGGATGAGGGCAATGAGTATTACTTGCCGACGTCGTGGCAAATGTCGAACATCCATGCCGGCACCGGCGCGAATAACGTGATTCCGGGCAGCATGGCCATCGATTTCAATTTCCGCTTTTCGACCGCCAGCACGCATCAAGAGTTGCAGCGCCGCGTGCAGGCGATCCTCGACAAGCATGACCTGGAATACGAGCTGAAGTGGACCTTGAGCGGCTTGCCGTTCCTGACGCCGCGCGGCGCCTTGAGCGATGCGCTGTCGCAAGCGATCCACGCCGAAACGGGCGTGGAAACCGAATTATCGACTACCGGCGGGACCTCGGATGGCCGTTTCATCGCGCAGATCTGCCCGCAAGTGATAGAATTCGGGCCGCCCAATGCCAGTATCCACAAGATCGACGAGCACATCGAATTGCGTTTTATCGATCCGCTGAAGAATATTTATCGGCGTACGCTGGAAAATTTGCTGCGCTGACGCTAATACAGGCAATCAAGAAACAATCAGAACCACCGGGGTCCGCGCGTCGCGGATCCGGATACCGCTTTTTCGAGAACACATCATGACCCCGACCGCATTCACCACGCCACGCGACTTGCTGCGCTACGCCGTGACCCGTTTCAACACCGCCAAGCTGTTTTTTGGCCACGGCAGCGCCGAAGCCTTCGACGAAGCGGCCTATCTGATCTTGCATACGCTGAAATTGCCGCTGGATAAGCTGGAACCCTTCCTCGACGCCTGCTTGCTGCCGGAAGAAGTCGCCTCGGTGCTGGCCGTGATCGAACGCCGCAGCGTGGACCGCGTGCCGGCCGCCTACCTCACCAATGAAGGCTGGCTCGGCACCTACAACTTTTATGTCGACGAGCGTGTCATCGTGCCGCGTTCCTTCATCGCCGAATTGATCCCGGAATACTTTTCGCCATGGGTGCCGGAGCCGGTCGAGGTGGAAAACATCCTGGAACTGTGCACCGGTTCCGGCTGCCTGTCCATCATGCTGGCCGACGCCTTCCCGAACGCACAGGTCGACGCGGTCGATATTTCGGCCGATGCGCTGGCCGTGGCGCGTCGCAACGTCGAGACCTACAAACTGGAATCGCGCGTGACGCTGATCGAATCGGACCTGTACCAGAATGTGCCTGCCAAGAAATACGACTTGATCATCACCAATCCGCCCTACGTCAATTCGGCATCGATGGGTGCCTTGCCGCAAGAATACCTGGCGGAACCGCAAATCGCCCTCGACGGCGGCAGCGACGGCATGGACCTGGTGCGCAAGATCATCGCCGGCGCGGCCGAACGGCTGACCGACGACGGTATCTTGATGATTGAAATCGGCAACGAACGCGCATACGCCGAAGCCGCCTTCGGTCAACTGGGCCTGACCTGGCTGACCACCAGCGCCGGCGACGACATGGTGTTCCTGTTGACCGCCGACCAGTTGAAACTGTAAGGACCCGTACGACATTCCGGCAACGCCAGTATTCATATCGGGGTTGGGTAAGCACCCTACAATTTAAAAGCAAAAAATGATACGTTTTATACAAGTAAGCCTGATGCGCGGCATCAAACCGTTGCTGGAACAAGTCGACGTGACCCTCAATCCTGGCGACAAGATCGGCTTGATCGGCGCCAATGGCGCCGGCAAGTCGAGCCTGTTCGCGATGATGCGCGGCGAGCTGCACCCCGACCAGGGCGAGATCGATTTCCCGGCCAAGTGGCGCGTGGCTTACGTGGCGCAGGAAACCCCGCCGCTGGATCGCGCGGCGCTCGACTACGCCATCGACGGCGACGTCACGCTGCGCAAGCTGGAAGCGGAACTGGCGCGCCTGGAAGCGGAGCCGGAAAGCTCGGAAAACGGCATCGCCATCGGTGAAATCTATAGCGCGCTGGCCGACGCCGACGCCTATACCGTACAGTCGCGCGGCGAACAATTGCTGCTTGGCCTGGGTTTTACGCTGGACCAGATGCAGCAGCCAGTCGCCAGCTTCTCGGGCGGCTGGCGCATGCGCCTGAACCTGGCGCAAGCGCTGATGTGCCCGTCCGACCTGTTGCTGCTCGATGAACCGACCAACCATCTGGACCTGGACGCGATCATCTGGCTGGAAGACTGGCTGAAACGTTATGCCGGCACGCTGCTGATCATTTCGCATGACCGCGACTTCCTCGATGAAGTGGTCAACGTGGTGGTGCATATCGACGAGCGCAAGCTGAAGCGCTACTCGGGCAACTATTCGAGCTTCGAGCGTCAGCGCGCGGCGCAAATGATACTGGCCGCCGGCGCGCTGGAAAAGCAACAGCGCAAGCGGGCCCACCTGGAATCGTTCGTCAACCGCTTCAAGGCGCAAGCCTCGAAGGCGCGCCAGGCGCAAAGCCGCATGAAGGCGCTGGCCAAGATGGAAGAACTGGCGCCGCTGCGCGCCGCCGCGGAGTTCTCGTTTGAGTTCCGCGAGCCGCTCAGCGCGCCGAATCCGCTGCTGGTGATGGAAGACGTCGACGCCGGCTACCAGATCGAAAACGAGAGCACCGGCGAAATCAGCCACAAGACCATCGTCAACGGCATCAAGTTCTCGCTGCAGATCGGCCAGCGCATCGGCTTGCTGGGCCAGAACGGCGCCGGCAAATCGACCTTGATCAAGACCATCGCCGGCGAGCTGACGCCGCTGACCGGCGACGCCACCATCGGCAAGGGCTTGAACATCGGCTACTTCGCCCAGCACCAGGTGGAAATGCTGCGCCATGACGAATCGCCGCTATGGCATCTGGCCAAGATTGCGCCTACCGTGCGCGAGCAAGAGTTGCGCAATTTCCTGGGCGGCTTCAACTTCCCCGGCACCATGGTGACCAGTTCCATCGCGCCCTTCTCCGGCGGCGAAAAGGCGCGCCTGGCGCTGGCCCTGATCGTCTGGCAGCGTCCCAACCTGCTGCTGCTCGATGAACCGACCAACCATCTGGACCTGGAAACGCGCGAAGCGCTGACCGAAGCGCTGGCGCAGTTCGAAGGCACGCTGGTGGTGGTCTCGCATGATCGCCACTTGCTGCGCGCCACCACCGACGAATTCATCATCGTTGCCGACGGCAAGCTGCAGCCGTTCGACGGCGACCTGGACGACTACAAGGACTGGCTGTTCAAGACCAAGCTGGGCAAAGGCACCGATGTGCTGCCGGCGGCCGGCAAGGCCAACAAGACTGACTTCCCGGTCACCTCGCCGGTCGCATCGCCAGCGGCCCCGGCCGCACCGGCGGTCGACAAGCGCGACCAGAAGCGCCTCGACGCCGAGCAGCGCCAGCGCGTGGCGGCCTTGCGCAAGCCGATCGAAAACAAGATCAAGCGCCAGGAAGAGCAAATCGCCAAACGCAATGCGCAAAAGGAAGAAGTCGACGCCAAGCTGGCGCAACCGGGTATCTACGATGCGGCCAACAAAGCCAAGTTGAAACAGTTACTGGCTGATCAAACCTTCTTCACCAAGGATTTGGCGCAACTGGAAGCAGAATGGCTGGACTTGCAGGAGCAGCTGGAAAAGCTGGGCAATTAAGTAGCCCAGGCGGCCTGGGCCGCTTGCCTGGCGCCGCTGCCGACCTTGCGTATCGCCATCAGTTTATCGATGTCGATCAAGATCAGCCGGCGCCCGCCGACCTGTCCCATGCCCAGTAAATACTCGACGTCGGACGCCCCTTCGGTACCCGGCACCGGCACGATATCGGCACTGTCGAGCGTGACGATATCAGTCACGCCATCGACCACCATGCCCATCACGCAATGACTCAGTTTCAAGATGATCACGTCGGTCAGCGGATCGGTCGTATCCGGCTTGCTGCCGAACGCCAGCCGCATGTCGACGATCGGCATGATCACGCCGCGCGACACCACCACGCCGCTGACGACCGCGCCTTCCGAAGTCAGCCGCTCCAGCGCATTGAACGGACGCAACTCCTGTACCGTGCGGAAATCGAGGCCGTACTCCAGGCCGCCTAGCTGGAAACTCAGATACTGTTGCCTGGCGCCAGCCATAGATGCTGTGGAAATTGCCTGCATGGTGCTCCTTCAATGTTGCGGAAAGGTAAGAGACTAAAACCATGCTAACCAGCCTGCTCGCAAGCAGCGTTGACAGGCATCAACCTTGCCGAAAAACCCGCTAAAATCGCCGATTCCGAGCCTTTAAAACGACAAAAACCACGACAAACGCTACAATGGCGCTCGCGCCACTTTATCCGACAAGGCTTTATCCATGCAGGTCCAGCACATCCTCAATCCCGCTGAAGTCGAATTCAGTGCGATCCGGGCCCAGGGGCCCGGCGGCCAGAACGTCAACAAGGTGTCGAGCGCCATCCACTTGCGCTTCGACATCGCCCATTCCTCGCTGCCGGAAGCGTACAAGGAACGGCTGCTGGCCTTGCGCGACCAGCGCATCACCAAGGATGGCGTAATCGTGCTGAAGGCGCAGCAATCGCGCAGCCAGGAACAAAACAAGGAAGAAGCGTTGCGGCGCTTGCAGGAAATGATCGACAGCATCACCTTCTTGCCGGCGCTGCGGCGCGCCACCAGGCCGACCCGCGGTTCGCAACGGCGCCGCCTCGACAGCAAAAGCACCCATGGCGCGCAGAAACAGTTGCGCGGCAAGGTCAGTCTGTAAGACCGGCTAATCCTCCGGCGCCTGGTAGGTCCAGTCCAGCTCGCGCCGCTGGCGCCGGTAAAAATCACGTCGATCTCCGAATTAACGCTGCGCAACAGGGCCTTGATGTCGCGCTGCGGTTTTTGATAGACCTTGGCGGCGCTGGCCGCTTCCATGGTGCGCACCACGGTGTCGCCATCGACCAGGCGGATACGGCAGCGCGACTGGCTGGCGCTGTGTTTTCTCTCTTGTACCGCCTGGCGCGCCAATGCAAACGCGCGCGTCAACACGCGGTAGCGCGGTAGTCGAGGCCGGAGAAATAGGCGCCGCACCGGAATACCTGGTCCAGCGCGGCTTGCAAGTCCGAAGCTGCCATTTTGATATTGAAAAACAGGCCATCGGCGCGCCGCTGCAAGCCTTGCGGCAAGGCAATACCACTAGCTGGTACAGCAGCGACTGCGGCATGCGCCATGACACGCTTAGCTGACACCGGCATGCTCCACATTCAATGCTGGCCTGGCGGCCGCCGGCGTGCGCGCAGCAGAACACGGCGGGGGCCAGACTATGGGTTAGAATTTATTCTTACACACAGGTTAATGCAAGCTGGAAATATTGACACATTGCGAGGTTTTGAAACGACACTGGCTTGCGCCCGGTCAAAGCCGGAGGCAAGCCAGCGTGCAAATGCGGCCAGGAGCGTATCAGCGGCGCGGCGGATTGGCGTAGATATCCTGGCCGGCTTCGTTGATCTGGCGGCGCAGGTCGCGCCGTTCGTCCGGGGTCAAACGGCCATTGCGGCGCGACGACTCGGCGCGGTCTTGCTGCGCACGGCGCTGGTCTTCGGCGCGGCTGTCGAAGGCGCGCGTGTCACCCTGGCCCTGCTCGGAAAAATGCTTTTCGCTGAGGCGGGCCGGCTCGAAACGCTGCTGTTGCATTTGCGGCGCTTCGTCGCGCCGCTGCGGCGGTTCGGCCAGTGCAACGCCGCTGGCGCCCAGTGCGCCCAACAGGAAACCGCTTGCCATAACCGTGGTAAAGGACGAACGAATACTAAAAGATGCGCTGCAAGCGGCGTGATGTTTTAGGGGGATGATATTCATTGTTTTCCTCTTCCGCGATGCCGTATAAACATAAAAGCTTAATTCCACTGATGCCCCAGTGTATGATGCTTTACACGGTGCTGTAAGAGTAATTGGGTAAAGTTTGTAACAGTTTGTAATGCCTTGGCGCAGCCATTTGCCAGCTTGCGAAGAGACGTTACCATAGCAACCTATATAAGATAACACGACCCCTCAAATGACGACAATATCGACGACCAATTCCGGCGGCAATACAACGGCGCAGTCCAACCATGGCCACCAGGCAAAGATTATGGTAGTGGACGACGACGTGCGTTTGCGCGATTTGCTGCGCCGCTATCTGACCGAACAAGGCTTTAATGTGTTCACCGCCGAAAGTGCGCCGGCGATGAATAAACTGTGGCTGCGCGAGCGCTACGACTTGCTGGTGCTCGATTTGATGCTGCCGGGCGAAGACGGCCTGTCGATCTGCCGCCGCCTGCGCGGCGCCGGCGACCAGACCCCGATCATCATGCTGACCGCCAAGGGCGAAGACGTGGACCGCATCGTCGGCCTCGAAATGGGCGCCGACGATTACCTGCCGAAACCATTCAACCCGCGCGAACTGGTGGCGCGCATCGGCGCCGTGCTGCGCCGCAAGGGTCCGGATGAAATTCCGGGCGCGCCGTCGGAAACGCCGCAATCGTTCGAGTTCGGCCAGTTCGTGCTCGACCTCGGCACCCGCACGCTGAAGAAAAATGGCGAAACCGTGCCGCTGACGACCGGCGAATTTTCAGTGCTGAAAGTGTTTGCGCGCCACGCGCGGCAACCGCTGTCGCGCGAAAAATTGATGGAACTGGCGCGCGGCCGCGAATACGAAGTGTTCGACCGCAGCCTCGACGTGCAAATTTCACGGCTGCGCAAATTGATCGAACCCGATCCATCGAGCCCGCTGTACATCCAGACCGTATGGGGCCTCGGCTACGTCTTCATTCCAGAGGGACAGCCGCGCTGATCGGGCGGGCAGGCACGCATGAAGTTTTTCCCGGAAATCAGCCTGGCCCGGCTTAAAAGCGGCCTGTTCTGGCGGACCTTTTTATTACTCGGCCTGCTCACCACGATGAGCATCGCCGCGTGGATCGGCATGATCAGCGTGACGCAGCGCGAACCGCAGGCGCAGCAGATCGCGGCGCGCATCATTTCGGTGGTGACCATTACCCACGCCGCGCTGACCCACTCGGCGCCGGAATTGCGGCGCGAGCTGCTGTTCGACCTGGTCAGCCACGAAGGCATCCGCATTTTATTGCGCGAAGACGACGACCGCATCGAGCAGGCGCCGGACAGCTGGCTGATGCCCGAAATCGAGGCGCTGGTCAAGGCCAAGCTCGGCAACGACACGCTGTTTTCGGCGCGCGTCAACGGCGTGTCCGGCTTCTGGGTCAGCTTCAAGATCGACGGCGACGACTATTGGCTGATGCTGGAACGCGAACCGATCCGCGGCCTGACCGGCATCCAGTGGCTGGGCTGGGCCAGCCTGGTGTCGCTGCTGTCGCTGATCGGCGCGGCCATCATTTCCAACCTGATCAACCGTCCGCTGTCGCGCCTGACGGCGGCCGCGCGCGATATCGCCAAGGGCAAGCAGCCGGCGCCGCTGCCGGAACGCGGCGCGATCGAAATCATCGAAGCGAACCGCAGTTTCAACCAGATGGTCGATGACTTGAAACAGGTCGAATCGGACCGCGCGGTGATCCTGGCCGGCATTTCGCACGACTTGCGCACGCCGCTGGCGCGCATGCAGCTGGAAATCGAAATGGCCCGCCTGCCCGACGATGCGCGCATCGGCATGCAATCGGACATCGGCCAGATGGACGCCATCATCGGCCAGTTCCTCGACTACGCCAAACCGACCGACGCATCGAGCTTCACCAGCATCGATATCAGCGGCTTGCTGGGCGACAGCACGCGCGAAGCGATGCGCCTGCCGGACGTGATCGTCAACGCCGACATCGCCGACGGCGCCCACGTGATGGGCAATGGCACCGACTTGAAACGGGTGATCAACAACCTGATCGAGAACGCGCGGCGCTACGGCAAGACGGAAGGAACGGAACACACCGAAATCGACATCGCTTGCTACGTCAAGGGCAGCAATGCGGCACGGCGGGTGGTGATCGAAGTGAGCGACCATGGCCAGGGCGTGCCGGAACAGCAGATCGATCAATTGCTGAAGCCGTTCACCCGCCTCGACAGCGCGCGCGGCCAGGCCAACGGCGCCGGACTGGGGCTGGCCATCGTCGACCGGGTGCTGCTGCGCCACGGCGCCGAACTGCACGTGCGCAACCGCGAACGCGGCGGCCTGGCGATCCAGATCGTGATGCAGGCGGTGTAGGCTTCACTACCGCGCCACTGGAGAAATAAAGTACGGCAGCGCGTAACAGTAGATCCCGCCTACGTCAGCAACTTGCTCATCAATAATTCCGTCGCGCCATAACCGTACAGCGAATCGCTTTCCAGTCCTTCGGTATCGTAGGGGACCGATTCTTCGCGCTCCAGCTTGGCCGGATCGGCGTCGGAATAGGTGGCGCACCAGGCCCGCCTCAACGCGTCGGCGCGGCGGATAAAGGATGGCATCGGCCACGCATGGCGATCCCATGACGGCGCGTCGCCGATCACCGGCCAGCGCTCATTGATCAAGCCCATGTCGCCGGTGCGCAAGCGCCGTACCGCGTCGCTGGCGCGCAAGGAGACCAGGTCGGCCAGCGACGGCAGCGCGGCCCGCTTCGGCCCGAACATGTACGCCAAAATAATGCGCCCCGACGGCGCGGTGCGCGCCACCAGCCCCGCCGCATAACCGCCGCCCTGCAATGGCACCGCGAACCAGCTGCCTTCGCGGTATGGTAACAACTTCATGCATTCCCCTTCCGTGATGATGCGTTTTCAAACACCGATAACGAACCATACGCGAGGATGGAAAATCGCGGCGCAGGCTAGCCGCAGGCGCCTTCACTATTCGTAATGAAACTGCGCCACGATCGGACCGGCCTTGAACAGCGCCTCCTTCATTTCCTTGTCCATCCGGCTGTCGCGCCGGCGCATCCATTCGAGCAGCATCGCGATATCCTTGCGGCCGGTGTCGGCGCGGTGCGCCAGCAGGCGCTTTAATTCGGGATCGGTGCAGGCCTCGAAACGCTGGCTGTTGGCGTCCAGCGCCCTGAGCGCCTCGACCAGCGCGTTGATGGCGCGGTGCATATCGATCGCCGGCGCCGGCAAGCCGGCGGCGTTTTCCTGCAATTCATCTGGTGGCATGGTGCTTCCCTGGTTGACGGTTGTGCGCATTCTGCTCCCGCGGCGGCAAAATCTCAAGCGGCGTCCGGCGCGTTTTGACTGCTTCGGACATAATGACCGTACTGAAGCATTTTTCTGCCGGGAGCCATCTTGCTTAACTTCGATTTCTACAATCCGACCCGTATCCTGTTTGGCCAGGGCCAGATCGCCGCGCTGTCGCGGCTGGTGCCGGCCGAGGCGCGCGTGCTGCTGGTCTATGGCGGCGGCAGCATCAAGCGCAATGGCGTGTATGACCAGGTGCGGGCCGCGCTGAAAAACCATACCGTGCTGGAATTTTCCGGCATCGAACCGAATCCGACCTATGAAAACCTGCTGCGGGCGGTCGAGCAAGCCAAGGCCGGCCAGATCGACTTCCTGCTCGCGGTCGGCGGCGGCTCGGTCATCGACGGCGCCAAATTCATTGCCGCGGCGGCGCTGCATGACGGCGAGCCATGGGATATTCTGGCCATCGGCGGCAAGATCGTCGACGCCGCGCTGCCGTTCGGCTGCGTGCTGACCTTGCCGGCCACCGGTTCCGAAATGAATTCGGGCTCGGTCGTGACGCGCAAGTCGACGCTGGAAAAACGTTCCTTCAACAGCCGCAAGGTATTCCCGAAATTCTCCATCCTCGATCCGGACACCACCGTCACGCTGCCGCTGCGCCAGGTCGGCAACGGCGTGGTCGACGCCTATGCGCATGTGATGGAACAGTATATGACCTACCCGGTCAATGCGGCGGTGCAAGACCGCTTTGCCGAAGGCTTGCTGCTGACGCTGATCGAAGAAGGCCCGAAAGCGCTGTCGATGCCGGATGACTACGATGTGCGCGCCAACGTCATGTGGAGCGCGACGCTGGCCTTGAACGGCTTGATCGGCGCCGGCGTGCCGCAAGACTGGGCCACCCACGCGGTCGGCCATGAATTGACCGCGCTGTACGACCTGGACCATGCGCAAACGCTGGCCATCGTCTTGCCGAGCATGCTGCGGGTACGCAAGCAGAGCAAGCGCGCCAAGCTGCTGCAATACGCGGCGCGGGTGTGGAACCTGACCGGCGGCGACGAAGACAGCCGCATCGAAGCGGCCATCGTGCGCACCGAGCAATTCTTTGAACAGATGGGCGTCAAGACCCGGCTCGCCGATTACGGCCTGCACCGCGGCAGCATCGACGCGGTGGTGGCAGCGCTGGAAGCGCACGGCAGGACCAGCCTCGGCGAACAGCGCGAAGTGAACGCCGGGGTGAGCCGGAAAGTGCTGGAAATGAGTTTGTAACTGCGTTGCTGATTACTTGCCGTCGCGCTTGCCATACGACAGCGTGTCCAGCATGTGTTCGACGAAGGCGCTGAACACCGCATATTTGCTGTCCGGCGCATGGCGGCTGGCGCTGACGACGCTGAGGCTGCGCGTCTCCAGCGCATGATCGGCCAGCAGCCGCAGCACACGCCCGTCCTCCAGTTCGGCGCGCCAAAACCACTCCGGCATGATGGCGATGCCCAAGCCTGCCAGTACCGCGTCCTGGATCGCATCGAGCGTGGAAATGCGCAGCCGGCTGACGACCTCGACCGTCACCTCGCTGGCGCCCTGGCCAAAACGCCAGCTGGCCGGCTGCTCCCACCCTGAAAACAGGATGCATTGATGGGCCGCCAGTTGCCGCGGCGCGAGCGGCACGCCATGCCGGCGCAGATAAGCCGGCGCGGCCACCACGATGTGCTCGAAGGCGCCGACCTGGCGCGCCACCAGGCCCGATTCCCGCAAGCGGCCGCTACGGAAGGCCAGGTCCACCCGTTCCACCACCACCGGCAACACATTATCGGCGAGCAATAATTCGATCTCCACTTCGGGATGTAAGCGCTGCCATTCCGGCAACATCGGTATCAACAGTTTTTTGGCGAAACCATGCGAACACGCGACCCGTATGCGCCCGCGCAAGGTGCCGTTTTCACGCGGCGCCGCCTGCGCTTGCTGCATCAGTTCGCGCAACCGCAGCGCATGCTCGCGGAACGTTTCGCCCCGTTCGGTCAGGCTGATGGCGCGGGTGGAGCGCAGAAACAGCCGGCCGCCCAGGTGTGCCTCCAGCGCGGCCAACTGGCGGCTGATGGTGGCCTGGCCGATGCCGGTGGTGATCGCGGCGCCGGTCAGGCTGCCCGCCTGGACGATCGCCAAAAACACCTCGATATGTTCGTACAAGCCGTTATTCATGCTTTTCCCTCATAAGTGTTTCTTATTCTCTCCGTAGTATAGCGCCGCACACCGCCCTAGACTGGTAAGCGCTCATACGCATCCGGCATCAATGCAGGCTGCCCCATCCACCGCTACCAGGAAGCAACATGACCAAACAAGATTCCACGATAACCTTTTACGGCTACCCCTTGTCCGGGCACACGCACCGCGTCGAGCTGATGCTCAGCATGCTGGGACTGCGCTACGCCAAGGTCGAGATCGACCTGGGAAGCCGCCAGCAAAAGAGTCCGGAATTCCTGCAGAAAAATCGGTTCGGGCAAGTTCCCGTGATCGACGACAACGGCGCCGTGATCAGCGATTCGGCCGCCATCCTGGTCTACCTGGCGGAACGCTACGGCGCCGGAGCATGGCTGCCGGCCGACCCGCTCGGCCGCGCCGAAGTACAGCGCTGGCTGTCGGTCGCCGCCGGCCAGCTGGCGCAGGGCCCGGCGCTGGCGCGGGTCGGCCTGGTGTTCAAGAAACCGGTCGATATGGCGCAGGCGCATGCGGTGGCGGCGCAACTGTTCGCTACCATGGACGCTGTACTGGCCAAGCAAGACTACCTGGCGGCGCCGCGCCTGACCATTGCCGACCTGGCGCTCTACGCCTATACCGCCCACGCCCCCGAAGGCGGGATCGACCTGGCGCCGTATCCGCACCTGCAAGACTGGCTGGCCCGCATCGAAGCGGCGCCGGGTTTCGTCGCCATGCGGCGCAGCAACACCGGCCTGTGGGCAGCCTGAGGAGCACGCCACGGAACACGCCACTAGGCAAGCCTGGCCGCACGCAGCCTCCCCTTTCCGGCCGGCCTCGCTGGCCATCCAGCGCCAGTTGGGGATCGCCGGGCGGCTGGCAGCAAGTGGCCCAGGCACTATTGTAAAACCGCCAGCACTTTTTGTGAGGACGGCCCGGTTCGTGGTAAGCTTCGCTTTCGCTAGGGGTCCTGGAAACGTACATACTGTTTCCGGGTGAGAGATACCCTTCGTACCTGATCTGGATAATGCCAGCGAAGGAAAGCGCAAAGTTTCTTCCCTTTGATTGCTCCTGCGTTGGCGCCAGCCGAACAAGCAGCATATCGGCACGCCGATATGAAACAAGAGCAGCCATGTCCATTATTTCCACACCTAATTTATCGATCGCCGCCTTGGCAGTGCTGCAGGCATTTTCCGCGTCCGCCGCGCAGCCAGCCGCCGCCAATGGCGACGCCAATGCCGATACCGCCATGACCGAAGTGCTGGTGACCGGCACCAGGATCGCCGCCGCCAACCGCGCCTCGGTGGCCGGCTTTTCCGATGCGCCGCTGTTGCAGACGCCGGCCTCGGTCAGCGTGCTGACCCGCGAACAAATGCAGGACCTGCAAATCCGCTCCGTCAGCGATGCGGTTCAATACGACGCCAGCATCAGCGACGCGTATAACGCGGTCGGTTACTCGGAGCAATTCTCGATCCGCGGTTTTGCGCTGGATAATAATTCCAGCTACCGCAAGGATGGCCTGGCGATTCCCGGCGATACCCAGATTCCGCTGGAAAACAAGGAGCGCATCGAAGTCTTGAAAGGCTTGTCGGGCTTCCAGTCGGGCATCGCGGCGCCGGGCGGCATCGTCGATTTCATCGTCAAGCGCCCGACCGCCACGCCGCTGCGCACGGTCACCGTGGAAACCCGCGAACGCGGCACGCTGTATGGCGCGCTCGATGTGGGCGGCCGCTTCGAAGACACGCGTTTCGGCTACCGTATCAACGTCGCGGCCGAACGCCTGCGCTCCTACATCAAGGGCGCCGACGGCAACCGCAAATTCATTTCCGGCGCGTTCGACTGGCAAATCTCGCCACAAGCGCTGCTGCAAATCGACGCCGATTATCAAAAGAAATCGCAAGTGACGGCGCCCGGTTTCCAATTGCTGAACGGTACCACGCTGCCGACCGGCATCAAGGCCGACAATATGCTGAACAAGCAGCCGTGGAGCTTGCCGGTGCAAACCAGCAGCAGCAATATCGGGCTGCGCTTCCAGTATCAATTCAACCCGGAATGGCACGCCACGCTGTCGGCCAACCGCCATTCGTTCAAGCGCGACGATTACACCGCCTTCCCTTACGGTTGCAGCGCGCAAAACCTGTTCCCCGGCTTTTGCGGCAATGGCGATTACGACGTCTACGATTACCAAAGCCTGGGCGAATCGAAATCGCCGCTGGCTGGCCAGGCTGTAATCCAGGGTAAATTCGCGACCGGCGGATTGCGCCACGATTTCAGTGCCGGCCTGTCGTATTTCCACCGCCGCGACGACGCCGGCAACTATCTGTACGAGTATGCGGGCGGCAGCAATATCTATCAGCCGGTGATCGTGCAGCCGACCGGCCTGAGCTCCGGCCCGGTGCGCGAAGTGCGCAATGAAAAGGAAAGCGCCGCCTTCGTGCAAGACATCCTGCACTTGTCGGGCAACTGGACCTTGCATGGCGGCCTGCGCTACGTGCAAACCGAGCGCAGCCAGTATGTGTTTAAAAGTGCCTCGCAAGTCAGCGAGCCGCAGAAGGATTTCCTGCTGCCAAACTTTGCGCTGGTCTATAACCCGCTCGACAATGTGTCGCTGTATGGTGCGTATTCACAGGGGCTGGAACATGGCGGCGTGGCCTCGGTCACGGCCAGCAACCCGAATGCCGTGCTCGACCCGAACCGCTCGAAACAGGTGGAACTCGGCGCCAAGGCCGACCTGACGCCGGAACTGATGGTCGCGGCCAGCCTGTTCCAGATCCGCAAGGGCCTGGAATATATCGACGCAAGCAATACCTTCGTCAGGCATGGCGTGATCCAGCACCGCGGCCTGGAATTGTCGGCGCAAGGCAAGGCCAGCCGCGACCTGTCGATCGGCGTCTCGGCGATGGCGCTCAACAGCCGGCAATCGGGCACCGGCGACGACACGATCGACGGCAAGCGCTTGCCGAACGTGGCGGCGTTCAAGTCGTCGGTGTACGCCGACTACAGCGTGCCGCAAGTGGCCGGCCTGAAGCTCAACGCGACCTGGCAGTATTCCGGCAAAAAAGCCTTCGACAATGCCAACCAGGTATTCGTGCCGGCCTATCATGTGGCCAACCTGGGCGCGGCCTACGCCACCCGCATCGGCGCCACGCCGGCCACGCTGCGCTTTGCGATCAACAATGTATTCGATAAATTCTACTGGCGCGACGCCGCGCCGGACTCGGGCGGCTACCTGTTCCCGGGCGCCAGCCGCACCTTCAAGGCGTCGGCCCAGTTCGACTTTTAAGCAGTTGTTACAAGCAAAGCATCAAAGCAGGCTGGACAGCAATTGCCCGGCCTGTTCCATACGCCGTTCCAGGCTGCCGTCCACCATCAGGTAGGGAATCTGCCGCCGCGCCAATTCCAGCAATAATTGGCGGTGGATGGCCTGGCGCACGCTTTCCGATTCGCGTTGCAAACCATCGGCCACCCACGGGCTGTCGGGCGCCGTCACCAGCGTCGCATCGTAGCGGCTGCTCGCAGTCAGCGCCGCCAGTTGCCGGTCGGCGCCGCCAAAATAAAAACCGCTGTAGATCGCCGTCATCAATGGCGTGGTGTCGCAAAACAGGAAATCCCTGGCGGACGCCTCGGCCAGCCGCTCGCGCTCGAGCTGCATGCTGGCGATGAAAAACTGGTCGCTGTCGAACGGCACGCGCTGCCGGGTTTCGACAAATTCGCGCAGGTATTCCGGCACCCAGACGGTGTCGTAACGCTGCGCCAGCGCCGCCGCCAGCGTCGATTTGCCGGACGATTCGGCGCCCAGTATCGCAATCCGCTTCATTTCAAGACCATCGCATCCGGCGCCGCGGGCGCGGCCTTTTTCCAGGCCAGCAAGCCGATCACCGCCATCGCCACGAACACCGCGTACAGCAGCGCCGTCAGGGTCAGGTTTTTATACAGGTACAAGCCGACATACAGCAGATCGACGACGATCCACACATGCCAGTTTTCCAGCTTCTTGCGCGATAGCAGCAACTGGCCCAGCAAGCTGCCGGCCGTCAGGAAACCGTCGGCATGCGGCACGTCGGTATCGGTCCAGGTTTTCAAGAACCACGACAGGATCACAAAGCCGGCCAGCCACGCGCCCGCCGACCAGCCCCAGCCGCGCAGCGACAAGCGCGTCACCGGCAACGGTTCCGTGGCGGCATTGCCGGCGCCAGCAAACAGCCACTGGTACCAGCCCCACACGGACACGGCGATGAACACCAGTTGCAAGCCCATGTCGCCATACAGCCGCGATTCGTAAAACACCAGCGCGTAGGTGGCCGACGAAATGATCGAAAACAGCCAGGCCCAGTGGCACTGGCGGATGTTGAGCAGCACCGTGATCAAGGCCAGCACAAAGCCGATCAATTCCAGCGGCGTGGTAGCCAGGCCCATCAGGGCCAGCGGCGCATTGACAAAGCCGAGGAAGGCGAGCGTATCGTTCATGAAATAGGCGAAGGTGGCAACGGCAATTCCTGGCCGCCGCCTGGATGGATGGCTTGTGCGCAGGTGCGGCAGTATGCGAGTTTTCGCGTCAACATGCAAGATGTTGCAATGTGTATCAAAGATGCTGCACTTTAATTAATTGAGATTAAAAATAAACAATAATAATAGATGGAAAGATTTTTATATGGCAATATTATTCAGAGTAACAAGATTGCTCAATCATCTATCCGCAACTCCAGTACAAATTATTTTCCTTAGGAATGTTCATGCGTAAATTCGTTTTCGTGGCGGCAGCATTGGTCAGTGGCAGCGCGCACGCCGATTGGGTGCCGAAGTTTATCAGCCAGGACAATGTCGTCACGGTTAATCTTGGCGGCGGCACCTTGTCTTACCGGGAAGGCAGGAATGATACCAGCAGCACACTGTTCTCCGTGTCGGCCGACATGCGCAATATCCAGCCTAATTTGCAGCAAAGCCTGAACAATGTCATGGCGCAAGAAGCCGGCAAGAACGGCGTCAAGTTTCTCGACGGCACATTAAGCGGCAATCTGCACGCCAGCCTGCAACCGCAGGCTTCCGGCGTGGTGTTCATGACGCTGGACGGGATTAACTACCAGGCCCGCAACAGCTATTCCGGCAAAAAATTCGGCGTCATCAGTTTTACGTGCGTCAATACCGCCGCGCTGAATAATATGTCGATCACCGGCCAATACGGCGCGGTCGGCGGCGCACTGATCTCGGACCAGGTCGGCATGACCGGCAATCCGACCTCCTCCACCGACTGCGATTCCAATCTGTCGTGGATCTTGCCGGTGGTCGGTTCATGGATCATCAACAAGGCCGAAGGCGCCATCGATAGCCGTATCGCCGATGGCGTCAAAGGCGCGATGAATGGCGTCAAGGATAAATTACTCTTTGGCCGTGACCAGAACTGGCTGGTCGGCCTGAACCGCCTGGTTCCACCAGGAAAAACGGTCACCTTGCCGGATGGCCGGACTTTCCCGATCGGCCAATACATCAATGACAACCTGCAATACCTGATTGCGAATAGCCGGATGGATATCCAGCTCGGCACGGGCCTGGATATCAAGGGTGTGCGCGGTATTTCAGAACCGCAGCAAGAGAACTATGCCGCCAACCTGGTCACCATTTCGATTAATTCGCCAGCCCTTGCATTTTCCGTGCAATTGCGCGAAGAAGCGCGCGTGCAGTGGAAATGGCAATGCCAGATCGGCAATCCGAGCAAGATCTGCCCGATTCCTTGACGCGCTTGCGATCACAAGCCGGCGACAACAAAGCCGCGGCGCCATCACTGGCGGCCGCGGCTTTTTTTGACTGCGCTGCTTCGGAGTGCGCTTATTTACGCGGATACTTGATCGTCATTTCCTTGAGCACATTATCCGCATGGTCGACTTCTTTCATGACCCATAGCATGTAGCGGATATCCAGGTGGATCGCGCGCGTGATGGCGGTGTCGAAGTACCAGTCCTTGGTGATCGACTCATAGGTCGAATCGAAGTTCAGGCCGATCAGCTCGCCATTGCGGTTCATCACCGCCGAACCGGAATTGCCGCCGGTGGTGTCGGCGCTGGTCAGGAAGTTGACCGGCACGGTGCCGAGCAGCGTATCCCTGAACTGGCCGTAACGTTTGGCCTTGATGGCTTCGAGCAAGGCTGGCGGCGCCTCGAACGGCGCCTTGCCGGTGTATTTCTCGACGATGCCTTCGACTGTCGTGAACGGACCCTTGGTGACGCCATCGCGCGGCGCATACGGCGCCACCGTGCCGTAGGTGACGCGCAGCGTCGAGTTGGCGTCGGCATACACCGGCTTGCCTTGCGATTTCTTCCAGGCGATCACCGCTTGCATGTATTGCGGAATCACGCGCTCCAGGTTGCCGTTGACTTCCTTGCGGCGGTTTTCGAGCACCAGGCCGACCGTGTTCAGCTTGATCGCCAGCTTGATGAAGGCATCATCCGACTTGGCCATCCCGGCCAGGTCCTGGTCCATCCAGGCCAGCCGCGTGCTGGTGTCGGCCAGCTGGGTGTGCTGGTACAGCGCGGCCACGCTGTCCGGCGCCGGCAGCAAGCCGTCCAGTCCTTGCGGATGCCGCTTGGCCGCCAGTGTAGCGTAACGCTGCAAGCCGCCGATGAAGCGCGCCTGGTCGACCTTGCCGACAAACGATTGTTCCAGCCGCGCCAGACGGGCCTTGATGAAGGCCAGGTCGCGTTCCTGGTAGCCCGATGCGCGCTGCTGGTTCGGTTTCTGGCGCTCTTGCGCCAGGCGGTACAGCGTGCGCGCGCTTGTCAGCAAATCGCTGTTGGTGGCCACCGACCAGGCGAACTCTTCTTCGCTGAGCGCCATGTCGGACGCGATCACCGCATCCAGGTCGGCCAGCAAGGCCGGCGACTGGCCCGGCTGGCGTACGTACCAGGCGCGGAATTCGGCGTCCTGCACATCCTTGATCGCGGCGATATCCTTGCGCGCGAAGCCTTCCAGCAAGCCCTGGGTTTTCTTCAGCACATTGCTGCTGCTCTTGACCACCTTGGCGTAACGCACGTCGGCGGCCGCATCGCCGGCGGTGGCGCCGGCAATCACGGCCAGGTCGGCTTGCAACTCAGCCACTTTGAGCGGGAACATCACATCGCGCGCGGCGCGGATCTCGGCCGGCAGCTTGTAGCGGCTGGTGCGTCCCGGGTAGCCGGCCAGCAAGATCGGATCGCCGGCCTTCAAGCCCGCCGCCGACACCACCAGGAAGTCTTTCGATTTGTACGGCACATTGTCCGGCGACGGATCGGCCGGACGGCCATCCTTGCCGACGTAGGCACGCAGGAAGGCATAGTCGCCGGTGTGGCGTGGCCACTCGTAATTGTCGACGTCGCCGCCGTAATTGCCGATCGTCTCGGACGGCGCATACACCAGGCGCACGTCGCGTATCATCATCTGGCGGATCCGGTAGTATTCCAGGCCGCGGTGGAAAGCCGGCACCGAGCAGCGGTACATCTGGTCGGTTTCGCATTCGGCGATCAGCGCCTTGATGCGCTTCTCCACTTCTTCATGGCGCGCGCTGCCGGACATCACCGAGCTCAAGCCCTTGAGCACGCGGTCGCTGACGTTTTCCACCTTGTCGGTGACGTAGATCAGGCTGTTGGGGCCGCCCGGTAACTCTTCGGCGCGGGTCTTGGCCAGGAAGCCATTGCTGATGTAATTGTGTTCAGGGGTCGCATTGCGCTGGATCGCACCGTAGGCGCAATGGTGGTTGGTCACCACCAGGCCGGCGTCGGAAACGAACGAGGCCGAGCAGCCGCCCAGCGAGACGATGGCGCTCATCGGATGCTTGCCCAGGTCGGCCAGCTTGTCAGCCGGGATGGCGATGCCGATGCGCTTCAATTCGGTTTTCAGCTCCGGCAACTGGTATGGCTGCCACTGCCCTTCATCGGCATGCGCGCCGGCAAAGGCGCCGATCAAGGCAATCGGCAAAACAATGTATTTAAACAAAATAAATCCCTTAACAAAAAAACAGGCGCAGTATATCTCCTATTAACGTCGTCAGGGGCTTTTCTCGGCCAGCGCGCCTGGTCTCAAGCGGCGCCAGCCTCCGGCAATGGAATCCGCATGCTCAGGCAGCAACCTTCGCCATGACCGCCGGCGCCCAGTGCCGGGGCGCGGCCGGGACCGACGATAAACTCGCCGCCCAGCGCGCTGACCCGTTCGGCAATGCCGATCAGGCCGAAACACTGTTTCTTGCCGCGCTGTTCAGGCGTGATGCCGATGCCATCGTCGGAAATGAGCAGGCTCAAGCCGTCGGCGTCCAGGCTCAGCTCGATTTCCGCACTGGAAGCGCGGGCGTGGCGCGTAACGTTGCTGAGCGCTTCTTGCACGATGCGGAACAGCACGATGGCGGTGGCGCTGCCGACCGCGCCGAAAATCGCTTCATCGCGCACTTTCAAGCGGCAGGCGATGCCGCTGCGCTTGTTAAAATCCTGGATTTGCCACTCGATCGCCGCCTGCAACCCCAGGTCCAGCGCCATCGGCCGTAATTCATTCATGATGCCGCGCACGCTTTTGATGGTGGTGTCGACATTGTCGAGCACCGCCGCGACGCGCCGGTGCAAGCGTGGATGGGATTGCTCGGTGCGCGCGCCCAGCATCGAGATATCGATCCGCAGCGCCAGCAGGTTTTGCCCCAGCTCATCATGGATATCGCGCGAAATGCGTTGCCGCTCGTCTTCCTTGGCCGTCTCCAGGTGCAGCGCCAACTGGCGCAACTGGGCATGCGACTTCAACAGCGCGCTTTCCATGCTCTTGCGTTCGGTAATGTCGGTATGCGACACCACCACCCGCAAAACGCCGGCCTCGGAAAAGCGGCTGACCTTGGCTTGCGACCAGCGCGGTCCGGTATGGGTCAGGAATTCGTATTCGACAGTGAAGGTGTCCAGCGCACCACGGCAGACGCTGCGTATGCCGGCCGCCAGGTCGTGGCCGGCCCCGTGCTGCCAGCGCGGATCGGTTTCGCAATGGCGCAGATAATGAATTTCTGTGCCGACATGGCCAGCAAACGCATAACACGCCTGGTTGGCGTACACCACGGCGCCGCTGTCGTCGAGCACCAGCACGCGGTCCGACAGCGAATCGATGGTCGAGTGAAAAAAACGCTCGGCCTGGCGCAGCGCCACTTCGGCCCGTTCGCGTTCGGCGATTTCCTGTTGCAGCAACTGGTTGGCTTGCAGCAATTCGGCGGTGCGCTCGATGACCCGCACATCCAGTTCATGGTGCAATTCGCGCAGCGAGGTTTCCGCCAGCTTGCGTTCGGTGATATCGGAAAACACGCCGACGAAATTGGCCACGCCGCCCTCCGGCGTGCGCATCTGGGTGATCGACAGCCATTCGACGTAGCGTTCGCCGCTCTTGCGCCGGTTCACCAGTTCGCCCTGCCAGCTGCCGTCGCGCGTCAAGCCGGTCCACATATCGTGGTACAAAGGCGCCATGTCGCTGGCGCCGCCGAGGAAGGACGGATCGCGGCCGATCGCCTCTTCCGCCAGGTAGCCGGTGATACTGGTGAATGCCGGGTTGACCGAGATGATGCGGTTGGCGGCGTCGGTCACCAGCACGCCTTCCTTGATGCTGTCGAGTATCACAAAGGCCTGGCGCAACGCCGATTCGCGCACATCCTGGTCGCCCAGGTCGGTGACGATCATGCGCACGCTGCCGCCGTCCGGATCGACATTGGCTTCGATCCGCACCGCGCCGTTCGGCACACTGTCCGCCCCGTCGAACAAGCTGGTTTCCAGCACTTGCCGCACGCCGCTGTGATACACCGTGTCGATGAACTGGCGGAAGCGCGCCTGGCCTTGCGGCGCAATGAATTGCTCGAACGATAAATCCAGCAATTGCTGCTGCACCCGTTTCAGCAACGTTGCGGCAGCCACGTTGGCGCGCGAAATGCGGCCGGCCCGGTCGATCGAAAAATACGCCATCGGCGCCAATTCATACAATTGCGCATACATGGCCCAGCCGTTTTCAAACTCTTCGTTGATTTGCTGCAGTTCGGCCAGCGCGGCGCCCTGCATTTCCAGTTCGATCTGGCTGACTTGCAGTTCATGCCATTGTTTCAATACATCCTGATTCGACTTGCCCGCCATGATAGCTCTTTCGGAAAGCAGCACTTCCGCCTGTTCCCGCAAGCGCGCCGTATTCAAGGCAGGGTCGAATGCATCATTCATTTTTCGTTTTCCGTAGGTAACTGGCCCTGGGCTTGCATCAAGCGCCATTGCGCTTCTATTAGTTTTGATTCAGTAATATTAATGAACGTTACCACTACCCCGTCAATCACGTTTTCAATCGTGCGGTAGGGCATGATGCGCACGTTGTACCAGCGCCCGTTGCGGGTCGGCACCTGGCGCTCGGAAAACACCAGGCTGCGCATCACTTCCAGCGCATCGGTTTCCAGGTCGGGATAGTCGAGTTCGTGCACGATATCGCTCAGCGGACGCCGCAAATCGCTCTGGATCAGCTTGTAGATTTGCGTGGCCGGCGCCGTGAAACGGCGGATCCGCAAGCCGCTGTCGAGGAAAATGGTAGCGATGTCCGTGCTGTTGAGCAAGTTTTTCATGTCGCTGTTCACCAGCGATAAATCGTCGACTTTCGATTGCAGCTCGGCATTGACCGTATACAACTCCTCATTCAGCGACTGCATTTCCTCTTTCGAGGTGGTCAATTCCTCATTAGCGGACTGCAATTCTTCATTGGTCGACTGCAATTCCTCGTTGGCCGACTTGAGTTCTTCGCGCGAGGTTTGCATTTCATCGCGCACCGCCTGGATTTCCAGACGCGCCTGGGCCAGCTGTTGTTCCAGCTCCAGCACCTTCGGATTCGGCGAACGCCCGCTTTTCACTTCCGGCAACATCGGCGCGCTGGAAAAGGTCAGGAATACCATGCCTTGCAGGGATTCCGGCTGGGTCAGCGCTTCGGCGCTCAATTCCACGCCCTGCGACAAGCCGAGATGATCCTTGACCACCAGCCCCTTCAGGCGCACCACGCCCTCGGTTTGCAAGGCTTGCTTGATCAGGCCGGCCAGCTCGTAGCGCATGCCGTCGCGCGCCATCGCGTGGATATTCCAGTTGGCCTTGCCGGCCGCCGGTTCCAGGAAGGCGCCGGTGCGGCCATTGATGAACAGGATATCGCCATCCTGGTTTAGCAAGGCGGCAGCTGGAGAATATTTCTGGAGCAACAGTTGCTCGACATGGGATTGGATCTTGCCAGGCATAGTGGTCTCTCTCGATTCGCTGGGTGTAGGGGGGGACGCCGCCGACAGCTTGGTCGGAAAATAGGTCGGCAAGCGCTGCCGCGCCAGGTTATCGAGGCGCCGGTACAAACGGGTCGAGGTGGTCAGCGGCGCGAACAGGTCCGAAAAATGACCGGGCGTGTCTGCACTGCCCAGCAATAACAGCCCGTCGCGGTTCAACGCATAATGGAACAAGGGTATCAGACGCTGCTGCAACTTGACGTTCAGGTAAATCAGTAAATTACGGCAGCACAGGATATCCAGCTTGGTGAACGGCGGATCGGAAATCACATTTTGCTGGGCAAAGATGATGGTGTTGCGGATTTCCTTCTTGACGTGATAACCGTTTTTTTCAAACACGAAAAACCGTTTCAGGCGCTCCGCCGACACGTCGCTGTTGATATTTTGCGAGAAACGTCCCTGGCGCGCGCGGTCGATCGCATCGTCCGACAAGTCGGTGGCGAAAATCTGCAGCGAATACTTGGAGGGCGGATTGATCGCCGCCACCACTTCGCTGAACACCATCGCCAGCGAATACGCTTCTTCGCCGGTGGAACAGGCCGGTATCCACGCCTTGAAAGCGCCCCCTTCGGGATGCGACGCCAGCAGTTGCGGCAAGGCGACGATTTTCAAATAATCCCACACCTTGGAGTCGCGGAAAAAGCTGGTCACGCCGATCAGCAATTCCTTGAACAAGAGGTCGATTTCACCGGAATTGAGCCGCAAATACGGCACGTACTGTTCCATCGACTCCATTTGAAACAAACTCATGCGCCGTTCGATGCGGCGCAACACGGTATTCAATTTGTAGTCGCTGAAACTGTTGCCGGTATGTTCGCTCAACAAGGACATGATTTCTTGCAGCGAGTTCTTGTCGCTGGCGTCGTCGCGCAAGGCCAGGAAACTGCTGCGCGACAGATAGGCGATGATTTTTTCCGGCATCTTGTCCGGCAATTCCACCACATCGACCACCTCGGCGCTGATCGCGCTTTGCGGCATATGGTCGAACTTGGCCGAATCGGGCAATTGCGCCAGCGTCAAGCCGCCCTGCTCGCGGATCGCCTTCAAGCCCGCCGTGCCGTCGGCGCCCATGCCGGAAAACACCGCGCCAACCGCCAGTTCGCCGCGTTCGCTGGCCAGCGCCGTGAAAAACAGATCGATCGGCAAGCGGTGGCCGCGCTTGCGCACCGGCTCGCTGACGACAAAGCGGTTATTGGCGATGCCCAGGTCGGCATTCGGCGGGATCACATAGATATTATTGGGCCGCAACTCGGTCTGGTGCGTAATCTCCGCCACCGGGATGCTGGTGGCGCGCCGCAGCAATTCCGCCAGCATCGCCTTGTGGGTCGGATCCAGGTGCTGGATCACCACATACGCCACGCCGCTGGTTTGCGACACATTGGACAGGAAAGCGATGATCGGATCCAGGCCGCCGGCCGACGCGCCGATCGCCACCACCGGGAACAGTACCGGCGGCGTTTCCTTGGCGCGGCTGGCGCGTGGCGCGGCCGGGCGTTTAGCGGGAGCCTTGCTGCGCTTGATGCTGGTCATGGTGCAAACATCCGGTGTAGCCTGTAAAAAATGCAATTTCACATTTTACACGCGCGCCGCACCGGCCAGTCCCCAGCCTGCCGATTTAAGGCTAAATTCACGCTAAATATTCACACTATTGCGGCGCATGCCAGCCGCCGCCCAGCGCCTGGATCAGGAGCACCGCCGCGTTCTGGCGGTCGGCTTGCGACTGCACCAGCGCGCGGCGCGCCGACAAGGCCGTCACCTGGGCCGCCACCACGTCGGAATAACTGACCTGGCCGGCGCGGTAGCGGTTCAGCAATTGCACCTCGACTTCATCGGCCGCGCTGGACGCCTGTTGCAGGAACACTTGCTGTTCGTTCAGCACGCGGGTCGCCGTCAACTGGTCTTCCACCGCGCCGAAGGCGGTCAGCACCGTTTGCCGGTAACGCGCCACCGCGCCATCGTAGGCGGCCTTGGCCGAATCGACGCCCGCCTCGGTGGCGCCGGCATTGAAGATCGTTTGCGCGGCCGACACGCCGAGCGACCACAGGCTGTTCGATGCATTCAACAAGTCGCCGACCCGGCTCGCGCCGCTGCCGTAGGAACCGGTCAGGTTCAGGCTCGGAAAGTAGGCGGCGCGGGCGATGCCGATCTGTTCGTTGGCGGCCGCCACGCGGCGCTCGGCGGCGGCGATGTCGGGACGGCGCTGCAGCAGCGCCGAAGGCACGCCCGGCGGCACTTCCGGCACCACCACCTTCCACGGCGCGGCGGCCAGGCTGAACTCGGCCGGCGCCTTGCCCAGCAATAAGGCGATCGCATGTTCCAGCTGGGCCCGCTGGCGGGTCTGGGCCAGGCTGTCGTTTTGCGCATTGGCCAGCTGGGTTTGCGCTTGCAGCAGGTCCGACTTGGCGGCGATGCCGGCCTCGAAACGGTTGCGCGTGATGTCCAGCACGCGGCGGTAGCCGGCGATGGTTTGATCGAGCAGCGCCAATTGGGCGTCAGCCTGGCGCAGCGAAAAATAATTGGTCGCCAGCTCGCCCTGGGCCGACAAACGCGCCGCCGCCAGGTCGGCCGCGCTGGCTTGCGCGCTGGCCTCGGCGTTGCCGACACCGGCGCCCAGACGGCCCCAGAGATCCGGTTCCCAGCTGGCGCCCAGCGCCGCCTTGAAGTTATTACCGGTCTCCTGCACCGCATTGCCGCCGGAACGGGCGGCGCTGCCGCTCAGGCTGACGCTCGGGAACAGCCCGGCGCGCTGCTGGCGCACCAGCGCGCGCGCCTGCTGATACGCGGCGACCGAGGCGGCCACGTTCTGGTTCGAGATATCGATCCCCTCGGCCAGCTGGTTCAGCAGCGGATCGCCGAACAGCGTCCACCACGGCCCGCGCTCCAGCGCATCGGCCGGCGCGGCGGCGACCCAGCCCTCGGCTTCCTTGTACACCACCGGCGCGGCGGCGGCCGGCAATTGGTAGGCCGGGCCGACGGCGCAGCCGGCCAGCAGGATGGCGCTGGCCAGGGCCAGCAAATGGGGACGCAATGGAGTCGGATGCATGGTTTGTTTCATGATGGTGTGGCAGGCGCGCTGCCCTGCGGATCGGATGGATGGATGCGGCTCAGTTGCTGCTCGCCGGCGCCGCGGCGGCGCAGCTTGTCGAGCAGGATGTACACCACCGGGGTGGTCAGCAAGGTCAGCACCTGGCTGGCGACCAGGCCGCCGATGATGGCGATGCCCAGCGGCTGGCGCAATTCGGAACCTTCGCCGAAACCGATCGCCAGCGGCAAGGCGCCCAGCGCCGCCGCCAGCGTGGTCATCAAAATAGGCCGGAAGCGCAGCAGGCACGCTTCGCGCACCGCTTCCAGCGCACCCAGGCCGCGCGAACGCTCCGCCTCCAGCGCGAAGTCGATGATCAGGATGGCGTTTTTCTTGACGATGCCGATCAGCAGGAATACCCCGATCAGCGCGATGATCGAAAACTCCATCTTGAACAGCAGCAGCGCCAGCACCGCGCCGACGCCGGCCGACGGCAGCGTCGACAGCACCGTCACCGGGTGCACCAGGCTTTCATACAAAATGCCCAGCACGATATAGATCACCACGATGGCGGCCAGGATCAGCAGCGGCTGTTCCTTGTTGCTGTCTTGCGCGCTGCGCGCCGTGCCCTGGAAGCTGCCGCGCACGTTTTGCGGCATGCCGATGTCGGCCTCGGCCTGGCGCACCGCCGCTTCGCCGTCGCTCAGGCTGTAGCCGTCGACCAGGTTGAACGACACCGTGGTCGCCAGTTCCGCATCCTGGTGGTTGACCGAGGTCGGCGTCGAGCGTTCGGCGAAACTGCTGATCGCCGACAGCGGCACCATGGTGGTGGCCGCCGTGCTCAGCGCCTGGCCGCTGGACGGGTCGCGCAAGGCGGTGGTATTGACCGAGGTCGGCGCCGCCGTGCCCTTGGCCGGCACGTACACGTCGCGCAGCGCTTCCGGGCTTTGCGCATAGGCCGGCGCCACTTCCATGATCACGTGGTACTGGTTCAATTCGCTGTAGATGGTCGCCACCTGGCGCTGGCCGAAGCTGTTGTACAGCGCATTGTCGACGTCGCGCACCTGTACCCCGAGCCGGGTGGCGCTTTGCTTGTCGATGTCGACGAAGGTTTCCACGCCGTTCTCGGCCTGGTCGGTATCGACGTCGATCAAGGCCGGCTGGGTCTTCATGCTGTCGGCCAGCTTGCCGGCCCAGCGTTTCAGGTCGGCCGCGTTATCGCTCTTCAGCGTGTATTGATAGGTCGAATTGCTTTGCCGCCCGCCCATGCGCAAATCCTGCACCGGGTTCAGGAACAGCGACACGCCGGTCACTTTCGCCAGTTGCGGACGCAGCCGGGCGATCACCGCCTGGCCCTTGTCGCTGCGCTCGGACGCCGGTTTCAAATTGATGAACATGAAACCGCCGCCGGCCCTTGAACCGCCGGTAAAACCGACCACCGTGGCCACCGCCGGATCGGCCTTGATGATCTCGACCAGCTGGCGCAATTTGACTTGCATGGCCTGGAACGAGATGCTCTGGTCGGCGCGCAAGCCGCCGTTGATCTGGCCGGTATCCTGCTGCGGGAAAAAGCCCTTCGGCGCGGCCGAGAACAGGTACACGTTCAAGCCGACCACGAACACCAGGATCGCCATCACCAGCCAGACGCTGGACAAGGCCCAGTCCAGGCAATGCTCGTAACCGCGCAGCAGCGCCGCGAAACCCCGCTCGAAGGCGCGCGCGACGCGGCCTTGCGGAGCGTGTTCCTGGCCGGGTTTCAGCAGCCAGGCGCACATCATCGGCGTGGTGGTCAGCGAAATCAGCAGCGAAATCATCACCGCCGCCGACAGCGTCACGGCGAATTCGCGGAACAGCCGGCCGACCTGGCCGCCCATGAACAGCAGCGGAATGAACACCGCCACCAGCGACAGGCTGATCGACAGCACGGTGAAGCCCACTTCGCGCGCCCCCAGCAGCGCCGCCTCGAAACGGCTCATGCCGGCCTCGATATGGCGCGCGGTGTTTTCCAGCACCACGATGGCGTCGTCGACCACGAAGCCGGTGGCCACCGTCAGCGCCATCAGGCTCAGGTTGTTCAGGCTGAAGCCCAGCAGATACATCACGCCGAAGGTGCCCAGCAGCGACACCACGGTGGCTACCGCCGGCACGATGGTGGCGCGCACGCTGCGCAGGAAGGCCGACACCACCAGCACCACCAGCAGGATGGAAATGAGCAGCGTGACTTCGATTTCATGCAGCGACGAGCGGATCGAATTGGTGCTGTCGGTGGCCACCGACAGCTTGATGTCGGGCGGCAGCTGGGCCTGCAATTGCGGCAGCAAGGCGCGCACGCCGTCGACCGTGGCGATCACGTTGGCGCCCGGCTGGCGCGTGATCAGCACGATCACCGCCGGGTCGCCGTTGAACAGCCCCAGCGTATTGGTGTTTTCGACGCCGTCCTTGACTTGCGCCACGTCGTCGAGGCGGATCGCGGCGCCGTCGCGCCAGGCCACCACCAGGCTGCGGTAATCGGCCGCGCTGCGCCCGCCGGTGGCGGTGCTGGCGGCGGAATAAATCTGCAAACGCCGCTCGTCGCCCTCGATCGCGCCCTTGGGCCGGTTGGCGTTGGTGGCCTGGATCGCGGCACGCACGTCTTCCATCGACACGCCGTAGCGGTTCAGCGCATACGGCAGCAATTCGACGCGCACCGCCGGCAGCGAGCCGCCGCCCAGCTCGACGTCGCCGACGCCCTTGACCTGGGCCAGCTTTTGCTGCACCAGGTTCGACACCGCGTCGTACACCTGGCCCGGGGTGCGGGTTTTCGAGGTCAGCGCCAGGATGATGGCCGGCGCGTCGGACGGATTGGCCTTGCGGTAGGTCGGGTTGCTGCGCAAGGTGGCCGGCAAGTCGACCCGGGTGGCGTTGATCGCCGCCTGCACTTCGCGCGCGGCGGCGTCGATATTGCGGCTCAGGTCGAATTGCAGGCTGATGCGGGCCGAGCCGGTGCCGGAGCTCGACGTCATTTCATTGACGCCGGCAATCACCCCGAGGCGCCGCTCGAGCGGCGTGGCGACGCTGGTGGCCATGGTTGCCGGACTGGCGCCGGGCAGGCTGGCGCTGACCGAAATGCTCGGATAATCGACTTGCGGCAGCGGCGACACCGGCAGCACGAAAAACGCGCCGATGCCGGCCAGCGCGACGCCGATGGTCAGCAGCACGGTGGCGATCGGACGCCGGACGAAAGGGAGCGACAGGTTCATGCCGCGCTTCCGCCGTCGGTTTCCAGTCCGGCCCGCGCCTTGGCCCTGCGGCCGAAGCGCTGGCCCAGGCGGTCGAAGCCGAGGTAAATCACCGGCGTGGTGAACAGCGTCAGCAGCTGGCTGACGATCAGGCCGCCGAAAATGGCCAGGCCCAGCGGACGGCGCAATTCGGCGCCCTCGCCCCAGCCCAGCATCAGCGGCACCGCCGCGAACAGCGCCGCCAGCGTGGTCATCAGGATCGGCCGGAAGCGCAGCAGCGCGGCCTGGTGGATCGCTTCGCGCGGGCTCTTGCCCTGCTCGCGTTCGGCCTCGATGGCGAAGTCGATCATCATGATGGCGTTTTTCTTGACGATGCCGATCAGCAGGATGATGCCGATGATGCCGATCACGCCCAGGTCCTGGCCGCTGATCATCAGCGCCAGCAGCGCGCCGACGCCGGCCGACGGCAAGGTCGACAGGATCGTCAGCGGGTGGATATAACTTTCATACAGCACGCCCAGCACGATGTAGACGCAGACCACCGCCGCCAGGATCAGCCACAGCTGGCTGGACAGCGAGTTTTCATAGGCGCCGGCGGCGCCCAGGAAGGTCATGCTGACCGAGGCCGGCAAGTTGATGTCCCTGGCGGCCTGGCGGATCACATCGACCGCCTTGCCCAGCGCCACCCCGGAGGCGGTATCGAAGCCCAAGGTGGTGGCCGGATACTGCGCCACGTGGGTGATTTGCAGCGGCGCCTGTTTTTCGCTGATGCCGGCGATCGCCGACAGCGGCGTCGACTTGCCGGAACCGGTGCGCACCTGCAAATCGCCGAGCGATGCGACGGTGGTCAGGGTGCCGGGCTGCGCTTCCAGGATCACCCGATACTGGTTGGTCTCGGTGAAGATGGTCGACACGATGCGCTGGCCGAAGGCGTTGTACAGCGCGTCGTCGATGGCGGCGGCGGTGATCGACAGCCGCGACGCGCTGTCGCGGTCGATGCGGATGTCGGCCGCGGCGCCGGTGGCGCCGGCATCCGACACCACATTGCGCAATTGCGGCTGGCGCTTCAATTGCGCCACCAGCTTGTCGGACCATTCCTTGATGGTGGCGTTGTCGGCCGCTTCCAGCGACACCCGGTACTGGGTCGGGCCGGTTTCGGCGTCGATCGTCAAGTCCTGGGTCGGCTGCAGGTACAGCGTCACGCCGGCCACGTCGGCGACCCGGCTGCGCAAGCGCTCCATGATGTCGGCCTGGCCGGCGCTGCGCGAATTTTTCAGGTTGATCAGCATGCTGCCGGTATGCAGCATGGTGTTATTGGCCGCATCGACGCCGACCAGCGAACTGAGGGTATCGACGTCCGGGTCGGCCAGGATGGCCCTGGCGGCGGCTTGCTGCAAGTCGGCCATGCGCGCGAACGACACCGCCTGCGACGCCACCAGCCGCGCCTGCAACTGGCCGGTATCCTGGGTCGGGAACAAGCCTTTCGGGATCGCCACATACAGCAGCACGGTCAGCGCCATGGTGCCCAGCGCCACCAGCAAGGTCAGGCCCTGGCGCTGCAATACCCAGATCAGCGCGCGGTCGTAATGGCCGATCACGTTGTCGAAAAACGCCTGGGTGCGGCGGCTCAAGGCGCCCGGCTGTTCATCGGCGTGGCCCTTCAGCCAGCGGCCCGACATCATCGGCACCAGCGTCAGCGAGACCAGCGCCGAAATCAGGATCGTGATCGCCAGCGTGACGGCGAATTCGCGGAACAGCCGGCCCACCACGTCGCCCATGAACAGCAGCGGGATCAGCACCGCGATCAGCGACACCGTCAGCGAAATGATGGTGAAACCGATTTGCGAGGCGCCCTTGATGGCGGCCGCCATCGGGGTTTCGCCCTCTTCGATGTAGCGCGCGATATTCTCGATCATGACGATCGCGTCGTCGACCACGAAGCCGGTGGCGATGGTCAGCGCCATCAGGCTCAGGTTGTTCAGGCTGTAGCCCATCAGGTACATCACGCCGCAGGCGCCGATCAGCGAAATCGGCACCGACAGGCTGGCGATGACGGTGGCGCGCAGGCTGTGCAGGAAGGCGAAGATCACCAGCACCACCAGCAGCACCGACAGCAGCAATTCCATTTCGACGTGTTCGACCGAGGCGCGGATGCCGGTGGTGCGGTCGCTCAGCACGTCGACCTTCAGCGCCGCCGGCAAGCCGGCCTGCAATTCCGGCAGGCGCTTCCTGATCGCGTCGACGGTGGCGATCACGTTGGCGCCGGGCTGGCGCTGCACGTTCAGGATGATCGCCGGCTTCAGGCCGGACCAGGCGCCCAGCTTGACGTTTTCGGCGCTGTCGACCACCTGCGCGACGTCCGACAGGAATACCGGCGCGCCGTTCTTATACGACACGATCAGGCTTTTATAGTCTTGCGCGGTGAGCAGCTGGTCGTTGGCGTTGATCGAAAACGAACGGCTCGGGCCGTCGAAACTGCCCTTGGCGCTGTTGGCGTTGGCGCCGGTGATGGCGCTGCGCAGCGTGTCGAGGCCCAGGCCGTAGGAAGCGAGCGCCTTGGTGTCGCCCTGGATCCGCACGGCCGGACGCTGGCCGCCGCTGAGCGACACCAGGCCGACCCCGTTGACCTGGCTGATCTTCAGCGCCAGCCGGGTGTTGACGATATTCTGCACTTCGGTCAGCGGCATGGTGTCCGACGTGATCGCCAGCGTCAGCACCGGCGCATCGGCCGGGTTGACCTTGGCGTACACCGGCGGCGCCGGCAAGTCGGTCGGCAGCAGCGAGCCGCCGGCGTTGATCGCCGCCTGCACTTCCTGCTCGGCCACGTCGAGCGTCTGGCCCAGCGTGAATTGCAGCGTGATGATGGAGACGCCGGACGCGCTGGTGGAACTCATGCGCTGCAAGCCGGCCATCTGGCCGAACTGGCCTTCCAGCGGCGCCGTCACGGTTTGTCCCATCACTTCCGGACTGGCGCCCGGATACAGGGTTTGCACCTGGATGGTCGGGAAATCGACTTGCGGCAAGGCCGACAGCGGCAGGAACTTGAAGCCCACCAGGCCGGCCAGCACGATCGCCAGCATCAGCAGCGCGGTGGCGACCGGCCGCTGGATAAAAGGGCCGGACGGGCTCATCGCGGCGCACTCCCACAATTAGTAGTCAGGCGCTTCATTGCGCGGCACCTTGCGCCGGACGGCGCGGCGCGGCAGCCGGGGCGCTGGCCGGCGCGCTGGCGCCATCGGCCGGCGCGCCATCCTGGCGGTGGCGGCGGTGCTCGCCGGGGGCGGAGCCTTCGCCGGCGGCGCCGCCATGACGGCGGCCGCCACCCGTGCCCGCGCCGGCTCCGCCCCAGGCCGGTTTATCGCCCGGCAGCACCACCTTGCCGCCATCCTTCAAGCGGTCGGCGCCTTCGGTAATCACTTTTTCGCCCGCTTGCAGGCCGGTCTTGATCTGCACCTGGTCGGTGGTGGCCTGGCCGCGCGTGACGGCGCGCACGCTGACGGTGCGCTCGGCGCCGTTCAATACATACACGAAGTCGCCGCTGCTGCCGTGGCGCAGCGCGGTCACCGGTATCATCACGGCGTCCTTGATGGTGCGCAGTTCCAGCCGCACGTTGACGAACTGGCTGGGGAACAGCGTCGCCCTGGCGTTGGTGTAGCGGGCCTTGGCGCGCACCGTGCCGGTCTGCACGTCGACCTGGTTGTCCAGCGCCGAGAAGGTGCCGCTGTCGAGCGTGTCGCTGCGGGTGCGGTCCAGCGCGACGGCCGGCAGCGCGGCGCCTTCGGCCAGGCGGGCCTGCACCTCCGACACTTTATCTTGCGGCACCGCGAATTCGACGTCGATCGGCGACAGTTGCGTGACCACCGCGATGCCGGCCGTGTCGCCGGTGCTGACCAGGTTGCCGGCGTCGACCGCGCGCAAGCCGACCCGTCCGCTGACCGGCGCCAGCACCCTGGTATAACCGAGGTTCAGGCGCGCCGTGCCTTCGGCGGCGCGGTCGGTCATGACGGTGCCTTCCAGCTGCTTGACCAGCGCGGCCTGGGTGTCGACATCCTGGCGCGCGATCGAATCCTGCTTCAGCAGGGTCTGGTAGCGCTCCAGCGTCAGGCGCGCATTATCGAGCTGCGCTTCGTCGCGCTGGCGCTGGCCGGACGCTTGCAGCAGCGCCATCTCGAACTGGCGCGGATCGATCTGCGCCAGCACGTCGCCGGCCTTGACCATCTGGCCTTCCTTGAACAGGATCTTTTGCAGGATGCCCGACACTTGCGCGCGCACCGTCACGTTGGCCACCGGGGTCACCGTGCCGAGCGCATCGAGCAGCACCGGAATGTCGGCCTTGAGCGCCGTGGCGACGCCGACCGTGGTGGCCGGCCCGCCCCTGCCGCCGCCGAAACCGCCGGGCCCGCCCGGTCCGCCGCCTGCGCCGCGCGCGCCGGCCGCGCCGGTGGCTGGATGGGTCAGGTGCCAGGCCAGGCCGCCCAGCGCCGCCATGGCGGCCACCGCGATGATACCGCCGATGAATCTGGAGCGGCGGCTGCGCCGTGGAGAGGTGCTCTTAACAGTCTGCGAATCCATCGCTTATCCTTGTTCAGGCCGGAGCTGTCCGGCGATTCGATACCGGCCGGTTATGCCGGGGTAACAGTCATCTGGGCAGGCCACGCGCATCGGCGCCGCCATCGTCTGGACGACTCTAGCATAGTCATGTAAATAAATAGCGGGGCCATTGTTACAAACCGGGCCAGGAAAAAGGGCGATCGGCACGGCGCGGTCGCGCCGCGCATGGCGCCGCGATCCGGGCATGCCGGGGCGGCGCAGGAAGAATCAGGGATGCGGACGGGCCAGCAGTTGCACAAAGCTGGCCCGGAAACCGTTGACGGCGGCGGCAAGGCAGATACAAACTCGCTACAAATCTCTTGCCGCAACCCTTGCCAGGCAGCTCACGAATTGATAGCGGGCGGCCCTGTCAGCGCGAGCCGAGCGGCGACTCGCACAGGCAATGGGTCAGCGCCATGAACGGCCGGTGTTCGCGGGCCAGGCCGGACAGCCAGCTGATGTCGCCGGCGATGCCCAGCGCCGCGTCCGGCGGCAAGCCGCTGCCGGCCAGGCCCAGCTTGACGTGCTCCCCGAGGCTGGCCCCGATCGTGGCGCCCAGCGCCTGCGCCGCCGAACCGCCGACCAGGTCGATCAGGCGGTCGACCCTGGAGCCTTCGCGTTCGATGTAGGCGACCCGGTAATCGCCCTTCAAATGGGCGCGCCTGGCGGCCGAGGCGATCGCATCGCCGTAGCTGCCGATGGTGTCGACCAGGCCCCGGTCCTTGGCCTGCTGGCCGGTCCAGACCCGGCCCTGCGCCACTTCATTGATTTTTTCCGGCGTGGTTTTGCGCGCCTGCGCGGCCTTGCCGGTGAACTCGGCATACACATGGTTGATGCTGCTCTGGATCACTTGCGCAAAGCGCGGGTCGAGCGGACGCAGCGGATTGGTGGCGTCGCCCAGCCAGGTGGTCGGCGCGCCGGCCGTGTGGATGCCCAGCTTGTCGATCACCTTGTCGGCGGTCGGCAAGATCGCGAACACGCCGATCGAACCGGTGATGGTGCTGGCGTCGGCGATCACTTCATCGGACGACATCGACACCCAGTAACCGCCGGACGCGGCCACGTCGCCCATCGACACCACCACCGGCTTGCCGGCGGCGCGCGTCAACTCCAGCTCGCGCCGTATCAGCTCGGAGGCGAACGCGCTGCCGCCGGGCGAATCGACGCGCAGCACCACGGCCTTGATGCGGTCGTCTTCGCGCGCCTGGCGTATCAATTTCGAGGTCGACAAGCCGCCGATGGCGCCCGGCGCCGCATTGCCGTCGCCGATTTCGCCTTCGGCGACCACCACGCCGACCGCGTCGCCGGTGTAGCTGCTGCGCTGGCGCGCCAGGTAATCGCCGAACGCCACCTGGCGGAAGCTCTTGCCGTCGTCATCCGGGGCGCCGCGCTTGATCATCAGCTCGCGGACCTGGTCGAGCGTCTTCAAGCCGTCGACCAGTTTGGCATTCACGGCCAGCTTGGCCAGGTCGCCATTGGCCGCCGCGATCAGCGCCGGCAAATCGTCGATGCCCTTCATGATGGCGCCGGCCGGCAGCTTGCGCGCCTTTTCGACTTCGCCGGTGTAGGCCGACCACAGCGCGTTGTTCAGGTAGCTTTCCGCTTCGGCCGCGGCGCTCGACGGGCCGTTGGCGATATACGGTTCGGCGAAGCTTTTATAGGTGCCGACCTTGAGCAGGTTGACCGTGACGCCCAGCTTGTCGAGCGCATCGCGGTAGTAATTGCGGTAGCGGCCGAAACCTTCCAGCATCACGCCGCCCATCGGGTGCACAAACACTTCATCGGCGTGCGCGGCGACCAGGTATTGCCGCTGGTTGTAGCTGGAACCCCAGGCGGTGACTTTCTTGCCGCTGGCGCGGAAGCGGTCCAGCGCGGCGCCGACTTCGCGCAGCGAGGCCAGGCCGCCGCCCTGCAAATCGTCGAGGATCAGGACGGCGCCGCCGATACTGGCGTCCTTGCCGGCCGCGTCCAGCACTTTCAGCACGTCGCGCAATTGCACTGTTTTCTTGCCGTCGCCGCCGATATTGGCCAGCAGCGCTTCGCGCGCGCCGCCGGGATGCTGCTCGACCAGCTGGCCCTGCAGATTGAGCACCAAGGTGGTTTTTTGCTGCAACGGCTTCAAGCCGCCGCCGAATATGCCATACACGATGGCCAGCACGATCAGCAGGAAGATCAGGTTGAACACGAGGCGCCGGCTAAAATCGAGCGCGCGCCAAAAATGGCCAAAACCGCGGCGCAGCGGCGGAAACGGGTTGAGTGACATGAGGACTCCGTAGTGGTTGGCGGACAAAGTAGCAATTCATTTGCTTGCAAGTTACTTGAAGCAAACACCCACTGTAGCCGAAAATCCGTACAAATACTAATTTTGCAAGACCGGCAATGAATAGTCGGCCGGCCGCGAAATCAGCAGCAGGCCGGCCAGCACCAGCAAGCCATTGAGGATCAGCAATTCCAGCCCCAGGCGGTAGGCGCCGAACAGCGCGGCCTGGCAGTAATCGATGGCGTAGCACAGCAGCGGCCCGGCCACGACCACCAGCGGCACCCAGCGCTCATGCAAGCGGCGCCGGGTCAGCAAGCCGAAGGCGAACAGGCCCAGCAACGGACCATAGGTATAACTGGCCAGTTTCAGGATCACGCCGATCATGCTCGGGCTGTCGACCCATTTGAAGGCCAGGATCAGCAGCAGGAACAGCGCGGCGAAGCTCAGGTGGACCCGCTGGCGCCAGCGTTTTTGCAGGTGCTCCGGCAAGTCCGGGCGGCGCTGCAAGCCCAGCAAGTCGATGCAAAAAGTCGACGTCAGCGCGGTGATCGCGCCATCGACGCTGGGAAACAGCGCCGAAATCAGCGCAATGAAAAAGATCAGTTGCAAGACCGCCGGGAAATGGCCCAGCACCACCGCCGGGAACAGCTGGTCGCCGCTGGCGCCGACGCCGGCCAGCGGCGCGTACAGGTGCAGCAAGCCACCGAGGAACAGGAACAGCAGCAGCACGCCGGTCAGGATCACGGTCAGCGCCAGCATATTCTTTTGCGAATTGCGCAGCGTGCGCACCGAGATATTCTTTTGCATCATTTCCTGGTCCATGCCGGTCATCGCGATGGTGATGAACATGCCGGCCAGCACGTGTTTCCAGAAGTAAGCGGGACTGTCGATGTCCCACGTAAAGACCCGCGCCAGGCCGTGCGAGCGCAGTTGCTCCAGGCTGCCGGCCAGCGACAAGTCCATCTTGTCGAGCAAGAACACGGTGCAAATGACCAGCCCCAGCAGCATGCAGCCGGTTTGCAGCATATCGGTCCAGACAATGGTCTTGACCCCGCCTTCATAGGTGTACAGCAAGATCATCAGCAGCACCGCCATGCTGGTCAGCCAGAATGGCACACCGAAGCCGTCGAGGATTGTCGCTTGCAGGATATTCACCACCAGATATAAGCGGGCGCTGGCGCCCAGCAGCCGCGACAGGATGAAAAACGCCGCCCCGCTCTGGCAGGAACGGCGCCCCAGCCGCACCTCGAGGTAATGGTAGATCGAGGTCAACTTCAAGCGGTAATACAGCGGCAGCAACACCAAGGCAATCACCAGATAACCGAGCACATAACCGATCATCAATTGAATATAGCCAAAACCGTCGCGCCCGACCGCTCCCGGCACGCTGATGAACGTGACGCCGGTCAGCGTGGTGCCGACCATGCCGAAGGCGACCAGCGCCCAGTGGCTGTTTTTATTGCCGATGAAAAAACTGTGATTGGTGGCGTGGCGCGAGGTGCGCCAGGCAACGCCCAGCAACAGCGCAAAATAGGCAATGACGAAGGAAAACAGGACGGCTGGGGACATGGCTGGAATCAGGGATGGCAAGGCAAGCGCAAGAATATACACGCAGATGCGCGCGCATGCACGCTTGCCGCCCTCATCAGCACGATGACGGCCGGGCCGGAGCAGCGCTCAGATTTGCGCCAGGCCGCCATCGGCCTGAATGTCGGCGCCGTTGATATAACTGGCGGCGTCGGACGCCAGGAACGTCACCACGCCGGCGATTTCGCGCGCATCGGCATTGCGGCCCAGCGGCACCAGCCCGCCCAGGTAAGCGTAAAAACCGTCCAGGTCGGCCCCGCTGCCGGCCAGTCCCGCCAGGCCGGGGGTTTCGGTGTTGCCGGGGCTGACCGCGTTGATGCGGATGCCGCGCCCTTGCAAGTCCAGCACCCAGCTGCGCACCAGGCTGCGGATCGCCGCCTTGGTCGCCGAATACACGCCCAGGCCGCCCTGGCCCTTGATGCCGGAAATCGACGACGTGACGATCACCGAGGCGCCCTGCGCCAGCAAGGGCAACGCTTTTTGCACGGTAAACAAGGTGCCCTTGATATTGATATCGAGATGCCGGTCGACATGGTCTTCAGTGACTTGTTCCAGCGTCGCGATTTCCGCGATCGCCGCATTGGCGAACAGGATGTCGAGCCGGCCTTTTTCAGCCTGGACGATGGCGTACAAACGGTCCAGGTCGGCCAGCCGGGCCACATCGCCGCGCACGCCGGTCGCGTTGGGGCCGAGCTCGGCCACGGCGGCGTCCAGTTCGGCCTGGCGCCGGCCGGTGATGAATACATAGGCGCCTTCGGCGATGAATGCCTTGGCGGTGGCCAGCCCGATGCCGCTGGTGCCGCCGGTAATGACGGCGACTTTACCTTCGAGTAACTTGCTCATGCTGTGCTTCCTTTGGTGAAGGGTGAAATGGAACTGCTCTTCTACGATCATGTGCATATGCACATATCAGGTGAAATAAAAAGCGCCGCGGCGCTGCCGATCATGGCAACCCTACAGCGCTCCGGTGATGCTTAAAAAATCATGGCGCAAGATGCGCGCGTGCTGCGCCCCGACCAAGGCCTCATATTCGGCTTGCGCCGCTAGCCACAGCGGCCTGGCTTGGTCGATCTTGGCCAGCCCGGCCGCCGAAATCGACAAGACATGGCGGCGCCGCTCTTCCGGGTGGGCCGTGCTGATGACCAGTTCTTTTTGCAGCAACGGTTTCAGCGCGCGCAGCAAGGTGGTGCGGTCGGTCAGCAAGAGCGCCGCCAACTCGTTCATGCCCATGCCCTGTTCCCTGTGCTGCTCAAGGAAATTCAAGATTCCATACTGGGTCGTGGTAATGTTCGACGGCGCAAAATGCCGCTCGTATAACTTCGAGATATAACGCGACATTTGGCGGGTGGCCGAGCAGTGGCAAGCGAGAGGTCCGAGATCTTCCATGCGCTTATTATAGGAGTGCATATGCACAATTACAATGAGCAGCGGACAAATTTAATGGGAACAAAGGTGAAATACGATGCAAGCGGGCGATCTGGAATTACTGGTCAAGCTGGAAATGCCGTATGGCAAATACAAAGGCCGGCTGCTGGCCGACCTGCCCGGCCACTACCTGGGCTGGTTCGCGCGTGAAGGTTTTCCTGCGGGGCAACTGGGCGCGCTGATCGCGCTGATGTATGAACTGGACCATAACAATCTGCGCACCCTGCTCGACCCGCTGCGCACCCGGCCACGGCAATATTAGAAGGCGCTGACTTTTTTGGCCAGCAAGCGGCTCAATTCTCCATTGTCGAGCAACGCCTTGAGTTCGGTCGCGCCGCCGACCAGCACGCCGTTGACGAAGACCATCGGAAAGGTCGGCCAGCCGGTCCACATCTTCAGCGCCGCGCGGCGCCGCCACTGGCTGACATAACTGCCGTATTGCAGATAGTGATAAGGCGTGCCCAGCACGTCGAAAATCTTGCGCGCCTTGGGCGGGAATGGATTCAGTGCCATGCCGACGATCACCACCGGGTGGGCGGCGACGGCGTCCTGCACTTCCCGCACGATATCGGCATGGCTGTCGGAAATCTGTTGGCGGATCGCCGGGTGGATCTGTGCTTCGTCGAAAATATTACGGCTCATGTCAGGGTTCCCAATGATGGTTGCATAGCGGATGCAGCAATGTAGCCGCTATGCAACCATTTGGGAAGGAACATCTTAATGTACCGTAGCGCCCTCGACATGTTGCGCCAGATTCTTGCTGGCCAGCCATGCCAGCGGCAGCAGTGCGAATAGCGCGGCGGCCACGCCGGCCCACGGCGTCGACGCCATCAAGCGGTGCGACACCATCAGCGCGCCCATCATCGAACCGCTGGAAATGCCCAGGTTGAAGGCCGAGATATTCAGGCCGGATGCAAAATCGACGGCTTTCGGGGTGTAGCGCTCGGCGGTCGCCAGCATGCCGGCTTGCAAGGCTGGCGACAGGCCGAAGGCGAACAAGCCCCACACGAACAGCATCAGCACCATCATGACCTGTCCGTGGATGGTCAGCGCCAGCACCAGCTGGGTCAGCGCCAGCGCGACCAGCATCATGCGCAAGGCGCGTTGCCAACCGTAATGGCTGGTCAGGTAGCCACCGGCCAGGTTGCCGGCGAAGGTCGCCGCGCCGAACACGATCAGCAAGGCGCTGGCCGTGGTCGCGGAAAAGCCGGTGATGTCGGTCAGGATCGGCGTGACGAAGGTGAACGCGGCAAAGCTGCTGCCGAAACCGAAGGTGGTGATCGCCATCATGGTGACGATCGGCAAGCTGCCCAGTGCCGCCAACTGGGTCGATGCCCTGGCGCCGCCGCCATGCGCCAGGCCGGACGGCAGCCAGCGCAGCATCGCGCCCAATCCCAGCGCGGCCAGCAAGACCACCGCGAAGAACGGCAAACGCCAGCCCATCAAATTGCCGAGGAAACTGCCAAGTGGCACGCCGATCACCATCGCCAGCGTCAAGCCGGCGAACATCACGGAAATCGCCCGGCCGGCCTGCCCTTTCGGCACCAGGCTGGCGGCCACGGTGGCGCCGATGGCAAAGAACGTGCCATGCGCCACGGCGGTGATGATGCGGCCGAACAGCAACACTTGATAGCTGCCGGACAAGGCGGCCAGCAAGTTGCCGGCCAAAAATACCGACATCAAGCCCAGCAACGCGGCCTTGCGCGGCAAGCGCGACAGGCCGATCACCAGCAATGGCGTGCCGATCGCCAGCGCCAGCGCATACAGGCTGACCAGCGCGCCGGCCGATTCCAGCGAGATCGCCAAATCCCTGGCGATGGCCGGCAAGATGCCGACCACGATAAATTCCGTGACGCCGATGGCAAAGGCGGACACCGCCAGCGACAGGACGGCGGGCGGCATGGAGGTTTTGACTGCGGTGTTCATGAGGTGCTCCAACAAGATTTCAAGATGCCAGTGTATAGAACAGCGCACTTTTGATATAGACTCCATCTATGAAAACACTTATGAAATGGATTCACCATGTCACGCCAGGATATCAACCGCTCCGCTGAAATGGCGGTGTTTGTCGAAGTCGTCGAATGGTCGGGTTTCAGCGCCGCGGCGCGGCGGCTGGACATGACGCCTTCGGCGGTCAGCAAGCTGATCGGGCGGCTGGAAACGCGGCTCGGCGCGCGCCTGCTGAACCGCACCACCCGCCAGTTGCAAACCACGCCGGAAGGCGCGGCCTTTTATGCGCAGTGCAAGCGCATCCTGGAAGATATCGACTGCGCCGAGCGTGAAGCGTCGCAAGGCGCGGCGCCGCGCGGCAGCCTGCGCGTGAATTGCTTTTCGCCGTTCGGGATATTGTATTTCCTGCCGATCTTGCCGGAATTCATGCAGCGTTATCCCGACATCACGGTCGATGTCGCCGTCAACGATATCGTCATCGACTTGCTGGCCGACCGCGCCGACCTGGCGATCCGCACCGGCAAGCTGAAGGAATCGAACCTGATCGCCCGCAAACTCGGCGCCGGGCCGATGGTGGTGGTGGCCGCGCCAGCCTACCTGGCGCGGCATGGGGTGCCAGCCACCCCGGCAGAACTGGCCAGCCACAATCTGCTGGAATTCAGCTTTACGCGGCACATGGAAGCGTGGCCGTTCCTCGATGGCGGCCACCAGGTCATGGTGCAGCCGCAAGGCAACGCCATGCTCAGCGACGGCGAAAGCATGCGCCACGCGGTGCTGGCCGGCCTCGGACTGGCGCGGCTGTCGCGCATGCACGTGCAGCACGATATCGACGCCGGCCGGCTGGTGGCGTTGCTGGAACCGTACAATCCCGGCGATATCGAAGAAGTCCACGCGGTGTTTGTCGGCCCCGGCACCCAATTGCCGGCCAGGGTGCGGGTGATGCTGGATTTCTTATTAGAAAAAATCAGATTCCCGGGCGCCCAACATTAAAAGCGACGCTTATCAATCAACCTGCATGCGCTTGCCGGCGCTGAACATGGCCTCGAACTCATCGGCCGGCACCGCCGGGCTGAACAGATAACCCTGCAACTGGTCGCAACCCAGTTCGCGCAGGAACAGCATTTGCTCGACCGTCTCGACGCCTTCGGCGACGATTTCCTGGCGCATTTGCTGCGCCATCGTCACGATGGCCTGGGCGATCGCGCAATCGTTTTCTTCATCCGGCAAGCCGATGACAAACGAGCGGTCGATCTTGAGCGTGCTGATCGGGAATTTCTTCAGGTAGGCAAGGCTGGAATAACCGGTGCCGAAATCGTCCAGCGCCAGCGCCAGTCCCATCGCCACCAATTCATTCATGATCACGATCACCGTGTCGGCGCCGCGCATCAGCAAGCTTTCGGTGATCTCCAGCATGATTTGCCGGGGCTGCACATCGTAGCGCTGCAATACCGCCGCTATGCGCGCCGGCAAATGCTGGTCGAATTGCCTCGCCGACAGGTTAACCGCGATCGGCGGCATCACCAGGCCGGCGTCGCGCCAGGCGCGAATCTGGCGGCACGCCTCTTCCAGCACCCAGGTGCCGAGGTCGAGGATCAAACTGGTTTCTTCGGCGACCGGGATGAACAGGCCGGGCGACACCATGCCGTACACCGGGTGCTTCCAACGCAACAGCGCTTCGGCGCCGACGATGCTGCCGGTGCTCAGGCTGACCTTGGGCTGGTAATGCAGCTGCAATTCATTGTCGCCCAGCGCCAGCCGCATCTCGCTTTCCAGCCGCAAATGCTCCTTGGCGCGCCGGTTCATGTCTTCGCGGTAAAACAGGAACGTCGGTTCGATGTTTTGCACCGCCTTGGCCACCGCCACGTCGGCAAAGCGGAATAGCGAGGTGGTATCGAGTCCGTCTTCCGGAAACACGGTGATGCCGATGCCGGCGCCGACATGCAAATTGTGCGTATCGATGCGGATCGGCGTTTCCAGCAAGGTCAGCAGCTTTTGCGCGACATGCGCCGCGTGTTCGCGCTTTTCAATCTGCAGCAAGGCGACGACAAATTTACTGCCGTCGACCCGCGCCAGGATGTCGGCGTCGCGCAGCGCGGTGCGGAACAGGCGGCTGATTTCCACCAGCAGCTGGTCGCCCACTTCATGGCCCAGCGTATCGCTGATCGAACCGACCCGGCTGATGTCGATCACCATCAATGCGCCATGGCTGAGCTTGCGGCGCGCCTCGGTCAGGGCCTGGTCGACCAGCTGGTTCAGCAAGCCGCGGTTCGGCAAGCCGGTCAGGCTGTCGTAATTGGCCATGCGCTGCATGCGCGCCTCGGCGTCCTTGTGCACGCTGATGTCGGAAAACAGCGAGAAGGTATGGCTGATCTGGCCGTCGTCGTCGCGCACCACGCTGATCGTCACCGATTGCGGAAACAGTTCGCCATTCTTCCTGCGGCCGATAATTTCACCGCGCCACGAACCGTCGCCGCGCATCGCGCCACGCACCTTGGCGCGGAATTCGGCGTCATGCACGCCGGAACGCAGCAAGTCCGGCGTATGGCCGATCGATTCGGACGGCGAATAACCGGTGATGCGGCTGAACGAGCTGTTGACCGAGACGATGCGTTCATCGGCGTCGGTGATCAGCATGCCTTGTTCGCTGTCTTCGATCATGCGTGCATGCAGGCGCACCTTGTCGTACGGCGACAGCGGTTCATTGACGCTGGAAAACGAGACATGCATGCCGCACGCTTCGGCGCTGGCGTCGAGGATGGTCGAACAGGTCAGGCGCAGCCAGAATACCCCGCCCGACTTCTTGCGGCGCCGCACTTCGGTGGTCACGCTGCCGCTGTCGACAAACAATTCGGCGATGCGCGCGTCGTCATCGTCGTCGGCGTACAGGAACAGGATGTGCTGGCCCAGCGCTTCGCGGCTGGAATAGCCGAACATTTGCTCCGCGCCATGGTCCCAGGCGGTCACGAAGCCGTCCAGGTCGAGCTCGATCAAGGCCGGCGCCGGCGTCGAAAACACCGGCAGCGACGCGATATCGACTTCGCGCAATTGACCCAGCGCCGCGTCGAGTTGTCCAAGGGTACGCTCAAGCGCGGCGCCTTGCTGGGAGCGCGCGGCGCGGCTGAGTTCCAGGCATTGCTGGATGGTGCTGTCAAACATGGTTACGGTCCGCCATTTCAGTCGTTTCAGCAATTACGTCCAGCATCCACAGGTGGGCCGCCAGCACGCTGCGGCCCCACTCTTCAGCCGGTAATTGCAAGGCTTTCAAATGTTGTCCTAGCACTTCAAAATCTCCCGCCTCGGCCGCTTCTATCGTCAGCAGCAAGGCGCCCAACTCGCCTTCACGGGCCAGCAACGCCGTTTGCACCGTCTGGCACAAGGCCAGCACCGGCAGCAATTGCGCCAGCGGCGTACCGAACAACACGCCCAGCAAGGAAAACAAGCCGCTGATAAAAGCTTGCTCCTGATGCATTTTATCCAGGCCCAGGACGCCGGCCAACGCCTCCATCAGGCGCGCCCGCACCGCCGCCCTCGCCAGCAGCATACCAGAGCGCGGATCGCCATCACGCGCGGCGAACAGCATCAGGTTGAGCCAGCGCCGCAATTGCTGGCGGCCGAGCAACATGATGGCGTGGTTGACACTGGTCACGCGGCGACCGCCGCCGACGCCAGCGGAATTAACCAGACGCAGCAAATGATACGACAGGCGCGGGTCGCGCCGCAGCAAAGTTTCAATCTCATCGGTGGGACCGTCGCTGGCCACCAATTCCATCAGCCGCAGCGCCAAGGCGCGCGACGCGGCCTGGTTGGCCGCCGCAGCCGGCGCCGGCATCAGATACCAGTTGCCGCGCACCCAGCCTGCCCGTGGCGCCCAGTCGCCGCTGAATACCTCACCGGCATCGGCCAGTTGATCGATGGAAAGCGCCGACCAGCCATGGACGGACCATGCGGCGGCCGCTTCGGCGCTGCTATTGTCGGGAAAAAAACAGGGATAACGCTGCGCCAGTTCCGGGCACGCGGCACAGCCGGCCTGGCCGGCCGGCGGCAAAGCTGTGCCGGCCAGCAGCAAGGCGGCCGGCCGGCCTTGACGGTCGGCCAACAGATCGAAAAATACCAGGGATGCTGTACTCAATATGATCATCGAAAAAAATCAGGTCGCGGGCCGGCATACGCCAAAATCGGTGAGATAGCGATCGCAGCAATGTTTATGGTACTCTGAAATTGTTGGCTTATGTCAACATTTTGCCACTGGCCGCCACGCTGGCCACCACGCCGCCGGCCACTATTTTAACCAATTACTGGCAATACTCCCGGCAAGTAGCGGCTCAAGCGGCCCAGCAAGCCCGGTTGTCCCAAACGCTCGGTCCACCAGCGCAACGCCGCCCCGCCCTGGCCGACCCGCCACGCCAGATAAAAAGTTTCCGCAGGCTTCGGCTCTTCGACCGCTTTTTCCACCAGCAAGCCCCGCGCGATGGCCGCCCGCGCCGATGGTTCCGGCAAGAAACCAAAGCCCAGGCCCGCCACCTGGTAATCGAACTTTCCTTGCATGCCAGGCACGGTCAGGCTGTCTTGCCCGAGCACCACGCCGACGGTGCGCGGCGCCATCTGGCGCGCCGAATCGGCCACCACCACGGCGCGGTGATGCTGCAAATGATTGCGGCTCAGCGGTTCCTGCACCGCGGCCAGCGGATGGCCGGGCGCCACCGTAAACACAAACGCCAGGCTGCCGATCGCCTGCGATACATACCCGCCGCCGGCCGGACCGTCGCCGGGCGCGCCGACCAGCAAGTCGACCCGGTGCTCCAGCAACGCTTCCCACGTGCCGGACAAGGTTTCCTGCACCAGGCGCAGCCGGGTTTGCCGCGCCACGTCGCAAAAGGCGGCCACGTCGTCTTGCAGCGCCAGCACCGGAAACATGCTATCGAGGCCGATCGCCAGTTCGGTTTCCCAGCCGGACGCAACCCGGCGCACCCGGTGCTCCAGGTCGTGCGCCGCTTTCAGCAAGTAGCGCCCTTCCTTCAGCAATTCGTGGCCGGCCCGGGTCAGCAGCACGCGCGGTCCGTTGCGCTCGAATACTTGCACGCCCAAGTCTTCTTCCAGCTTGGCGACGGTATAGGAAATGGTCGACGGTACTTTGTGCAATTCCTTGCCGGCGGCGGAAAAGGAACCGCGGCGATCGATCGCATCGACGATGTGCAACGCTTCCAGGCTGAGTCTGAGCATTCGAATTTTTCGATCATAAGCCACTAAATTTTCCGTTTTTCATTTCAAAAAACGGCGCCTATACTGCTTTCCATCGGTGCAACAGCGGGGCGAAGCGGAAAACATCTTGCCCTTTTCGAAATTATCGCACATTAACTTTCAGCAGAATCGAGGACATCATGTTGCAAATACGTAAAAGCGAAGAACGCGGCATTGCCAACCACGGCTGGCTGCATTCGCAGCACAGCTTTTCCTTCGGCAGCTACCACGACCCGAAACATGTCGGTTTTGGTCCCTTGCTGGTGATTAATGAAGACCGCGTCGCGCCGGCCCAGGGTTTTGGCACCCACGGCCACCGCGACATGGAAATCATTTCCTATGTGCTGGAAGGCGCACTGGCACACAAGGACAGCATGGGCACCGGGTCGGTCTTGCATTACGGCGATGTGCAGCGCATGAGCGCCGGCCATGGCGTGCGGCATAGCGAATTCAACCATTCGGAAACGGACGGCGTGCACTTCCTGCAAATCTGGATCGCGCCCAGCGCCAGCGCCATCGGCATCGCCCCCAGCTATGAAGAGAAACATTTCACTCAAGAAAGCAAATCCGGCAAGCTGCGCCTGATCGCCTCCAGCGACGGCCGCCAGGGTTCGGTGCTGATCCACCAGGATGCGGCGCTGTACGCCAGCATCATGGATGAAGGGCAACGCCTGGAACATGCGCTGGGCGCCGGCCGGCTCGGCTATGTGCACCTGATCCGCGGCAGCCTGGTGGTCAACGGCACGCCGCTGAAAGGCGGCGACGCGCTGAAAGTGACGCAGGAAAGCCTGATCACGCTGGAGCAGGCGGAACAAGCAGAACTGCTGCTGTTCGACTTGCCGGCCTGAGCCGTCCAGCCATCCCTTGTGAAACCCCAGCCAGTCCCAACCTGACGGGCAGAGCAGGAAAATACAGGCAAGAAATAGTTTTTCCCAAGTTTTGGTATGATGGCATGGCGCGCCGGCTCTGATTTCAGGCCGGCGCGCCTTTTACTTTGATCCTGACGATCCCGACAATTTTATGAGCACAACCATGCAGACCGCCGCCGACCTTCCGGTTACCGAAGAACTGGAATACGCCACCTCTTGCGCGCTGCCGACGCCGTGGGCGCAGTTCACGCTGCACGCCTTTATCGAACACGCCACTGGCAAGGAACACCTGGCGATGACGCTGGGCGACATCGGCGATGGCCAGCCGGTGCTGGCGCGCGTGCATTCCGAATGCCTGACCGGCGACGTGCTGTTTTCGCAGCGCTGCGATTGCGGCGCGCAACTGGAAGGCGCGCTGAAACGCATCGCCGCCGAAGGCCGCGGCATCTTGCTGTACCTGCGCCAGGAAGGCCGCGGCATCGGCTTGATCAACAAGATCCGCGCCTACCGCCTGCAAGAAGCGGGCGCCGACACGGTGCAAGCCAATGAACAGCTGGGTTTCAAGGCCGATGCGCGCAATTACGCGCTGTGCAAGCCGATGTTCGGCCAGTTCGGCATCAAGAGCCTGCGCCTGATGACCAATAACCCGCGTAAGATCGACGCGATGGAAAAAATCGGCGTCACGGTGGCCGAGCGGGTGCCGCTGCTGGTCAACCGCAACGCCTTCAACCAGCATTACCTGAATACCAAGGCAAGCAAGCTGGGTCACATGATGACCCCGGTCACCCCGCCTGCCGTCGAGGATGGCGCACTGTAAGTATCAGCAAAGGGCTGCATGAAATCCTCCAAGTTTGTCCGGCTGCTTGCCTTCGGCGGCGCGCTGGCGCTGACGGCCGGCGCCGCGCTGGCCGCGCCGTCCGCGGCTACCAGCGGCACCGCCGCCAATAGCGCCGCCCTGCCGGCGCCGTCCAGCGCCGCGCAAAAACTGTATACGTCGGCCCGCGACGATATCCTGCAAATCCGCGTGCTGCTGAAAAACGGCCGCACCCAGTCGTCGGTCGGTTCCGGTTTCCTGATCGGCACCGGCAACCTGGTGCTGACCAATTACCACGTGGTGTCGCAATTCGCGCTCGATCCGGATACCTATGTCGGCGAATGGGTCGATACCGGCGGCAAGCGCGGCAACGTCGAATTGCTGGCGGTGGATGTGCTGCACGACCTGGCCGTGGTGCGCGTCAGCCGCAACGGCACCGGCTTTTTCAAGATGCCGGCCACGCTGGCGCCGCTGACCCAGGGGCAATATTTGTATTCGCTGGGCAATCCGCTGGACCTCGGCTTCGCGATTTCCGAAGGCGCGTACAACGGCGTGATCACGCGCAGCTTTTACGACCAGCTGATGTTTACCGGCCCGATCAACGCCGGCATGAGCGGCGGCCCCAATGTCACCGCCAACGGCGACGTGGCCGGCATCAATGTCTCGAAACGGCTGGACGGCGAATTGGTCAGCTTCCTGGTGCCGGCCCGCTACGCCCAGGACTTGTTGAACAGGGTGGCGCGGCAAAACAAGCCGCCCAAGGATTTCAAGCCGCTGGTGACCGAGCAATTGCTGGTGCACCAGCAACGCATGATCGACAGCTTGCTGGCCACGCCGCTGACCTTGAAGGCGATGGGCCCGTACCGGGTGCCGGTGCGCGATTCGGACCAGATGCGTTGCTGGGGCTCGTCCAACGCCAAGGCCGATAAACCGTATATGGTCGACAACACCAACTGCGCCATGGAATCGGCGATCTTCATTTCCGAAGCGCTGCAGACCGGGCAAGTATCGATACGCCATCAATTCTTGCGCAGCAGCAGGCTCGGTCCGCTGCGCTTTGCCGAATTGGCCGGCGCATCGTTCAAGAATGAAAATTTCGGCAGCGCCAAGAGCAGCCACCTGACCGGCCCGCTGTGCACCGAACAATTTGTCCAGAACAAGACCCTGCCCTTGCGCGCCGTGATGTGCGTGCGCGCCTACCGCAAGTTCCCCGGGCTGTATAACTTTTCGCTGCTGACCGCCAGCACCGACAGCGGCCAGATGAGCTTGCAAAGCCGGATCGACGTGCGCGGCGTTTCCTACGACAATGGCTTGCGCAGCACCCGCGCCTTCCTCGATGCGCTGGCGCGCGACGGGAGCAAGCCATGAAAGCGCCCTACTTCATTGAAACCCTGGCGCGCAACGGCGACGTCTTGAACCGCCAGCAAGTGGCCAGCCTGCCGATACGGCTGGGACGCGCGTATGACAACGACGTCATCCTCGACGACTTGCATACCGCGCCGCAACACGCGCTGATCGAAGACGACGGCGCCGGTGGACTGGTGCTGCGCGACCTCGGCAGCCTGAACGGCAGTATTCATCACGGCAAACGCGAAGCCAGCATTGCCTTGAGCGGCCATACCGTGGTGCGCCTGGGACACACCAGCCTGCGCGTGCGCGGCGCCGACCACGCGGTGCCGGCCGAATTGACCGACACCGCCATCCATAGCTGGGAAGGCCGCACGCCGGCCTTGCTGGGCTTGGCCATGGTCGCGCTGGCGGCGCTGGTCAGCAACTGGATCGGCGATGTCGACAGTTTCGATCCGATCAACTACCTGCTGGTGATCGCCGGCGGACTGGGCGGCGCGCTGGTGTGGGGCGGCGTCTGGGCCGTCGCCAACCGGCTGTTCGGCAGCCTGGCGCGCTTCGGCCGCCACCTGTTCATCCTCGGTTGCGGACTGGTGGCGATGGAAGTGTGGATCGGTCTCAGCAGCGCCATCGCTTATGCCTATTCGCAAGAATGGCTGACGCGCTTCGGCAGCCATGTGGTGGTCGCCATCATCTGCTGCATGATTTTCTTCCACCTGTGCACCATCAAGGCCCGGCATGCGCGCCGTTTCGCGGCCGCCAGCGCGATCTTGCTGATACTGATTTCCGGCTTGAACTTGATGAGCGGCTTGCAGCGCAGCGGCCGCCTCGGCAACGAACTGTATATGTCGGTCTTGCTGCCGCCCGCCTTCAGGCTCAGCGCCAACCATGGACCGGACGAATTCTTCGCCAACGCGGCCAGGCTGAAAGCCAGGGTCGACGCCGACCGCAACAAGCATGTCGGCGACGATATCTCCGGCGAAGATGACGATGGCGGCGAGGATGAGTGACAAAAAAAGCCCGCTTGAAGCGGGCTTATGAATTACCGGTAAGTAATCATGAAATACAACAAGAACACCAGGGGGAGATTCGTTTATGCACGCACACCCTGCGCCGCAAACTTGTCCGACCTGCCGCGCGTTTCGCGCCGCGCGCTGAAAGCCAGCAAACCCATGCCGATCAATAACATCGCATAGATGCCGGGTTCCGGTACCGGCGACACCAGGTTGTCGGTATTGCTGAAAGTGGTGAAGCTGGCGCTGCTGCCAGCCTTGAACTGGGCTTGCTGCAAACCGCCGCAGCAGGCTTCCAGGCCATAGATGTTCAAGGTGTGGTTGCCGGCGGCCAGGTTCAGCGCGATATTGAAGTACTGTCCGGGCGTATTGTACGCACCGGCCCAGTACATATCGCTGCTGCTGTAGCCATAGGCGACGCCATCGACGAAGATCGCGCCGCCCTTGCTAAAGTCGACGCCGGAACGGATCGTCCACAAGCCCGCATTGGCGGCACTGACGCCGAAGTCGACGGTCGATTTGAAGGCGATACTCGACAGGCTGCCGCCCAACAGCGACTGGCTGGCAATATTGTCATAAATGGCCACCGTCTTGCTGGTAGCGGCCCCAGCCGGGCTGGCCAGCGCGGCGTCGACCACCGAACGGTAAGCGGCCGCCGAATTTTGCGCGGCGGCGTTGGAATTGGCGGTCTGGATGGTGATCGTGCTCGCTTGTGCCGCACTGGACACCAGCACGGCGGAACCCATCATGGCGAAGGCGAGCGATAAAGTCGTGGTACGTTTCATAAATTTCTCCGGAAATCAAAAAGATCTGGCGGCGGGCGCCGGAGTTAAATTCACGCTACGTCTTGGCGTGCTGGCGGCATCGACTGCATGCCTGGGGCGGAGACCGGCCGTTTATTCAAGTTCACCTGAACCTCCAGGATTGCGGCGGCGCACATTGCGTGGCGGCGGCAACTGCCTTGAAAAGATTTTTGGTTTTCAAGGCAAAACATCGAAAGAGTGGCGGATCGCTACATCACTGAAAACAATTCTATACCAATTTTCCGCAAAGAAAAATATTTTTCTTTTTTACCATCTAAGATTACTCAATAACAAGAGCAAGCCTGGCGGTTTGTGCCGTATGACAAGGCGATTTTGTCTCACTATCACCACGCAGGACACCCGTTCATCTGTTGCAATAATGCCACGCCGGCACGCACATAAAGACCGGTCTATCGACGGCGATCATGGACAGCGCCTGGTTTGCGTTTCTTTTCATATCGGGTACACCACACCGCCGGGCGACATGGCAAAATGCAGACATGCATCTAATGTCTTCATGGAGATCAGGACATGGTTGATTTGAACGAGCTCAGGTATCTGGCGCTGTCATTTCCCGATACCACCGAGGAAGAACATCACGACCGCCCGTCATTCCGGGTCGGCGGCAAGATTTTCGCGACCTTGCCGGACGATGAGCATATCAATGTCATGCTGGACGCCGAAGCCGCCCATATCGCCACCGTCATCACGCCGGACGCCTGCGAAAAACTGCTGTGGGGAGAACGGCTGGCAGGCATCACGGTCAAGCTGGCCGCGGCCGAGCTGGACATGCTGGCCGCCGTGCTGACCGCGGCCTGGCGCCGCAAGGCTCCCGGCGACCTGGCCCGCTCGATCGATCCGGCAACCTTATGACCGCAATGACGGCCTGATGACGACGGCGGCATCAGCACGGACAGTGGCGCAACAGCATCGTCACCAATTGCTGCCATTGTTCGCGCGAAACGCCCGCCGCCGCCTGCACCGCCATGCCTTGCGACAAGGTCATCACATAACGCGCCGGCTGTTCCGATCGGCAACATCATCGGCGGCTGGGCGGTCGGCAAGAGCGAACGCGGCGCGCTGTTCGCGCTCGGCTGCTCGGCGACGATCTGTCCGACTCGACGGCGACTTGCCGCCAGGTATCAATACGGGCCGTCGCTCTGTCCGGCATACAACGGTCCTCTTGTGCGATGGGCGGAGAAATCGATTATAGTTTCTGTCTCTCAACATCACGGAAAACCGCACCATGGAAGCATCCGACACCCTGCAAACCTGGTTAACTGAAGAAGCGGCGATCCGCGCCAGGCTGGGCCCCGCGGGCGTGGTCGGCCGCGATCAGTTACGTGAAAATAATGGCCTGGATTTCATGAACGGCATCACGGCAGGGAAATTTCCATCGGCTCCGATTGCCGAATTGCTGGGTTTTATCCCGGTCAGCATGGAAGCCGGCAGGGTGGTGCTCCAGGGTACGCCGCGCTTCGACCATTACAACCCCAGCGGCAGCGTGCACGGCGGGTATGCGGCGACCCTGCTCGATACGGCGCTTGGTTGCGCAATCCACACGATGCTGCCGGCCGGCAAAGGCTTCAGCACGCTGGAATTGAAAGTGAACTACATCCGCGCGATGAGCGACCAGACCGGCCCGGTACGCGCGGAAGGCAAGGTCATCAGCGTCGGCGGCCAGGTCGGCATCGCCGAAGGCCGCATCACCGACGCCAATGGCAAGCTGTACGCGTTTGCCACCACCACTTGCCTGATTTTCCCCATCTAGAGCCTATCCCAGTAGTGAGCGTCGTCAGCTGGCCGCGCATCAGCAGCGCGGACCAGGCGTGAGGAGCAAGCCAGTCCCCGCTGCTGAGGGGCGCCAGAAGAGGGCGTATTCATCTACTGGGATAGGCTCTTAATTACTCGGCGACGATACGCAGCAAGCGGCCATTGCTTTCATCGGTCAGCGCATACAGCTGGCCATCCGGCCCTTGCCGCACGTCGCGCACGCGGGCACCGATGGCCAGCCGTTCCTGGCCGGTGACGTTGCCGTTGGCGTCGAGCGCGATGCGGCGGATATCCTGCGCCGCCAGCCCGCCGCTGAAGACGCTGCCGTTCCATGCCGCGATCTTGCCGCCGTTATACACCGCCAGGCCGGACGGCGCCGGCGACGGCACCCACGCCACTTTCGGATTGATCATGCCGGGCACTTCATGCTTGCCGACCGGCTGGTGGGTCTGGTAATCGGCGCCGTAGGTTTGCAAGGGCCAGCCGTAATTGCCGCCGCCTTCGACCAGGTTCAGCTCATCGCCGCCATAGGGACCGTGTTCGGTGGCCCAGACCCGTCCGGAGACCGGATCGCGCGCCAGTCCCTGCACGTTACGGTGGCCGTAGGACCAGATTTCCGGCAGCGCGCCCTGTCTTGCCGCCAGCGGATTGCCGGGCGCGGCCTTGCCCTGGTCGGTCAGCCGCAAGATCGAACCGAGGTGGCTGCCCAGGTTCTGGGCCTGGTCGCGCGCCAGCATATTGCCGATGCGCAGCGGCGGATTGCCGCCATCGGCGACGCTCATCAACAGGCTACCGTCCGGCAAGAACAACAGGCGCGAACCGAAATGCTGGCCGCCGCTCTTGTCGGGTATCGCCTTGAACAGCGTCCTGATGCTGTGCACCCGCTTGCCGTCGAACAGGCCCTGAACCAGCGTGCTGCGGTTATTCTGGTTATCGCCGGTCGACATGGTCATATACACCCGCACATTATTCGGATCCTTGTCTTGCGGATGCAGCGCGATATCGAGCAAACCACCCTGCCCACCGGAAAATACGGCCGGCAAGCCATCCAGCGCGACCGTGTCGAAACGCTGGCCGTTCAACACATGCAGCGTGCCGTATTTGCCGGTGACCAGCGCGCGGCCATCCGGCAGCCAGGCCAGGCCCCACGGATTGGGAATGCCGCCGGCCACGGTGACGGCGCGCCACGCCTGCTGCGCGGCCGGCGGCTGTCCGCTGGCCGGCAATTCGGCGTGGACAAGGGGAACGGCCAGCAGCAGCGCGAGCGCGGCGGCGAGTTGGCGGCGGATGGACTTGATCGGGCTGGTTCGGTGCATGGGGTTCTCCTGTCGTTTCAAAGCGGCATGATTGCATCGCATGCCTATTTGACCATATTTCCACCAAGACAGCGCCGCGCACGCATGAAAGGCCCAATAAAACACGCACATTAACTGGATTTAATGATTTGCAAAGGCTGACTTAAGCCGCGTAGTCGCATAGTGCAATGTAACAAACACTCTCACGGTCCGACTATGGAAACGCACCATGCCTAATCAATGCCTGCCTGACTTCCCCCCTACTCCCTTAGAACCTATCCCAGTAGAGAATACATCGCCTGCTGGCAGCCCCTCAACAGCGTGGATCGGCGTTGTTCGTCGTAGCATGGCTCGCCATGCGTCCTCCTCACGCCTTGCCCACGCTGCTGAGGAGCAGCCATCCGGCGACGCTCCCTACTGGAATAGGTTCTTATTACGCCATGTCGCCGCGATTGCCGTGGCCAGCCTCGGTTTGGCGGCCTGTGGCGAGGCCAGCAAACCCGCGCCCGCCACCGTGCCGCAAGTGAGCGTGCAAACGGTGCGCCATGGCGGCGTGCCGCTCAGCGTCGAATTGCCCGGCCGTACCGCCGCCTTCCTGGTGGCCGAAGTCCGCGCGCGCGTCGATGGCGTGGTGCTGAAACGCAGTTTCGACGAAGGCGCCGATGTGCGCGCCGGCCAGCCGCTATACCAGATCGACCCGGCGCCGTTCCGCGCCGCGCTGGCCAACGCCGAAGCGTCGCTGCAGCGGGCCCAGGCCAACCTGGTCGCCAATAACGCGCAGCTGGAACGCTACAAGATCCTGATCACCGGCAACGCGGTCAGCAAGCAGGCCTACGACAACGCGCTGGCGGCGCAATTGCAGTCGGCCGCCGACGTCGCCGCCGCCAGGGCCAGCGTCACCACCGCCGGCATCAACCTGGCCTACACCAGCGTGACGGCGCCGATCGCCGGCCGCTCCAGCGTGTCGCAAGTGACCCAGGGCGGGTATGTGCAAGGCGGCGCGGCCACGCTGCTGACCACGGTGCAGCAAATCGATCCGATGTATGTCGACTTGCAGCAGTCGAGCGCCGAGGGCCTGGCCTTGCGCCGCCAGCTGGCCGAGGGCAGCCTGAAAAGCGGCGGCCCGGAACAGGCCAGCGTGACGCTGAAGCTGGAAGACGGCAGCACCTATGCACAAGCGGGCACGCTGGAATTTTCCGGCGTCACGGTGAACCAGGCCACCGGCTCGGTGACCTTGCGGGCGCGCTTCCCGAACCCGCAGCATTTGCTGTTGCCGGGCATGTTCGTGCGCGCCTCGGTGAACCAGGGCGTGCGCCAGAATGCGCTGCTGGTGCCGGTACAGGCAATCACCCGCAATCCGCTGGGCGAAGCGACGGTGATGCTGGCCGGCACCGATGGCAAGACCGAATTGCGCAAGGTTAACGCCGGCACGCTGTTGCACGGCAATTGGGTGATCGACGCCGGCTTGAAGGATGGCGAGCGGGTGATCGTCAGCGGCGTGCAAAAAATCAAGCCCGGCACGACGGTCAAGGCGGTCGAGGCGGATGCCGCCCCCTCCGCCCAGGCCGCCAGCCAGCCGGCCGCCCAGTCCGCGCTGGCGCAACGCTCATAAAGGATAAGCTCCATGTCCCGATTTTTCATCCGGCGGCCGATCTTTGCGATCGTCATTTCGCTGATCATCATGCTGGCCGGCGGCATCGCGGTATTCCGCCTGCCGATCGAACAATTTCCGCCGGTATCGCCGCCGGTGGTGCAGATTGCCGCCACCTTCCCCGGCGCTTCCGCCGAAACCATGCAAAACACGGTGATCCAGGTCATCGAGCAGCAAATGAGCGCGATCGACAACTTGCTGTACATGTCGTCGATCAGCGACGACACCGGCCAGTCGACCACCACGCTGACCTTTGCGCCCGGCACCGATCCGGACATCGCGCAAGTGCAGGTACAAAACAAGCTGCAGGTGGCGGTGGCGCGCCTGCCGAACGAAGTGCAGCAATCCGGCTTGAAAGTCAGCAAGTCCACCAGCGACTTCCTGATGGTGGCCGGTTTTGTGTCGAACGATAACAGCATGAGCAAGTTCGACATCGCCGATTACGTCGCGTCGAACGTGCAGGATCCGATCAGCCGGATTCCCGGCGTCGGCGCGCTGAACCTGTTCGGCACCCAGTTCGCGATGCGCATCTGGCTCGACCCGGTCAGGCTGACCTCGTATTCGCTGACGCCGATCGACGTCAACCAGGCCATCGCCGCGCAAAACGTGCAGATTTCCGGCGGCCAGCTGGGCGGTTCGCCGGCCGTCGCCGGCCAGCGCCTGAGCGCCACCATCACCGAGGCGAGCCTGATGCGCACGCCGGAGCAATTCGAAAAGATCTTGCTGAAAGTGCTGCCGGACGGCTCGCGCGTGCGCCTCGGCGACGTGGCGCGCATCGCGCGCGGCGCCGAAAACTATAACGTCGACATCCGCTACAACGGCAAGCCGGCGTCCGGCCTCGGCATCCAGCTGGCGCCCGGCGCCAACGCGCTGGTGACGGCCGATGCGGTGCGCGCGCGGCTCAAGGAACTGGCGCCGTATTTCCCGCACGGCCTGGAAGTGACCTATCCGAACGATGTGACGCCGTTCATCAAGGTGTCGATCCATGAAGTGCTCAAGACGCTCATCGAAGGCATCGTGCTGGTGTTCCTGGTGATGTACCTGTTCCTGCAAAACCTGCGCGCCACGCTGATCCCGTCGATCACCGTGCCGGTGGTCTTGCTGGGCACCTTCGGCGTGATGTCGGCGATCGGCTTCACCATCAATACGCTGTCGATGTTCGGCCTGGTGCTGGCCATCGGCCTGCTGGTCGACGACGCCATCGTGGTGGTCGAAAACGTCGAACGGGTAATGCATGAGGAAGGCCTCGGACCGTACGAAGCGACCCGCAAGGCGATGGGCCAGATCAGCAGCGCGCTGATCGGCGTGGCGCTGGTGCTGTGCGCGGTGTTCGTGCCGGTGGCGTTTTCCAGCGGCACGGTGGGCGCGATCTACCGCGAATTCTCGCTGACGGTGGTGTCGTCGATGCTGCTGTCGGTGTTCGTCGCGCTGACGCTGACGCCGGCGCTGTGCGCCACCGTGCTGCAACGCCCGGCGCCGGGCCATGACCAGAAAAAAGGCTTTTTCGGCTGGTTCAACCGCGGTTTCGACCGCAACCGCGACCGCTACCTGGGCGGCGTGTCCGGCATCCTCGGTTCCAGGCGCCGCTGGATGGTGCTGTACGGCGCGCTGGTGCTGGCCGTGATTTACCTGTTCATCCGCTTGCCGGGCGGCTTCCTGCCGAACGAAGACCAGGGCTTTACGTTTGTCCAGGTTGAAACGCCGGCCGGCAGCACGCTGGAAGTCACCGGCAAGGTGCTCGACGACATCAGCAACTATATGCTGAAGGACGAAAGCGCGATGGTCGACGCCACCTTCATCCTGAACGGCGTCAACTCGACCGGCCGCGGCCAGAACCTGGGACGCGTGTTCATCCACCTGAAACCGTGGGAAGAACGCCCGGGCAAGGAACTCAGCGTCTCGGCGCTGGGCGCCCGCGTCGCCGCCCGTTATGCGTCGTACCAGGGCGCGCTGATCACGCCGGTCGAACCGCCGCCGATCCGCGGCCTCGGTTCCGCTTCCGGCTTTTCGTTCCAGCTGGAGGACCGCGGCAACCTCGGCCACGCGGCATTGGCCAAGGCGCGCGACAACTTGCTGGAACTGGCCCGCAAGGACCCGGACCTGCTGCAGGTACGCTACACCGGCCAGGTCGACAATCCGACCTACAAGATCGATATCGACCATGAAAAGGCCGCCGCGCTGGGCGTGTCGCTGAGCGACGTCGACCAGACTTTCTCGACCGCCTGGGGGGCGCGCTACATCAACAATTTCTTCGACGCCGACAACCGCATCAAGCGCGTGTATGTGCAGGCCGATGCGCAATTCCGCATGAACCCGGACGACTTGAAGCTGCTGTATGTGCGCAACAAGGAAGGCGGCATGGTGCCGTTCTCGTCGTTCGCCACGGCCAAATGGTCGTGGGGCGCGCCGGCGATGCAGCGTTATAACGGCATCGAGGCGGCCGAGATCCTCGGCAAGCCGGCGCCGGGCAAGAGCACCGGCCAGGCGATGCAGGCGATGGAACGGCTGGCCAAACAGCTGCCGGAAGGCATAGGCTACGAATGGAGCGGCATCTCGCTGCAGGAATCGCAAGCCGGCTCGCAGGCGCCGCTGCTGTATGCGCTGTCGATCCTGGTGGTGTTCCTGAGCCTGGCCGCGCTGTATGAAAGCTGGTCGGTGCCGCTGTCGGTGATCATGGTGGTGCCGATCGGCGTGCTGGGCGCGCTCGGCGCGGCCAGCCTGTTCGGCATGTCGAACGATGTGTACTTCCAGGTCGGCTTGCTGACCACCATCGGCCTGTCGGCCAAGAACGCGATCCTGATCGTCGAATTCGCCCGCGAATTGCAGCAGCACCAGGGCTACAGCGCGATGGCGGCGGCGCTGGAAGCGGCCAAGCTGCGGCTGCGTCCGATCATCATGACCTCGATGGCCTTCGTGCTGGGCGTGCTGCCGCTGGCGCTGGCCAGCGGCGCCGGCGCGGCCAGCCAGAAGGCGCTGGGCATCGGCGTGATCGGCGGCATGATCACCGCCACTTTCCTGGCGACGTTCATGATCCCGCTGTTTTATGTGCTGATCGCCGGCCGCATGAAACCGGCCCGGCCGCAAGATGCCGGGCACTCCACCGAAACCGTCCAGGGAGCGCACTGATATGCACCATGTAAAAACCGTGCTGGCCGCCGCCGCGGCCGTCCTGCTGGCCGGCTGCGCGCTGCGGGAACCGTACACCCGGCCGCAAGCGGCGCCGGACGCCTACCCGGCCGGCGCCGCCTATGCCGCGCCGGCCGAACACGGCCTGGCCGCGGCCGATACCGGCTGGGCCGAGTTCCTGCTCGACCCGCGCCTGAAACGGCTGGTGCGGGTCGCGCTCGACAATAACCAGGATTTGCGGGTCGCGCTGCTGCGCATCGGCCAGGCCCGCGCCCAGCTGCAGCTGCAGCAGTCGGCGCTGCTGCCGCAAGTCGGACTGGCGGCCGGCGGTTCGGCCAGCAAGAACAACTCGGCCAGCGCCGGCGACGACAACCGCAACCACGGTGCGATCCGCAGCGACACGGCCGGCCTGTCCGGCAGCTGGGAAGTGGATTTCTTCGGCCGCCTGCAAAGCCTCGACGACGCGGCGCGCGAACAATACCTGGCCACTGCGTATGCGCGCCAGGCGGCCCAGCTGCTGCTGGTCGGACAAGTCGCCAGCCAGTACTTCAGCATGCTGGCCTACGACGAGCAACTGGCCATCAGCGGCGCAACGCTGGCCGCGGCGCAGGCGTCGTACCGCATCGTCAAGCTGCGCTACGACACCGGCACCGGTTCGGAACTCGATGAAACGCTGGCGGCCGGCACGCTGCAGCAGGCGCAAGCCAATCAGGCCGCCCAGGTGCGGCTGCGGGCGCAGGCCGAAAACGGCCTGGTGCTGCTGCTGGGCCAGGCTATGCCGGCCGACTTGCCGGCCAGCGTGCCGCTGCATGCGCTGGCCATCCGGCACGACATCCCGGCCGGCTTGCCGTCCGACTTGCTGCTGCGCCGCCCCGACCTGCTGCAGGCGGAAGCGTCGCTGCGCGCCGAAAACGCCAATATCGGCGCCGCGCGCGCCGCCTTTTTCCCGCGCATCGCACTGACCGCCACGCTGGGCAGCGCCAGTTCCACGCTGGGCGGCCTGTTCGCCGCCGGTTCCGGCGCGTGGACCTTCGCGCCCAACCTGCTGCTGCCGCTGTTCGACGGCGGCGCCAACCAGGCCCGGCTGGATGCGGCGCGGATCGGCAAGGACATCGGCGTGGCGCAATACCGCAAGAGCGTGCAAAGCGCATTCCGCGAAGTGGCGGACGGCCTGGCGGCGCGCGGCACCTTCGATACCGAACTGGCGGCGCGCCAGCGTTATCGCGAGGTCCAGCAGCGGCGCCTGGAATTGTCGGAGCTGCGTTATGACAATGGCGTCGACGATTACCTGAGCGTGCTCAATGCCCGGACTGACCTGTACAATGCGCAAATCGCCCTGGTCGGCGCGCGCCTGAACCAGCTGGACAGCACGGTCGACCTGTACCGCGCGCTGGGCGGCGGCTGGCTGGAGCACAGCGGAGAAACGCCGAGACAGGCGGATGATGCGGCAAGCAGGATAGCCAAAAACATAACGGAGACACGAGGTGGGCAGTGAAACTATTACTGGTGGAAGACAATGAAAGAGTGGCGCGCTTCGTCAAGAAGGGCTTGACCGAGGCCGGCCACACGGTCGACCACGCCGACAATGGCCGCGACGGCATGTACCACGCCGTCAGCATGAGTTATGACGCGATCATCATGGACCGCATGCTGCCCGGCGGCATAGACGGGCTGGCCATCGTCGAAACGCTGCGCGGCGCCGGCAACCGGGTGCCGATCCTGATCCTCAGCGCGCTCGACGGCGTCGACGAGCGCATCCGCGGCTTGAAAAGCGGCGGCGACGATTACCTGATCAAGCCGTTCGCGTTCGGCGAATTGCTGGCCCGGCTCGACGCGCTGCTGCGCCGCACCCATGAAAAAGCGGCGATCACCAGTCTGGTGCTGGGCGACCTCAGCGTCGACCTGCTGGCCCACAAGGTGACCCGCGCCGGCCGCCTGCTGTCCTTGCAGCCGCGCGAATTCAAGCTGCTGGAATACCTGCTGCGCCATGCCAACCAGGTGGTGACACGCACCATGTTGCTGGAAAACGTGTGGGATTACCATTTCGACCCGCAGACCAATGTCATCGACGTCCATATCAGCAAGCTGCGCCAAAAGATCGACGCCGGCTTCCCGCTGCAATTGCTGCGCACCGTGCGCAACGCCGGCTACATGCTGAGCGACCATGTTTAAAGTCAGGGCGCCGGGATTTTCGGCCAGCACCATCGCCATCGGCTACGCCGTGGTCAGCCTGCTGGTGCTGGCCATGTTCGCCGCGCCGCTGTGGTTTGCGTGGGATACCAATATCGAGCGCGCCCGCACCGAGCTGCTGATGGCCGACACCAACCGCCTGAGCCGCATCTTCGCGCGGCGCGGGCCGGAAGCGCTGGCCGAGGCGATCGATGTACAAGCCGGCAACGCCTATGAAGGCATCGGCAAGATCCTGATGCTGGGCGACGTCAACAGCGTCAAGCTGGCCGGCAACCTGGAGTCATGGCCGACCGGCGTGCCGCAGCCCGCCCCGGGCGAAGCGCCCGGCCGCGTCAAGGCGGCCACCATCGAGGTCCGCGGCGTCAAGCGGCGCGTGGAATTGATACTGACCAGGCTGCCGGGCGGTTACCAGTTGCTGGTAGCGAGTAACCTGAACCGTTTTGAACGGCTGGAATCGCTGTTCGTGTATGGCTTGCTGGGCTGCGCCGCCACCGTGCTGATGGTCGCGGTGCTGGGCGGCTTGCTGATACGGCGCGCGATATTGAACAAGGTCGACAGCATCAGCCAGACCACCGCCGCCATCATCGAAGGCAAGCTGACGCGGCGCCTGCCGGAGCCGGAGCGCGGCGACGAGCTGGAAATGCTGACCCACACCGTGAACCGCATGCTGGACCAGATCGAGCACCTGGTGCACAGCGTGCAGAATGTGTCGAACGCCATCGCGCACGACTTGCGCACGCCGCTGTCCGAATTGCGCGCGCGCCTGGAAGAATTGTCGGTGGCGCGCCCGCCGGAAACGGAAACCTTCGCCGAAGTCGACGCCGCGATCAACGACGTCGACCGCGTGATGGCGATCTTCAACGCGCTGCTGCGGCTGGCCGACATCGACAGCGGCATGCGCCGCGGCGGTTTTGTGCAGGTCGACCTGGCGCGGCTGGCCGCCGAAGTGGCGGAGTTCTACCTGCCGGTGGCCGAACTGAAGGATATCGCGCTGACGTTCCAGCCGGACGGCAACCTGTTCACGTCCGGCGACCCGCTGCTGCTGGCGCAGGCGCTCGGCAACCTGGTCGAAAACGCCCTCAAGTACGCGCCGGAACAGGGCGTGATCGCGATCCACGCGCGGCGCAGTTCGCCGCAGCAGATCGAATTGACGGTGGCCGACGACGGCCCCGGCGTGCCGGACCAGGAAAAACGCAAGGTAGTGGAACGTTTCTATCGCGGCGACGCCAGCCGCGGCACGCCGGGCGTCGGGCTGGGCCTGAGCCTGGTGTCGGCGGTGGCCCAGCTCCATGGCGGCAAGCTGGTGCTGGCCGATAACAAGCCCGGCCTGCGCGCGGTGATCAGCATCGATGTGCAGGGTGTATCGGCCGAGGCGGATGCTTGAATTACGTGCGCAGCAACAAGGCCACCGCTTCGGCCGCGATGCCCTCTTCGCGCCCCAGGTAGCCCAGTTTTTCATTGGTCTTGGCCTTGATGTTGACCTGGCCGATCGCCAGGCCCAGGTCGGCGGCGACGTTGGCGCACATGGCGCCGATGTGCGGCGCCATCTTCGGGCGCTGGGCAATGATCGTCGCGTCGATATTGCCGATGCTGTAGCCGGTGGCCAGCACGCGGCGCGCCGCCTCGCGCAGCAGCGTGCGCGAATCGGCGCCCTTGAATTGCGGGTCGGTGTCCGGGAAATGCCTGCCGATGTCGCCCAGCGCGGCGGCGCCGAGGATCGCGTCGGTGATCGCATGCAGCAGCACGTCGGCGTCGGAATGGCCCAATAAGCCGAGGTGGTGCGGGATCTTGATACCGCCGATGATCAGGTCGCGCTGTTCGACCAGCGCGTGGCAATCGTAGCCCTGGCCGATACGGAATGGCAAGATAGGTGTCGTGGTCATGCTGTGAGCTTTCTGTTGAAGAGAATTACTGGCCGTGGGCCAGGTACATTTCGGCGATGGCGATATCGGCCGGCAAGGTGACTTTCAGGTTGCGCGGATGCCCTTCGATCAATTTCGGCGTGTAGCCCAGCGCTTCGACGGCGCTGGCGTCGTCGGTGATCGCGCCGGGATCCGGCGCCTCGCCCAGCGCGCGGCCCAGCAACTGGCAGCGGAACATTTGCGGGGTTTGCGCCAGCCACAAGCCGTCGCGCGGCACCGTGCCGAGGCCCTGCCCGTTCGCGCCGGTGCGCTTGACGGTATCGACCACCGGCAGCGCCAACAGGCCGCCGCCATCGTGCTGGCCGACGCCGGCAATCAGCTTGTCGATCAGCGCGACCGTCAGGCCGGGCCGCGCCGCGTCGTGCACCAGTATCCAGTCGCTGCCGGCCACCTGGCCGTGCAAGGCGCGCAAGGCGTTTTGCACCGTCTCCATGCGGGTCGCGCCGCCGCAGCGCAGCACCGTCACGCCCGGCTGCGGCGGCACCGCCGCGTCGATGAAGCCGTCGCCGGCGCTGACCACCACATAGGTATGGGCGATCAGCGGGCTGGCCAGGAACGCGTCGAGCGCGTGGCGCAGCATCGGCTTGCCGCCCAGCGCCAGGTATTGCTTGGGACTGCCGGCGGCCAGCCGCGCACCGACGCCGGCGGCCGGGATCAGCGCAAAATAAGAGGGTTTGATCGGCAAAATTTCTTGATTCATGGTTCGCTTCTATTCAATTATCCGGGGCGCCGGCTGGCGCTCACGATGCGCGCGATCTCGCCGTCGCACGCCTTGCCGAGCCCCGCATATTCCTGCGGCGAGTCGATCGCCGCCTGCGCCGCTTCGACCTTGGCCATTTCCGCGTTGATATACGGCAGCCAGCCGGCATGGACTTCCTGCGCCAGCGCCGCCCTGGCAGTGCCGCGCGGCGCATACAGCGGCCGCGCCTCGAAGCGCCTGGCCAGCGCCGCGCGCACCAGCACTTCGACTTTCGGCAAGTGGTCCATATACGCTTTCAGGTGGCGCTGTTCGTGCGCCATCACTTCATCATACGCGCAGCTGCCGGGCGGGAATTCGCGGCCGATGTAGATCACCACCGGCGCATAAAACAGCTGCACCGAAATCTGCGGCGCCACGCATTCGTAGCCGCTGACCGGGTCTTGCAGCATCGGACCGTCGAGTCCGATGGCGACCTTGGACTCGGTCCTGGTCAAGCCCAGCACATAGGTATTGGGGCGCGCCATGCCCTTCATCGCGGTCAGCGCCTGGTACGACAGATGGGTATCGACGCTGTAGCCGTTTTGCCGGGTGTTCAAGACCGACACCGTCTTGGTCAACTCATCTTCGCAGCGGATCTGGAACGGCGTGCGCGCCAGCGCGCCGCCGGAGACCAGCAAGAGCAAGGCCAGCAGCATCGGGCCGCGTCCCGTCAACATCGCTTATGCCGGGCTCCAGGCGCCGGAGGTGATCTTGTCGAGCCAAAAGGCGCCGATGATGGTCTTGACGTCGGTAATCGTGCCATCCCTGACCCAGGCCATCAGTTGCGGCACGGTGGCCGTGAAGGTTTCCAGGAATTCGCCGTCGTCGAGCTGGCTTTCGCCGGCCACCAGGCCGCGCGCCAAAAACAGTTCCAGGTGTTCGTCGGAATAGGCGATGGCGTTGTGTATCGTCGACACGAAGGACCAGTCGCTGGCGGTATAGCCGGTTTCTTCCAGCAGTTCGCGCCGGGCGCAGGCCAGCGCCGCTTCGCCGGCGTCGATTTTACCGGCCGGGAATTCGATGAAGACCCGGTCCAGCGGGTAGCGGAACTGGCGCTCCAGCAACAGCGTGCCATCGTCCAGCAGCGGCAGGATCACTACCGCGCCCGGATGGCGGATATATTCGCGCTGGGTGATCTTGCCGTCCGGCAGCGTCACACGGTCGCGTTGCACGGTCAGGAAACCGCCTTCATACACCACCTGGCCATCGACCCTGGTTTCTTTCAAATGCACATCCATGCGCGCTCCAATGATGAAGAGTATCTGACAAAATGCCCATGGTAGCCGGATGAGGGGCTGACCATGGGCATTTTCTTAGAGACTCTTAGATTACTCTAAGACATTATTTTTTTCGCAAATAGCGTACCACGAAGCCCGGGAACGCCAGCACCAGGAACAGGCAGCCGGTGATCGCGTAGAATTCCCAGGTTTGCTGGAAGGTATTGCCGAGACGCGCTTCGAGACCGAACGCGGCGGCGCCGACGATGAAATACAGTACCAGCATTTCCATCAGGCGCAGGAAGAACGGCTTGCGCCGCGCCTCCCCGTCCTTGCCCTGTTTCAATGCAACCAGGGCGAACACCTTTTCATTGAAAAAAGGAAGATTAGCGGTGATCAGCGCAAGGGCGACCACTATCCAGCTCGAAGCGGCGGCGTCCATGATCAGGTCGCCAAGGTTTTGGTGATTGCCGTCAGGCAAACAGCCAGCAAGGCGCCAGGATAGGCACCCAGGGCCAGCACCAGCACGCCGTTCAGGCTCAGCACGATGCGCATGTCCGCCTTGACGGCCAGCGGCGCGCTGTCGGTCGGCTCGTCGAACCACATCATCTTGACCACGCGCAGGTAGTAGAACGCGCCGATCAGCGAGAACATCACCGCCACGATGGTCAGCCAGATCTGGCCGGTGCCCAGCACGGCCTGCAGCACCGAGAACTTGGCGGCGAAGCCGATCATCGGCGGCACGCCGGCCAGCGAAAACATCATGATCGACATGACGACCGCGAACCATGGGCTGCGTTTGGCAAGGCCCTTGAAGTCGGCCAGTTCTTCCGCTTCGAAACCGGCGCGTGCCAGCAGCATGATGACACCGAAGCTGCCCAGCGTGGTCAGCACGTAGGCGATGATGTAGTACATCGCCGAACTGTAGGCATTGGCTGCGCCGGTGGTCACGCCGCCGACGGTGCCGGCCATCAGGCCCAGCAGCACAAAGCCCATTTGCGCGATGGTCGAATAGGCCAGCATGCGTTTCAGGTTGGTTTGCGCGATGGCGGTCAGGTTACCGATCGCCAGCGACATCACGGCCAGGATCATCAGCATTTGCTGCCAGTCCTTTGCCATCGGCAGCAAGCCTTCGACCAGCAGGCGGATGCAGATCGCGAACGCGGCCAGTTTCGGCGCCGCGCCCAGCAACAGCGTGACGGCGGTCGGCGAACCTTGATACACGTCAGGCACCCACATGTGGAATGGCACGACGCCCAGTTTGAAGGCCAGGCCGGCAACCAAGAACACGATGCCGAATACCATGATGGTCGGATTGGCGGTGCCGCCGTCCAATGCCTGGCGCACCAGGCTCAGGTCCAGCGTGCCGGTGGCGCCGTACAGCATCGAGATACCGTACAACATGAAGCCGGACGCCAGCGCGCCGAGGATGAAGTATTTCATCGCCGCTTCGGTGGCCTTGCTATTGTCGCGGCGCAGCGCGATCAGGGCATACAGCGACAGCGACATCAATTCCAGGCCCAGGTAGATCGACAGGAAGTTATTCCCGGAAATCATGACCATCTGGCCCAGCATCGCGAACAATGCCAGCACATAGAATTCGCCGCCCAGGTTGCCGGACAACATATTGCGGTCGCCGGCATACGAACGCGAGTAGATCAGCGTCAGCGCCACGGCGCCGTAGGTGCACAGCTTCAGCAGGTTCGACATCGGGTCCGACACGAACATATTGTTGAAGGTATAGACGGTGGTGCCGGCATTGAAGTCGACCAGCGTCAGGCCGGCGCAAACCGCCAGCGTCAGCAACGACAGGACGTAAGTGATCGAACGCTTGCCCTCGGACAGGAACATATCGATCAGCAAGATCGCCGAGGCGGCGATCAGCAGAAAGATTTCTGCGTAGAGCGGGATCAGGTTGGTGTTATTCATGTAAGTATGTTCCGTCTTTTTTTAAGGCAGCTTGGTCGTGGCGACATGCTTGAGCAGGTCGGCGACCGAAGTTTGCATCGTGTCGGTGAACGGCGCCGGGTACAGGCCCATCACGAGTACGGCAATCGCCAACACGGCAAGGATGAAGAATTCACGCTTGTTGACGTCGGTCAGCTCGGACACATGGTGGTTGGTGATCTTGCCGAAGATGACGCGCTTGCCCATCCACAGCGAGTAGGCCGCGCCCAGGATCAGGGCGGTCGCGGCCAGCATGCCGATCCAGAAATTGTATTGCACCGCACCGAGGATCACCATGAATTCGCCGACGAAACCGGAAGTCGCCGGCAAGCCGCAGTTGGCCATCGAGAAGAAGATGAAGAAGGCGGCAAATTTCGGCATGCGGTTCACGACGCCGCCGTAGTCGGCGATGTTACGGGTATGCATGCGGTCGTACAGCACGCCGATCGACAGGAACATCGCACCGGAAATGAAACCGTGCGAAATCATTTGGGCGATACCGCCCTGCACCGAGATGTCGTTGAACATGAAGAAGCCCAGCGTGACGAAACCCATGTGGGCGATCGACGAGTAGGCCACCAGTTTTTTCATGTCGGTCTGGACCAGCGCCACCAGGCCGATGTAGATCACGGCGATCAGCGACAGCGCGATCATGAAGCCGGCCAGGTAGTGGCTGGCGTCCGGCGCGATCGGCAGGGAGAAACGCAGGAAACCGTAGGCGCCCAGCTTCAGCATGATCGCGGCCAGCACGGCGGAACCGCCGGTCGGCGCTTCGACGTGGACGTCCGGCAACCAGGTGTGCACCGGGAACATCGGCACCTTGACGGCAAACGCCATCAGGAAGGCCAGGAAGATGAAGATCTGTTCCTTCATCGTCAGCGTTTTCGCATGCCACGCCAGGATGTCGAAGGTATCGGTCTGGTTGTACAGGTAGATGATGGCGACCAGCGTCAGCAGCGAGCCGAAAAAGGTGTACAGGAAGAACTTGAACGAGGCGTAGACCCGGTTGTAACCGCCCCACACGCCGATGATGATGAACATCGGGATCAGCGTCGCTTCAAAGAAGAAGTAGAACAGCAGGCCGTCCATCGCGGCGAACACGCCGATCATCAGGCCGGACAGGATCAGGAACGCGCCCATGTACTGGGCGATGCGCTTCTCGATCACCTGCCATGCCGCGATCACCACGATCACCGAGATGAACGCGGTCAGCGGAATGAACCACAGCGACAGGCCATCGATGCCGAGCGAGTAGAAAATGTTGAAACGCGCGATCCACGGCGCTTTTTCAACGAATTGCAAGCCGTGCGCGGCATTGTCGAAGTTCTGTATCAGCGGCAAGGTGACCAGCAAGCCGGCCAGCGAGCCGACCAGCGACAGCACGCGGGTGAAACCCGGCTTGTTATCGCGGCCGAGCGCCAGCACCAGGACGCCGAACAGGATCGGCACCCAGATCGCCAGGCTCAGGTAAGGAGGTAGTGTAGAAATCGTTGACTGCATCATGGTTCTCAGTATTCTTATCAGGTCAGCTTACTTAGCGGGCCAGAATGGCAGGAAATAGATCAGAGCGCCGAGCACGCCGAGTATCATCACGAAGGCATAGTGATAGATGTACCCGGTTTGCAGGATGCGCGACAAGGCCGAGATCCAGCCCACCAGCTTGGCGCTGCCGTTCACCACGAAGCCGTCGATCAGTTTTTTGTCGCCGATGTTCCACAGGCCGTTACCCAGCAAACGGGCGCCGCCGGCGAACACGACTTCATTGAACTTGTCCATGTAGTACTTATTGTCCAGCAAGGTATGGATCGCCTTGAATTTCGCAAAGAACCAGGCCGGCACGCGCGGATTGACCATGTAGCAGTAGTACGCCGATACCACGCCGGCCAGGGCCAGCCAGAACGGCAAGGTGGTCAGGCCGTGGATCGCCATCGCCAGCGGGCCATGGAATTCATGCGCCAGCTCTTCCATCGCATGGTGGTTTTCGCCGACGAAGATCACGCCCTTGAAGAAATCGCCGAACAGCATCGGGCCGATCGCCAGGTAGCCGATGATCACCGAAGGGATTGCCAGCATCACCAGCGGGAACCAGACCACGAATGGCGATTCATGCGGTTTCTGGCCTGGCGCCAGGCCGTGATGGGCGTGCTCGTCTTCTTCGTCGTCATGGTGCGCATCGTGGTCGTCGTGGGCGCCATGGGCAGCCGCGTGATGATCGTCATGCGCATCGTGCGCGTGGGCCTGGCCGAAACGCTCCTTGCCGTGGAATACCAGGAAGTACATGCGGAACGAATAGAACGCGGTCACGAACACGCCGGCCAGCACCGCGAAGTTGGCGAAACCGGCACCCCAGATATGGGTTTCGGCAACGGCTTCGATGATGCTGTCCTTCGAGTAGAAACCGGCGAAGAACGGCGTGCCGATCAGGGCCAGCGAACCGAGCAAGGAAGTGATCCAGGTGATCGGCATGTATTTGCGCAGGCCGCCCATGTTGCGGATGTCCTGGTCGTGGTGCATGCCGATGATGACCGAACCGGCGCCGAGGAACAGCAGCGCCTTGAAGAATGCGTGGGTCATCAGGTGGAATACCGCCACCGAGTACGCCGACGAACCCAGCGCCACCGTCATGTAGCCCAGCTGCGACAGCGTCGAGTAAGCGACCACGCGCTTGATGTCGTTCTGGATGATGCCCAGGAAACCCATGAACAGCGCCGTGATCGAACCGATCACCAGGATGAACGACAAGGCGGTATCGGACAATTCAAACAGCGGCGACATGCGCGACACCATGAAGATGCCGGCGGTAACCATGGTTGCGGCATGGATCAGCGCCGAAATCGGGGTCGGGCCTTCCATCGAATCGGGCAGCCATACGTGCAGCGGGAATTGCGCCGACTTGCCCATCGCGCCGATGAACAGGCAGATGCAGGCCACGGTCAGCAAGGCCCAGTCGGTGCCTGGCAAGGTCAGCAGCGACAGTGCTTCGCGCTTGGCGAATACTTCCTGGTAATTCATGCTGCCGGCGTAGGCCAGCAGCAGGCCGATGCCGAGGATGAAACCGAAGTCGCCGACGCGGTTGACCAGGAACGCCTTCATGTTCGCCACGATCGCGGTCGGGCGGGTGTACCAGAAGCCGATCAGCAGGTACGAGACCAGGCCCACCGCTTCCCAACCGAAGAACAGTTGCAGGAAGTTATTGGCCATCACCAGCATCAGCATCGAGAAGGTGAACAGCGAGATGTAGGAAAAGAAGCGGTTGTAGCCTTCGTCGTCCTTCATGTAGCCGATCGTGTAAATGTGCACCATCAGCGAGACGAACGTGACCACGCACATCATCATCGCCGACAGCGCATCAATCTGGAATCCGATTTCGAATTTCAGGGTGCCGACCGTCATCCAGTGATAGATGGTGCCGTTGAAACTGTCGCCGTCGAGCACGCCGAGCAGCGTCTGCACCGACAGGATCAGTGCAATCAGTACGCCCAGGATCGTCGCGGTATGCGACGTCTTGCGTCCGACCAAATTACCCAGGAACTGGGTGCCAAGCAAGCCTGCAATCGCGGCACCGGCCAGCGGCGCCAGCGGTACGGCAAGAAGGAGGTTAGGGTTGAGTATTTGCCCCGCCATGATGAACCTTAATCGTTATTATTCGAGGAGATCGAGTGTGAAAATCATCAGCCTTTGAGGCTGTCCAGGTCTTCCACATTGATGGTGTCCAGATTACGGAACATCACCACCAGAATCGCCAGTCCGATCGCCGATTCAGCGGCGGCTACCGTCAGGATGAAGAAAACGAAGATCTGCCCGGCCGCGTCGCCCAGGTAATGCGAAAACGCGATGAAATTCATGTTCACCGCCAGCAGCATCAATTCGATGGCCATCAGCAGTACGATGATGTTCTTGCGGTTCAGGAAAATCCCGACGATCGAGATCGCGAACAGGATCGCGCCCAGGATCAGGTAGTGTGCGAGCGATAGTGTCATGGTGCCTCCTTAACTTCTGCAGCCGGCGCAGGGCGCTCGACCACCGCATCCATCTTGACGATTTTCAGGCGGTCGTTGCGGCGTACGCGTACCGCGTCGCCCGGTTGGAAATACTTGGTGTCCTTGCGCTTGCGCAGTGTCAGCGCGACGGCCGCGACGATCGCCACCAGCAATACCACCGCCGCGATTTCAAACGCGTAGACGTATTTGGTGTAGATCAGCATGCCCAGTTCCTTGGTGCCGCCGATATTGCCGCCAGCGGCGGCGCGCGGTTCGAATTCCAGGAAACCGCGCCACAGCACCGCCGCCATTTCCAGCACGATGACGACGCCGACGCAGGCCGCCAGCGGCAGGTAGCCCCAGAAACCTTCGCGCATCTTGTCTGTATTTATATCCAACATCATGACCACGAACAGGAACAGCACCATCACGGCGCCCACGTAGACCAGTACCAGCACGATGGCCAGGAATTCAGCTTGCAGCAGCATCCAGATGCCGGCGGCGGAAAAGAACGACAGCACCAGGAACAGCACGGCGTGAACCGGGTTGCGGGCCGTGATTACGCGGGTCGCGGCCAGGATCAGCACCACCGAGAATGCGTAAAACAGAAAAGTTTTAAAGTCCATAAAAAACCCAATAGACGTACAGATGAACGACAGTTGCGCCGCGGTCTACACCGCGGCGCAGCGGTCAGCGATAAGGTGCGTCGACAGCGCGCGCGGCGGCGATTTCGTTTTCATAACGATCGCCCACGGCCAGCAACATCTCTTTCGTGTAATACAGGTCGCCGCGTTTTTCGCCGTGGTATTCCAGCACGTGGGTCTCGACGATCGAATCGACCGGGCAAGACTCTTCGCAGAAACCGCAGAAGATGCACTTGGTCAGATCGATGTCGTAGCGGGTGGTACGGCGCGAACCGTCGTCGCGCTGTTCCGATTCGATCGTGATGGCCATCGCCGGGCACACCGCTTCGCACAATTTGCAGGCGATGCAGCGCTCTTCCCCGTTCGGGTAGCGGCGCAGCGCGTGCAAGCCGCGGAAGCGTGGCGAGATCGGCGTTTTCTCTTCCGGGAATTGCACCGTAATCTTGCGGGAAAACATGTATTTCCCTGTCAGGGCCATGCCCTTGATCAACTCGCCCAATAACAGGCTGCTGAAAAAATCTTTTACCTTGTCCATTCTATCGCTCTCTTACTTCCAAATATTCCAGGATGTCTGCATCCAGATAGCGACGATAACCAGGTAGGCCAGCGTCAACGGGATAAACACTTTCCAGCCCAGTCGCATGATCTGGTCATAACGGTAGCGTGGGAAAGTACCGCGCACCCAGATGAACACCGACACGATCAGGAAGGTTTTTGCAAACAGCCAGAAGAAGCCGCCGAAACCGCCCCAGAATTCGAGGAACTTGAATGGCGCGGCCCAGCCGCCGAGGAACATGATCGAACCCAGCGCGCCGATCAGTATCATGTTGGCGTATTCGGCCAGCATGAACATGGCATAGGCCATGCCCGAGTACTCGACCATGTGGCCGGCGACGATTTCCGATTCGCCTTCGACGACGTCGAACGGATGGCGGTTGGTTTCAGCCAGGCCCGAGGTCAGGTAGATCACGAACAGCGGCAGCAATGGCAGCCAGTTCCACGACAGCAGGCTGGCGCCATGGTCGGCGAAGTAACCCTTGCCCTGGCCGGCGACGATATCGATGAAGTTCAGCGAACCGGACACCATCAGCACCACCACCAGCACGAAACCCATCGGGATTTCGTAGGAAATCATTTGCGCCGAGGCGCGCATCGCCCCCATGAACGAGTACTTCGAGTTCGAGGCCCAGCCGGCGATGATGATGCCGTAGACTTCCAGCGAAGTGATCGCCAGCAACAGCAGCAAGCCGGCATTGACGTTAGCCAATACCGCTTCCGGACCGAACGGCACCACCGACCAGGCGGCCAGCGCCGGCATAATGGTCATGATCGGACCCAGCACGAACAAACCCTTGCTCGACTTGGCTGGAACGATGATTTCCTTCAACAGCAATTTCAGCGCATCGGCGATCGGCTGCAGCAAGCCCAGCGGGCCGACCCGGTTCGGGCCGACGCGGATCTGGATCCAGCCGATCAGCTTGCGTTCCCACAAGGTGGCGTAAGCTACCAGGCCCATCAACGGCAGCAGCACGCAGACGATCTTGATCATGGTCCAGATCAGCGGCCACACCGGCGCCAGGAAGCTGCTCGCGCCGGCTTGGTTGATGACGGTAACGAATTCAGGCAGAGCCATCAGATATTCCCCTCTGCTTTTTCAACGGTGATGGCGCCAAACATGCCACCCAGGGTCGACGTCGAGACATGCGCCGCCGCTACCCGCACCACATTGGCCGGCAAGCCGGCATGAATCGACGCCACCAGGATCGCGCTGCCGGAGCCTTGCGATACCTTGACTTTGTCGCCCGATTTGACATTAATCCGTTGCGCCAGGGCGGCTGGCAAGTGGGCCAGCGGAGCGGCGCCGTCGACCGTGCGCTGCAGCGGTTCGGAGCGGCGCACCAGTGCGTCGGCGAAATAGATCGGCACGTCGGCCAGGCGTTCCAGCGCAGCGGAAGGCGCGGCGTAGCCGGCGGCTTGCAACGAGGCCTTGGCAACGTTGTTCAACTGCTGCGACAGGTCGGTGGTGCCGGCGCCGAACGCTTCGTCGCGGACCGCTTCCGAAGTGTCGTAGTCGAAACCGCTCAAGCCGAGGATGTTGCCCAATACGCGCAACACTTTCCAGGCCGGGCGGGTTTCAGCCAACGGCTTGACGGTGCCGTTGAAACTTTGCAGGCGGCCTTCGCAATTGACGAAGGAACCCGAGGTTTCAGCGAACGGCGCGACCGGCAGCAATACGTCGGCGTAATCCATGCCGTGCTTGAACGACGACATGACCACCACCATCTCGGCCTGTTTCAGGGCGGCGCTGGCGGCTTGCGGGTTGGCGCTGTCGAGTTCCGGCTCGGCGTGCAGCAGCAGGTACGCTTTTTTCGGCGCGCTGAATGCCGGCGCGGCGTGTTTCGCGGTGGCCTTGACCAGGTGCGCGCCGACGGTGTTGGCGGCTTCGGTCAGGTAGCCCAGCTTGGCGCCGGTCTGTTCGGCGATCCACTGTGCGGCGGCGTGCAATTGCGACGCTTGCGGGTGTTGCGTTGCCGCGTTACCCAGCAAGACCGCGCCATGGTCGCCGGCCATCAGGCTGGCGGCGATCGCGATGGCCGTGTCGGAAGCGGCAATCGCTTCGAAACCGGCTGGTACGGCAATTTCTTTCGCTTGCGCCACTGCCACGACCACTTCCGACAAGGCCGCCAGCCAGTCGCCCGGCGCGACGATCAGCTTGTTGGCCACGTTGATCAATTGATCGTCGTCGGACGCGTGCAGGATCGACAGCTTGGCGCCGCCCTTGACGGACGCGCGCAAACGGGTCGCCAGCAATGGATGGTCCTTGCGCAGGAACGAGCCGATGACGAAGGCGCGCTTGATTTGCGCGAATTCGGTGATCGGCATGCCCAGCCACGGCGTGACTTGACCGTCCAGCGCGAAGTCGGTTTGACGCAGGCGGAAATCGATGTTGTCGCTGCCGATGCCGCTGGTCAGTTTTTTCAGCAATACCAGTTCTTCGACGGTCGAATGCGGCGTCGCCAGTGCGGCGATGGCGTCGGCGCCATGTTCATGCTTGATGTTTTTCAAGCCGTGGGCCACGTATTCGAGCGCGGTTTGCCAATCGACTTCTTTCCACTCGTTGCCTTGTTTCAGCATCGGCGAGGTCAGGCGTTCGGCACTGTCCAGCGCTTCGTACGAGAAACGGTCCTTGTCGGAAATCCAGCACTCGTTGACGTCTTCGTTTTCCAGCGGCAGTACGCGCTTGACCTTGCCAGCCTTGACTTGCACGATCAGGTTCGCGCCCAGGCCGTCATGCGGGCTGACCGATTTGCGGCGCGACAATTCCCAGGTACGGGCGCTGTAGCGGAACGGTTTCGAGGTCAGTGCGCCGACCGGGCACAGGTCGATCATATTGCCCGACAGTTCGGAATCGACCGATTGGCCGACAAACGAGACGATTTCGGAATGTTCGCCGCGGCCGATCATGCCCAGCTCCATCACGCCGGCCACTTCCTGGCCAAAACGTACGCAACGGGTGCACTGGATGCAACGGGCCATCTCTTGCATCGACACCAGCGGACCGGCTTCCTTCGGCTTGACGACGCGCTTGTCTTCCTTGTAGCGCGATTCGCCGCTGCCGTAGCCGACCGCCAGATCCTGCAATTGGCACTCGCCGCCCTGATCGCAGATAGGGCAATCGAGCGGGTGGTTAATCAACAGGAATTCCATTACCGACTTTTGCGCCTGCACCGCCTTGTCGCTGGCGGAGCGCACGATCATGCCGGCGCTGACCGGGGTCGCGCAAGCTGGCAAAGGCTTGGGCGCCTTTTCCACTTCGACCAGGCACATGCGGCAGTTCGCTGCGATCGACAATTTCTTGTGATAGCAGAAGTGCGGAATGTAAGTTCCCAATTTGTTGGCGGCGTCCATCACCATGCTGCCAGCAGGGACTTCGACTTTTTTGCCGTCTATTTCGATTTCAACCATGGATCGTTACCTGACGCGCTTAAATGTAGGCGGGCACCAAGCAATGCTTGTGCTCGATGTGATATTCAAATTCTTCACGGAAATTCTTGATGAAGGCCCGTACCGGCATCGCCGCGGCATCGCCCAGCGCGCAAATGGTGCGGCCCTGGATGTTGTCGGCAACCGAGTTGAGCATGTCGAGATCTTCCGGACGACCCTGGCCCTGTTCGATGCGATGCACCATGCGGTACATCCAGCCGGTGCCTTCACGGCACGGCGTGCACTGGCCGCACGATTCTTCGAAGTAGAAGTACGACAGGCGCTCCAGCGCCTTGACCATGCAGCGCGTCTCGTCCATCACGATGACGGCGCCCGAACCGAGCATCGAGCCCGCCTTGGCGATCGAATCGTAATCGAGATCGGTTTGCATCATGATGTCGCCGCGCACCACCGGTGCGGACGAACCGCCAGGGATGACTGCCTTGATCTTCTTGCCGCCACGCATTCCGCCCGCCAATTCCAGCAACTTGGCGAATGGCGTACCGAGCGGCACTTCGTAATTGCCCGGCAATTCGACGTCGCCGGAAATCGAGAAAATCTTCGAACCGCCATTGTTCGGCTTGCCCATCGCCAGGTATTTCTCCGGACCGATGTTCAGCACGAATGGCACGGCCGCGAAGGTTTCCGTGTTGTTGATGGTGGTCGGCTTGCCGTACAGGCCGAACGACGCCGGGAAAGGCGGCTTGAAGCGCGGCTGGCCTTTTTTGCCTTCCAGCGATTCCAGCAAGGCGGTTTCTTCACCGCAAATGTACGCGCCGTAACCGTGATGCGCGTGCAGCTGGAACGAGAATTCGCTGCCCATGATCTTGTCGCCCAGGAAACCGGCGGCGCGCGCCTCTTCCAGCGCTTCCTCGAAGCGCAGGTATTCCTGGAAAATTTCGCCGTGGATATAGTTATAGCCGACGGTGATGCCCATCGCATACGCGCCGATGGCCATGCCTTCGATCAGCGCATGCGGATTGTAGCGAATGATGTCGCGGTCCTTGAAAGTGCCCGGTTCGCCTTCATCTGTATTGCAGACGAGGTATTTTTGACCCGGGAACTGGCGCGGCATGAAGCTCCACTTCAAGCCGGTCGGAAAACCCGCGCCGCCGCGGCCGCGCAGCGACGAGGCTTTCAAGTCGGCGATGATTTGTTCCGGCGTAATTTTTTCTTCCAGGATACGACGCAGCGCCGTGTAGCCGCCGCGGTTGACGTAGTCCTGCAAGTGCCAGTTCTTGCCGTCCAGGTCCTTCAGGATCAATGGATCGATGTGACGATTATGCAGCGATGTCATTTCTTGAGTTCCTCCAACATGGCATCGATCTTGTCGTTCGACATCCAGCTGCACATGGTTTTATTACTGACCAACAACACCGGCGCATCGCCGCACGCGCCCATGCACTCGCCTTCGACCAGCGTGAACTGGCCGTCGGCGGTGGTTTCGCGGAAATCGATACCCAGCTTCTGCTTCAGGTATTCGGCCGCGCGCACGCCGCCCGACAAGGCGCATGGCAAGTTGGTGCACACGGTGATCTTGTGCTTGCCGACCGGCTTGACGTTGTACATATTGTAGAACGTGGCAACTTCCTGCACGGCAATCGCCGGCATGCCGATATAGTCGGCCAGTTCTTTCATGGTTTCCGGCGACAGCCAGCCCAGTTCATCCTGGGCGTGGGCCAGCGCGGCCATCACGGCCGACTGGCGCTGGTCGGCCGGATACTTGGCCAACTCGCGGTCGATTTTTTTGTATGACTGCTCTGATAACAACATGTTTATGCCTCTAAGGACTTATCTGTCGATTTCGCCAAAGACGATATCTTGTGTACCAATGATAGTAACGGCGTCGGCCAGCATGTGCCCGCGCGCCATTTCATCGAGCGCTTGCAGGTGCGGATAACCAGGCGCACGGATTTTCATGCGGTAAGGCTTGTTGGCGCCATCGGAAACCAGGTAGATGCCGAACTCGCCTTTCGGATGTTCCACCGCGCTGTACGCTTCGCCTGGCGGCACGTGGAAGCCTTCGGTAAACAACTTGAAATGGTGAATCAGCGATTCCATGTTGGTCTTCATGTCGACCCGTCCCGGCGGCGCAACCTTGCGGTTATCGGTCATCACCGGACCATTGTTGTTACGCAGCCATTCAACGCATTGCTTGATGATGCGGTTCGACTGGCGCATCTCTTCGACGCGCACCAGGTAGCGGTCGTAGCAATCGCCGTTGGTGCCGACAGGAATGTCGAAATCCATCAGGTCGTACACTTCGTAGGGCTGCTTCTTGCGCAAATCCCAGGCGATGCCGGAACCGCGCAGCATGGCGCCGGTAAAGCCCATCGCCAGCGCATCTTCCGGCGCCACCACGCCGACGCCGACGGTACGCTGTTTCCAGATACGGTTGTCGGTCAGCAGCGTTTCGTATTCGTCGACATAGGTCGGGAAACGGCGCGTGAAGTCTTCGATGAAGTCGAGCAGGGAACCCTGGCGGTTTTCATTGAGCTTGTCGATCGCCTTGGCGTTGCGTACCAGCGAAGCCTTGTGTTTCGGCATCGCGTCCGGCAAGTCGCGGTACACGCCGCCCGGACGGTAGTAGGCCGCGTGCATGCGCGCGCCGGATACCGCTTCGTAGCAGTCGAGCAAGTCTTCGCGGTCGCGGAAGGCGTACAGGAACGGGCCCATCGCACCGACGTCGAGCGCATGCGCGCCCAGCCACATCAGGTGGTTCAGCAAGCGCGTGATTTCATCGAACATGACGCGGATGTACTGGGCGCGCAGCGGCACTTCCAGGTTCAGCAGCTTTTCGATCGCCATCACATACGCGTGTTCGTTACACATCATCGACACATAGTCGAGACGGTCCATATACGGCACGGATTGCAGATAGGTTTTTTGCTCGGCCAGTTTTTCGGTGGCGCGGTGCAGCAAGCCGATATGCGGATCGGCGCGCTGTATCACTTCGCCGTCCATCTCCAGCACCAGGCGCAACACGCCGTGGGCGGCCGGATGCTGGGGACCAAAGTTGAGGGTGTAATTCTTAATTTCAGCCATTATTTCATCCCGTAATGTTCTTCGCGGATCACGCGCGGCACGTTTTCACGCGGGTCGATCGTCACAGGCTGGTAAATCACGCGTTTCTGTTCAGGGTCGTAGCGCATTTCGACATAGCCCGACACCGGGAAGTCCTTGCGGAACGGATGGCCGATGAAACCGTAGTCGGTCAGCAGGCGGCGCAAGTCGTTGTGGCCTTCAAACAGGATGCCCAGCAAGTCGAACGCTTCGCGCTCGTACCAGTTGGCGGTGCGCCACAGGCCCATCACCGACGGCAGCAACGGCATGTCGTCGTCCGGCGCGAAAGCGCGCACGCGCACGCGCCAGTTGTGTTTTACGGACAGCAAATGCGAAACGGCCGCAAAACGCAGCCCATCCCATGCACCTTCGCCATAATTGAGGTAATCGACGCCGCACAGGTCGATCATTTGATCGAACGCCAGGCTCGGGTCGTCGCGCAGCGTTTGCATCACGCTGAAATAATCGTCGGCTTTGACGACGAGGGTGATTTCGCCCAGCGCCACCGTGGTGACGACGCGCTCGCCGAGGCGCGCGGCCAGGGCGTTTTGCAGTACTTCTAAATGTGTAGTCATAATCTGAAGCGGCCCGGTTAGCGTGCGATCGTGCTGGTACGCTTGATCTTGTTTTGCAACTGCAAAATACCGTACAGCAACGCTTCCGCCGTCGGCGGGCAGCCTGGCACGTACACGTCGACCGGGACGATGCGGTCGCAGCCGCGCACCACGGAATAGGAGTAGTGATAATAGCCGCCGCCGTTGGCGCAGGAACCCATCGAGATGACCCAGCGCGGCTCGGCCATCTGATCGTAAACCTTGCGCAAGGCAGGCGCCATTTTGTTGCACAGCGTGCCTGCCACGATCATCACGTCGGACTGACGCGGCGACGGACGGAACACGACGCCAAAACGGTCCAGATCGTAACGGGCTGCGCCCGCGTGCATCATTTCTACCGCACAGCATGCCAAACCGAACGTCATCGGGAACATCGACCCGGTACGCGCCCAGTTGATCAGCTTGTCGGCCGAGGTGGTGATGAAACCTTCGCTTAATACGCCTTCAATAGCCATGGCTTATTCCCAATCAAGGGCACCTTTCTTCCAAATGTACCAAAATCCGACCACGAATTCCGCGATGAACACCATCATCGTCACGAAACCGGACCAGCCCAGGTCACGCATCGACACGCCCCATGGGAAAAAGAATGCCGTTTCCAGATCGAACAAAATAAAAAGGATAGCGACCAGATAGTAACGCACGTCAAATTTCATGCGTGCGTCTTCGAATGCCTCAAAGCCACATTCGTAAGGGGAGAGTTTTGCGGCGTCAGGCTTGTTGGGGCCTAACAGACGCCCCAGGACTTGGGGCACGATACCTACGCCGATGCCGACGAGGATGAACAACAGGACGGGGAAGTAATTTTCGAGGTTCACGGTTGATGAGCTTATGTTGAACGTTCGGTTAAATGAGGACGCCGCGGTGTTTTGCGGCGTACTTAACGTTACGATCCCAATCAAAGCTTAGACCAGGATCAAACGACAATTATCCTCGTAAAAAAGCCAGCTTAGGCGCAGCCCATGCTGGCTTCTGATTTCTGGTGCCGACGACGAGACTCGAACTCGTACAGCTTTCGCCACTACCCCCTCAAGATAGCGTGTCTACCAATTTCACCACGTCGGCGGTAAGGCCCGTATTCTACTCCGTTTTGGACAGCTTGTTAATGCAGAATTGCGCCAAAACAATAAGAAAACGGATAAAACTTTACTTCTTTTTCACTCTGTTCGAGATTTTTTGCTGCAACTGCAAAAACAATGAGCAAGCCGCAGCGGTAATGAGAATTACTTCGGAATCTGACCCGCTGGCGCACTGGCCGCCGGCGCAACCGAAGCCGCCGGAGTTGCCGCCGCCGGCGCGGCAGGAGCCGCTGGCGTGGCGGTCGGGATCGCGCCGGCGCCGCTCACTGGCGCTGGGGCAACTACCTTGTCCATCACGCCGGCATTGACGTTGCTGGAGTGCTGATTGGCCAGCAGCGACAGGCCGAGGGTCGCGGCAAAGAAAATCGCCGCCGCCACGCCGGTCGACTTCGACATGAAGTTGGATGAACCGGTGGCGCCGAATAAACTGCCCGACGCGCCCGAACCAAATGCCGCACCCATATCAGCGCCTTTGCCGTGTTGCAGCAAAACCAGCGCAATGATACTCAAAGCCGACACAACCTGCACAACCACAATCAGATTAAACAACATGCTTATTCCATTCTCAGTTTAAATTAATTCAATCGGCGGCGTGTACTATCGCCAGAAATTCCGCCGCCTTCAATGCCGCCCCGCCGATCAAACCGCCATCGATATCCGGCATCGCCATCAATTCTTTCGCGTTGTCCGGCTTCATGCTGCCGCCGTACAAAATCTGTACGCCAACCGCCGCTACCGCATTCTTTTGGACCACCAGTGCGCGCACCATGGCGTGCACTTCCTGCGCCATGTCCGGCGTCGCGGTCTGGCCGGTGCCGATGGCCCATACCGGCTCGTAAGCCAGCACGATCTTCGCCACATCCGACACCTCGATCGCCGCCAGCAGCGCGCCGACCTGGGCTTGCACTACCGCCCCGGTCTGGCCCGCCTCGCGCTGGGCCAGCGTCTCGCCGAAACAGACGATGGGCGTCAATCCCGCCGCCAGCGCCACCACGGCTTTTTGCGCCACCAGTTCGTCGCTTTCCGCATGATACGCGCGGCGCTCCGAATGCCCGACGATCACGTAGCGGCTGCCAAAATCGCGCAACATGCCGCCCGCCACTTCGCCGGTGTAGGCGCCGCCGGCATGCAGCGACAGATCCTGTCCGCCCCACGCCACCGGCGAGCCCGTCAATTCGGCCTGACACTGCGCCAGGTACGGCGCAGGCACGCACACCGCCGCTGCCGCGCCCGTTGTCTTCAAGCCAGCCACTATCGCCGGCAGCAGCACCGAATTCATGGCGCGGCTCCCGTTCATCTTCCAGTTTCCAACAACGAGTTTTCGACGCATAGTAGCCTAATTCCTAATAACCCATCATTTTAACGCGCTGTGACAACACTGGTCAAACGCAGATGGGCAGTCTAGGCTAAAAGGCAATAAATCGTTGCCTATGGCGCAGACTGGTTAATTATTCATCTTTTTCCGCTCAACACACCTGCAGCATGATTTTGCCGGTATGCGCGCTGCTTTCCATCAGCGCATGCGCCTCGGCAGCTTGCTCCAATGGGAAAGTTTGATAAATCACCGGCTTGATCTTGCGCGCCTCCAGCAACGGCCAGACCACGGCTTTTAATTGCGCGGCGATGGCGGCCTTGAAGGCCACCGGACGGGGCCGCAGCGTGGACCCGCTGATGCTCAGGCGGCGGCGCAGGATCTGGCCCAGTTCAAGCTGCGCCTTGGCGCCGCCCAGCAAGGCGATCAAGCCGATGCGGCCATCGTCGGCCAGGCAATTGATTTCGCGCGATACATAATCGCCGCCCACCATATCCAGGATCACGTCGACCCCACGGCCATCGGTCAATTGCTGGACCACGGCCGTAAAATCCTGGTCGCGGTAATTGATGCCGCGCTCGGCGCCCAATGCTTCGCAGGCACGCGCCTTGGTGTCGCTGCCGGCGGTGGCGAATACCCGATGTCCCAGCGCCGCGGCCAGCTGGATCGCGGTCACGCCGATACCCGACGTGCCGCCCTGCACCAGCAAGGTTTCGCCGGCGGCCAGGCGGCAACGGTCGAATACATTGCTCCACACGGTAAACAAATTTTCAGGCAGCGAGGCCGCCTCCAGCGCCGACCAGCCGGCCGGCAGCGGCAGGCACTGGCCGGCCGGCGCGGCGCAATATTCGGCGTAGCCGCCGCCCTGCACCAGCGCGCAGACCAGCTCGCCTTGTTTGAATGACGTGCCGGACAGGTCGCCGCCGACGATTTCGCCCGCCACTTCCAGGCCCGGAATGTCGGAAGCGCCCGGCGGCGGCGCGTATTGCCCCAGCCGCTGGAATACGTCGGGCCGGTTGATGCCCGCCGCATGCACCTTGATCAGCACTTCGCCCGGCTGCCATACCGGCATGGCACGCTCGGCAAGTTTCAAGACATCGGACGCTCCGGGCCGGCTGATTTCAATAACGCGCATGGGATCGTTAAATAAACGGAAAAATAGATTGTACGCCAAGCAGCCCCACCCTGCCTGGCCTTCCTGCAATCAGCGCGCCGGCATCAGCCGCCGCCGGTTTTCGACCTGGCGGGCAACGGCGTGCCAGGCTTCCACCCGGCCGACAGCGCCTGCCCTTCCTCGATCTGTTCCTGGGTCATCTTGCGCACCACCACCGCGCGCTGCTCGACCGCATTGGCCGAGCCGTTGGCCGCCGCCAGGTTCCACAGCATATAGGCGATCACCACATCCTGCGGCATGCCGCCGATATGGTAGCGGTACATCAGGCCCAGCACTTGCTGCGCTTCGGCATGGCCTTGCTCGGCCGCCTTGCGGAACCAGACCACCGCCTGCTTGTGATCCTGGATCACCGCATTGCCGGTGTAATACATGGCGCCGACCACATATTGCGCATCGGCCTTGCCTTGCACGGCGGCCTTGCGGTGCCAGTTCATGGCCTGTTTGTAATCTTGCGGCACGCCACGGCCCATGTAATACATCAAGCCCATCAAATGTTCGGCGTCGGCATTGCCGGCCTTGGCCAATGGCAAGATTTCGCGGTAAGCCACGGCGTAGTTTTTATTATTGTAGGCGGTTGCCCCTTCGGCGAAACCTGCCTGCGCGGCCTGTTGCAGGCCGCATGCGAATATGATCGCTAGAATTATTTTTTTCATGTCGCGTAAGAAAATGGAAAACGGTCAGACTGCAAGTCCATCCTGAAAACAGGACGCCATTTACTTCCAGCTCACTTTACCCAGGCCATCGACACTGACGTCGCGGTTGGCCGGCTTGCCATAGACCGTGACCGAGCCAAGGCCGCTCAGGTTCAGCCTGGCGTTCGTGCGCGCAGTGACGGTCGCGTTGCCCAGGCCGCTCAATTCGAGATCCACCGCATCGGCCTGGAATTGCTGCGCATTCAAGCCGCCCAGCCCGCCCAGCGTCGCGCTCAGTTTCTTGCCGCGCCCGCCCAGCGTAACATAGCCGGCGCCCTGCAAATCGAGGTCCACATTATTGTTTTCGCTGACCCAGATATTCATGCTGCCGACGCCGCCGAGACTGGCCTTGACCTTTTTGTAGTCGGCCACGATCTTCATCGAACCGGCACCCTCCAGCGACAAGGTCAGGTCGTCGCCGGTGAAGCCGCTGATATCGGTGCTGCCGACGCCATCCGACGTCACTTCGCGCAAGGCCGGCAAGACCAGCTCGGCGCGCACCGAGGAACGAGCGACTTTACCGGAACCGCTCTCGGTATCGATATGCAAGGTATCGCCGCTTTGGGCGCTGGTCACTTTGCCGGTGTAGCGCTTGTCGATGACGATGACCAGCGATGGCGTGCTGCCCTGGCGCAGGCGCAGGTCGATCATGCCGTCGAGCTTGACGCGCACCACCCGCGCATCGATGGTGCGCGTATCGCCCGAGACTTCCTCGGCGCATGCGGTACGCGCCACAACAAAGGCGGTCGCAAACATCAAGGCAAGCTGGAGTGTCTTTTTCATATGAATTCCTTGGTATATTGTTCTTTTTAGCCAGCGGCTACCGTAACAATGGAGTGTATCCCGAAGCAATTATTCATCCTATAATTTTTCTGTTTTGCTGCGGCCAAAGACCGATTTTGGCATGCCATCACTATACTAAGCGCCCTGGCAAGACTGAGTCGAATTGCGACGAACCGCCATTTTGGCGCGCCAGCCTGACGGATTCGGGGAATCAAGAGAGAACCATGAAGGCGGGAGCCGCCAAGTGGCTGCGGCAAGATGACGATGCGCTAATCGCGCGGGAATCCGGGCCAGCCGATATGGCGCTTGCCCCCTGGACCAGTCTTGCTGGGGGGCAAGCTCATCGAAGGTGCTTCATTTCGGCGTCATTTTGGCGCGCAAATCACGCAACACGGGCGATACGCCGCCGGTCAGTTCAATTTTGAATGCGGCATAAGCCCGTTCCAGGTCGCTGAATTGACGCAAGGTGCCCTCGGTAAAATAATATCCTCCGGGTATCTCCCCCCCATTCCAGCGGCGCGGCCAGCGTTCCCGCCAAAGCCTGGCCGATCAAACTGCCCAGGGAACGGTGCAAGCTGGCGGCTTCCGCATCCGTTTGTCCATAACGCGCCAGCAATTGATCCAGCTCGCTGGCGCAGGTCTTTAACAATGCCTGATCCATTACACCTCCCTAATTTTCTATCGTGCCGATCAATACCGGACTGGACCACAAGCGCCGGTTGGGCAACAGGTGTTGCCGCGCACCGCCGGCATGCCGCACCAGGCCGCCCAATTCCTCGGTCGGCGCGACCACGCTGATGAAGACCTTGACCGTGCCATTCGGCGTGATCTGATAGATATCATACAGCTCGGCCTCGCTTTTCAGGGGCAAGCCAAAGCACTCGGCCAGCGTCGGACAATTGGCGGCAGCCTCCTCCAGCTCCAGGCTGGTGGTGAAGTACGGCGAATACGGCGACACGCCCTGGCCGTGCGGCACGATCTTGACCAGCGGCGCGCTGCTGGGCGCCAAAACTGGCAAGGTGGAGCCGGCCGCCAGTTGCTCGGCCGCGCGGGTATAGATGACGTCGGCGCTGGCGCCCGGGTCGGCGCTGCCCAATTCTGCCAGGAATTGCCGGCCCTCGTCGCCCGCCAGATACGCATCGATGACCTGGCGCTCCAGTCCCAGCGTCCTGAACGTGCTGAGGTCGTTGATTTCCGCGGCATGGGCGGTGCGCAGCGCGGCCTGGTCCCGGGCCACAGCGGCTACTTCCGGCGGCCCGGCATCGGCTTGCGCCGACACCGGGCCGGACAAGCCCATCAACAGAGCCAAGGCCAGCAATAATCTATGCGACATATTCAAGCTCCCCTTGTGAGTTTTAATATGGAAGAGAGTGATTTCCCTTACCGCTACCGACTCTACAAGGGGATTTTTACCGCGCCACCGCCTGCATCAAACCGATGCATGGCGTTCGCTTCAAAGATGCCGTCGTTTAGGAATACATCAAATAACAGGCATAAAAAAAACCGCCAGGCTCACGCTCTGGCGGTTTTTATCAGCACTGACCCGGCATTACTGGGCTGCCGGCGCTTCGTTGCCTTCAGCTGCCTTCATCGACAGTTTCAAACGGCCGCGGTCGTCTGTTTCCAGTACTTTGACGCGCACCAGCTGGCCCTCTTTCAGGTAATCGGCGACCGCGTTGACGCGCTCGTTGGCGATTTGGCTGATGTGCAGCAAGCCGTCCTTGCCTGGCATGACTTGCACGATGGCGCCGAAGTCCAGCAATTTCAGCACGGTGCCTTCGTAGGTCTTGCCCACTTCGACCGAGGCGGTCAATTCTTCGATGCGGCGCTTGGCTTCCTGGCCGGCGGCGGCGTCGACCGACGCGATGGTGACCACGCCTTCGTCGCTGATGTCGATCTGGGTGCCGGTTTCTTCGGTCAGCGCGCGAATCACGGCGCCGCCCTTGCCGATCACGTCACGGATTTTTTCCGGATTGATCTTGATGGTGATCAGGCGCGGCGCGAAATCGGACAGTTCGGTTTTAACATGCGGCATGGCTTTTTGCATTTCGCCCAGGATGTGCTCGCGGCCTTCCTTGGCTTGCGCCAGCGCCACTTGCATGATTTCCTTGGTGATGCCCATGATCTTGATATCCATCTGCAATGCAGTGATACCCGTCGACGTGCCGGCAACCTTGAAGTCCATGTCGCCCAGGTGATCTTCATCGCCCAGGATGTCGGACAACACGGCGAACTTGCCGCCTTCCTTGATCAAGCCCATCGCGATACCGGCAACGTGCGATTTCATCGGCACGCCGGCATCCATCAGCGCCAGACAGCCGCCGCAGACCGACGCCATCGACGAAGAACCGTTCGATTCGGTGATTTCCGATACCAGGCGTACCGAGTAGCTGAAATCTTCCGGCGCCGGCAAGGCGGCCAGCAAGGCGCGCTTGGCCAGGCGGCCGTGACCGATTTCGCGGCGTTTCGGGGTACCGACGCGGCCGGTTTCGCCGGTGGCGAACGGAGGCATGTTGTAATGCAGCATGAAGCTGTCGGTGAACTCGCCCATCAGCGCATCGATCTTCTGGCTGTCGCGCGCGGTGCCCAGCGTGGCCACCACCAACGCCTGGGTTTCGCCACGGGTGAACAAGGCCGAACCGTGAGTACGCGGCAAGACGCTGGTGCGGATCGCGATCGGACGCACGGTGCGGGTGTCGCGGCCGTCGATGCGCGGTTCGCCGTCGAGGATTTGCGAACGGACGATCTTCGCTTCGATATCGAACAGGATGTTGTTCACTTCGGCGGCGTCGATCGCGGCGGCGCCGGCGGTCGCGGCTTCAGCCGACAAATCGGCCAGCACCTCGGCGGTCGCGGTTTTCAGCTTTGCGGTACGCTCTTGCTTATCCTTGGTTTGATAAGCGTCGCGGATTTTGACGTCGGCGAAATGCGCCACGCGCGCGATCAGCGCTTCATTCTTCGGCGCAGGCGCCCATTCGACTTCAGGCTTGCCGCCGTCGCGCACCAGGTCGTGGATGGCGTCGATGACAACCTTCATCTGGTCGTGGCCGAATACCACCGCGCCCAGCATGATTTCTTCCGACAATTGCTGGGCTTCCGATTCCACCATCAGCACGGCGGTTTCGGTACCGGCGACCACCAGGTCCATTTGCGACGTCTTCAGTTGCTGAACCGTCGGGTTCAAGATGTACTGGCCATTGGCGTAACCGACGCGGGCGGCGCCGATCGGGCCATTGAATGGCACGCCGGAAACGCACAACGCGGCCGAAGCGCCGATCATGGCGGCGATATCCGGATCGATTTCAGGGTTGACCGACAACACGTGTATGATGACTTGCACTTCATTCAGGTAGCCCTCTGGGAACAGAGGACGGATAGGACGGTCGATCAGGCGGGATGTCAGTGTTTCTTTTTCCGAAGGACGGCCTTCGCGTTTGAAAAAACCGCCCGGGATTTTACCGGCAGCATAGGTTTTTTCAACGTAATCAACGGTCAACGGGAAGAAGTCCTGGCCAGGCTTGGCGTCTTTGCGCGCCACGACCGTTGCCAGGATGACGGTATCTTCGATCGATACCAGCACTGCGCCGGATGCCTGGCGAGCGATTTCGCCGGTTTCCAGGGTCACTTGATGTTGGCCGTATTGGAAGGTTTTCGTAACTTTATTAAACATGGGTAATCCCTTTCTATTTGCCGACAGATTTTCAGGGGCTGTCGTTCACCTCACCACAGGCAATATAAGTACTGCCTTACTGCTGATTTACTGCAAAAAAACAAAATCCAAATGACAAAATGCCCGCGTCAGCGAACTGGCGCAGGCATTTCTGTATAAACCGTGTGACGCAAAAATTACTTGCGCAGACCGAGTTTAGCGATCAGGTCGCGATAACGGGTAGCGTCTTTAGCCTTCAGGTACGACAACAGGCTCTTGCGACGGTTGACCATCATGATCAGGCCGCGGCGGGAGTGGTGATCTTTCGAGTGGGCTTTGAAGTGGCCGTTCAGTTCGTTGATACGAGCTGTCAGCAAAGCAACTTGCACTTCTGGGGAGCCGGTGTCGTTTTGACCACGTGCGTTGTCCGCGATGATAGCGGCTTTGTTGATGTTTTCTACTGTCATGATAAACCTTTCACATGCGGTGCAAAGAGAATCAACCCAAGGCACCGTGAACTACGATTAAAAAAACTGGTCACTAAAGACCAGACCCCGGAGTATATCGGAAAAAAGGTGCGCTGTACCCTGTCGTGCGGGCTTTTGTTTGGTGCATCATATGATTTTCATGCTTTTAAGGGTGTTTCCGTGAAAACCATACAAAAAATAACAACACTTTTACTGGCGCTGGGCTTGAGCGCCTGCGCCAGCTGGCGTACGCCGCCGCCAATGCCGGGCCAAGCGCGCGCCGCCGTCGAAGCCCGGCTGGGGCGGCCAACCGCGATCTACCAGCTGGCCAGCGGACCGGAACTGGAATACGCCACCGGCCCCTACGGCCAATTCACGTATATGGCGAAATTCGGCCCGGACCAGCGCCTGATCTCATACGAGCAAGTACTCGATACCCCCGGCTTTGCTCAAGTCAAGATCGGCATTTCAAACGAGCAAGATGTGCTGCATACCCTGGGCCGGCCGACCGAAACTTCCTACCTGCCGCTGACCAGGCTGCATGTCTGGTCTTACCGCTACAAGGAATCCGGCGCATGGGATTCGATGATGCACGTCCATTTCGACGATGCCGGCATCGTGCGCATGATGCTGAACGGCCCGGATCCGGACCGCGACACGCGCGACCATTTCCGCTAAAGTGTACAGAGTCCGGGAAGGCCGGGGCAGCGAGCAACGCAGTTCCGCAAGCGTGCCGCGCTGCTCTTATTTTTCAGTCTGAATGATGCTGACCGGCTTGCCTTTCGCCAGCCGCCACAGATAAACCGCATAACCGGACAAGCCATACACGACAAAAATCGGGAACAGCACTTTCGGCGGATCGATCGATACCAGCGCGAACGCCAATGCCAGCAGGAACACCACGATGAACGGCACCGACTTGCGGAAATTGACATCCTTGAAGCTGTAGAATGGCACATTGGTGACCATGGTCAGGCCGGCGAACAGCGCGATCGCCCACGACACCCACGCCAACTGGTTGCCGGACACTTGCAGGTCGTTCATCATCAAGATGAAACCGGCCACCATCGCCGCCGCCGCCGGGCTCGGCAAGCCCTGGAAGAAGCGCTTGTCGACCACTTCGATATTGGTATTAAAACGGGCCAGGCGCAAGGCGCCGCCGGCGCAATACACGAACGCCGCCAGCCAGCCCAGCTTGCCGAGGCCGCGCAACGACCATTCGTAAATCACCAGCGCCGGCGCGGCGCCGAACGACACCATGTCCGACAGGCTGTCGTACTGGGCGCCGAATTCGCTTTGGGTATTGGTCAGGCGGGCGATGCGGCCATCCAGGCCGTCGAGGATCATGGCGATGAAAATCGCCCACGCCGCGTGTTCGAATTTCTGGTTCATCGCCATGACGATGGCGTAAAACCCGCAAAACAATGCCGCTGTCGTGAATGCATTGGGCAACAAATAGATACCGCGACGGCGCAAGGTTTTCTTGCCAGCCACATCCACGCCCGGCTGCAGCGCGAATTTACTGAAGCGGGAAGCTTTTGCTACCGATGGTGTTCCATTCTTGGCCCGACGGCGGGGAAAGTTTGCCATATGTTTCCATTTCTATTTACTGCGGTCTGATCAAACCGGCCGGCCCACTACCGGCCATATCGTTGCAACGGCGGGCAGGCGCACGTGTCGCCTGCCCGCCGTCGTTCTCCACCATTATAGTGGAGCGGGAAGTAAATAAAAGAGAAAGAGATTTACTTGAACTTGACCTTGCCCACCAGGCGCATCTGCAAGGTGGTTTCACCAGGCTCGAAACTCGGCTCTGCGACTTGCGACGAATCGCTGGCCGCCTTGAAGCTGCGCGCCATCATCATTTCGGGGCGAGCGCCGCCTTCGTTGGCGTAATTGCCGGAACCTTCGAAGTCGACGGTGTCGAGCACGGCGTCGGAAACATTGCGGCCCATCGCACTGGCGATCGATGTGATGCGCTGGTTCAGGTTCTTATAGGTGGCGGCGATGCGCTGATCGTCGAGCTGCCTGGTGGTTTCCGGCTTCAGGCCGAAATTCAGGCTGTTCAGCGACAGCACGGCTTGCGCGGCGGCCACGGTTTTCGGCAGGGCCGTCAAATTGGTGGTGGTCACTTCCAGGTATTGGCCGACGCGCCATGCGGTCGGCACCCGCGGCTTGGCCACGGCGCCGCTCGGCAGGGGACGGTCTTCCGGATACACCGGATAGGTGTAATAACCCTGGGTTTTCAGCGAGGCTTGCGGATCTTCCTGCTTCACCAGCGCAATGCCTTTATTCATTTTCTGGTTGACGCGCGACGCGGCGGCGGCCTTGTCCTTGTCTTGCTCTTCAATCGCCAGGGTCGCAACGACTTGATCATTGACGTGTTTGACTTCGCCAAACGCCGGCACGATCACCAGGGTACCGCTGGTCGGCAAGGATTGGGCTTGTGCCTGGGCGGATAAAGCAACAGTAGCGGCTGCGGCGACAAGCATTGTTTTCATAACGGCCATATAGATCTCCATGATGGATAAAAGTGCAAATGGGGCAACCAGTGCCCCATTTCATTCGAGAAACTTGTCAAACTGTATGCATTCTAACTGCTCATTAATTTGCGTGGCGCAAATTAACAAATCGTCACAATTGAAGCAATTTGACACGTCTTCGATTCATCGACCATCGAAGAAATACCGTTATTAATTCTTCGATTGATCCACCAGTTTGTTTTTGGCGATCCACGGCATCATCGAACGCAGCTTGGCGCCAACTTCTTCGATTTGATGCTCGGCGGTCAAGCGGCGGCGCGAAATCAAGGTCGGTGCGCCGGCCTTGTTTTCCAGGATGAAGCTCTTGGCGTATTCGCCGGTCTGGATATCTTTCAGGCATTGACGCATCGCGTTCTTGGTATCTTCGGTCACGATGCGCGGGCCGGTGACGTATTCGCCGTATTCCGCATTGTTCGAGATCGAGTAATTCATGTTGGCGATACCGCCTTCATAGATCAGGTCGACGATCAGTTTCAATTCGTGCAAGCACTCGAAGTATGCCATTTCCGGAGCATAGCCAGCTTCGGTCAAGGTTTCGAAACCAGCCTTGATCAGTTCGACGGCGCCGCCGCACAGCACGGCCTGTTCGCCGAACAAGTCGGTTTCGGTTTCTTCGCGGAAGTTGGTTTCGATAATGCCGGCGCGGCCGCCGCCGTTGGCCGAAGCGTACGACAAGGCGATATCGCGGGCGATGCCGGATTTATCCTGGTACACGGCGATCAGGTGCGGCACGCCGCCACCCTGGGTGTAGGTGCCGCGCACGGTGTGGCCTGGCGCTTTCGGCGCAACCATGATGACGTCCAGGTCGGCGCGCGGCACGACCTGGCCGTAATGCACGTTGAAACCGTGGGCGAACGCCAGTACCGCGCCTTGCTTGGCGTGCGGCGCGATATTTTCATTGTAAACCTGGGCGATGTTTTCATCCGGCAGCAAGATCATGATGACGTCGGCGGCCTTGACCGCGTCGTTCACTTCCGCCACTTTCAAGCCGGCTTTTTCAACCTTGGTCCACGAAGCGCCGCCTTTGCGCAGGCCGACGGTGACGTTGACGCCCGAATCGTTCAAGTTTTGTGCATGGGCATGACCTTGCGAACCGTAGCCGATGATGGCAACGTTTTTACCTTTGATCAAGGAGAGGTCGGCGTCTTTGTCGTAAAAAACTTTCATGGTATTTCCTATGTATTTTCAGTAAGTTGTATGGGTGTTGCCACTGCAATGTATTGCTGCGCTTCAGACCTTCAGGATGCGCTCGCCACGGCCAATGCCCGAACCGCCGGTACGCACGGTTTCCAGGATCGCGGCGCGGTCGATCGAATCGATGAACGCATCCAGCTTGACCTTGTTGCCGGTCAACTCAATCGTATACGTTTTTTCAGTCACGTCGATGATGCGTCCGCGGAAAATGTCGGCGGTACGCTTCATTTCTTCACGTTCCTTGCCGACCGCGCGCACTTTGATTAACATTAATTCACGTTCGATGTGCTGGCCTTCGGTCAGGTCGACCACCTTGACGACTTCGATCAGCCGGTTCAAGTGCTTGGTGATCTGTTCGATGATGTCGTCCGAGCCGCTGGTGACGATGGTCATCCGCGACAGCGTCGCATCTTCGGTCGGCGCCACGGTCAGCGTTTCAATGTTGTAACCACGGGCCGAGAACAGGCCGACCACGCGCGACAAGGCGCCGGCTTCGTTTTCCAGCAAGACAGAAATAATATGGCGCATGATTACAAGTCCTCCGAACCGAGCATCATTTCGGAAAGGCCCTTGCCCGCTTTCACCATCGGCCAGACGTTTTCCGACTGATCGGTGATGAAGTTCATGAATACCAGCCTGTCTTTCATGCCAAACGCCTCTTTCAAGGCGCCATCGACGTCGCCCGGTTTTTCAATTTTCATGCCCACGTGGCCGTAGGCTTCCGCCAGCTTCTCAAAGTCCGGCAACGAATCCATATACGATTCCGAATACCGCGAGCCGTAATCGATCTCTTGCCATTGGCGCACCATGCCGAGGAAACGGTTGTTCAACATGATGATCTTCGGCGTCAAATGGTATTGCTTGCAAGTCGCCAATTCCTGGATGCACATCTGGATCGAGCCTTCGCCGGTGATGCAGGCGACGGTGGCGTCCGGATTGGCCATTTGCACGCCCATGGCGTACGGCAAGCCGACCCCCATGGTGCCCAGGCCGCCGGAATTGATCCAGCGGCGCGGCTGGTCGAAGCGATAGTATTGCGCGGCCCACATCTGATGCTGGCCCACGTCGGACGTGATGAAAGCGTCGCCCTTGGTGATCTGGAATACTTTTTCCACCACCGATTGCGGCTTGATGACCAGCTCGGAGCCCGGATATTTCAGGCAATCGCGGCCGCGCCACTCGGTGATCTGCTGCCACCAGTTTTTCAGGGCGGGCGCATTCGGCTTCGCATCCGACGCGTCCAGCTGCGCCAGGAACTCGATCAGCACATCCTTGACGTTGCCGACGATCGGGATATCGACCTTGACGCGCTTCGAAATCGACGACGGGTCGATATCGACGTGGATGATCTTGCGCGGATGGGAAGCAAAGTGTTTCGGGTTGCCGATCACGCGGTCGTCGAAACGGGCGCCGATGGCGATCAGCACGTCGCAATTTTGCATCGCCATGTTCGCTTCATAGGTGCCGTGCATGCCCGGCATGCCGACGAAATGGTCGCTGGAAGCGCGGTAAGCGCCCAAGCCCATCAGCGTGTTGGTGCAAGGGAAACCCAGCTTGTCGACCAGCTTGTTCAGCTCGGGCGCCGCATTGGCCAGGATCACGCCGCCGCCGGTATAAATCATCGGCCGTTCGGCTTGCAGCAGCAATTGCACCGCCTTGCGGATCTGGCCGGAATGGCCCTTGTCGACCGGACGGTAGGAGCGCATTTCGATCTCTTTCGGATACTCGAAATGGCATTTGTGCATGCTGATATCTTTCGGGATATCGACCAGCACCGGGCCCGGACGGCCGGTCCTGGCAATAAAGAATGCCTTCTTGATGGTCGCCGCCAAATCCTTGACGTCCTTGACCAGGAAGTTGTGCTTGACCACCGGACGGGTGATGCCGACCGTATCGCATTCCTGGAACGCGTCCTGGCCGATCGCGTGGCTCGGCACTTGGCCGGAAATCACCACCATCGGGATCGAATCCATGTAGGCGGTCGACAAGCCGGTGACGGCATTGGTGACGCCCGGACCGGACGTGACGAGCGCGACGCCGACCTTGTTCGAGCTGCGCGAGTAAGCGTCGGCGGCATGCACCGCGGCTTGCTCATGGCGTACCAGGATATGCTGGAATTTGTTTTGCTGGAAAATGGCGTCGTAGATATACAGCACCGCTCCGCCCGGATAGCCAAAGACGTGCTCGACGCCTTCCTCTGCCAGGCAGCGCACCACGATTTCCGCGCCGGTGATAGGTCCTGACGGGCCTGCTGATCCTGCTGTTGCCTCGGTATTCATGAAACATTCCTTTCAAGGTCCATTGGAGATTGATCGGATGCTCTTTCCTGACGAAGTACGTGCTGCGCGACAGCGCTCCTGCGTCCCTTCTTTCTGCGGTCACGCCCGTTCTTCAGGTACCCGTAGATACCTTACAAAAAGACGCTAAACGCAACTCGTTCGGCTGGAGTTTCTGTGGCGACTGCACGAACCGCTCGCGCTTGTGGCGCGGGTTAGAGCAAACTGCCTACATATGAAAGCGCGTCGTGCCGCTGCTGGCCTTGTGTGCCGGTCGCGACCTGACCATAAAGCTTCGGGATGTTCAAAGCGTCCCATACGTTACTGCCTGCCACCCTTTCGGTCAAGGATAATTGCATGATCCATTATCTTTTTACTCAGAAACGATGTAAAACCGATGCGGGAACAGCCAAATTTTGCTAGGATGCGCTCAGTTTGTATCCGCTTTGTATACACGGATCATCGTCAGGCAAGCATTCCATAGTCTTTTTTATACGTTAGCTTCTTTTTTTCTGGCGCCCCGGCGCCATCACTATCACTCCGCAGCCCCGGCAGCTCGCTCCACATCGCATGGCAACAGACAAAGAATTATCCGATTTTCTAGAAAATGTCGAGCGGCGCGCCTTCAAACAAGCCGTGTACGCGGTACGCAAGGATGAAGCCGCGCTCGATATCGTGCAAGACGCGATGATCAAACTCGCCGAAAAATACGGCGACAAACCGGCCGCCGAATTGCCGATGCTATTCCAACGCATCTTGCAAAACACCATACTCGATTTCTTCCGGCGCGAAAAAGTGCGCAATACCTGGGTCAGCCTGTTCTCGGGCATGAAGCCCGCTGGCGACGACCATGAAGATTTTGATATACTTGACACTTATGAATCGGAACAGGGTTCAGCGGCTTCCGAATCGAGCGCCGACCAGGTCGAGCGCGCGCAAATCCTCGACTTAATCGACGAAGAGGTACAAAAGCTCCCGGCGCGTCAACGGGAAGCGTTCCTCATGCGTTACTGGCAGGACATGGATGTGGCTGAAACAGCGGAAGCAATGGGCTGTTCCGAGGGCAGCGTGAAAACACATTGCTCAAGAGCGACGCACACCCTCGCCGACGCGCTCAAAGCCAAGGGAATAAAACTATGAATACCGATGATCTCAACTTCGCGTACAAAGTACGCCATGCGCTCAACGAAAAACTGGACGACTTGCCGGCATCGACCACCGATCGCCTCGCATCCGCGCGTCAACTGGCCTTGGCGCGCAAGAAAGCCCACGTGCCGGTGCCGGTCGCGCAAGTGGCCGTGGCCGGCAATGCCGGCGGCTTTTTCTCGCAACCGTTTTCATGGCTGGGCAAAATGAGCGTGGTGATTCCGCTGCTGGTGATGGCGGCCGGCCTGGTCGGCATCTACCAGTTCGAGCAAGAACAGCATATCGCTGAACTGGCGGAACTGGACGCGGCCGTGCTGTCCGACGAATTGCCGCTGTCGGCCTACCTGGACCATGGTTTCAACGCCTACTTGACGAAACGCGAGCAATAAACATGGCGCGTATCAGCGTTCGCAATGGCTTGATCGGCCTGGGCGTTGTCGCCATCGCCGGCGCCTCGTGGGTCAACGCCAACCAGCATGGCACGGAGCCAGCCGCGCCGGCGGCGCCCGCCGCCAGCGCGGCCGCGGCTACCGCAAGCGTGGCCGCCGCGCCTGGCAAGACCCTGACCGCCGGCCGCCAGGCCGTGCCCAAGGCTGGCGCCAAGCCGGTGGAAAAACCGTTGTGGACGCAACTGACGCCGCCGCAACAGGCTGCGCTGGAGCCGCTGGTCGGCGAGTGGAACAAGCTCAGTGCCGTGCACAAACAAAAATGGCTGGAAATCGTGCCGCGCTACACCTCGATGAAGCCGGAAGAGCAGCAGCGCATGCATGAACGGATGCGCGAATGGATCAAACTGACGCCGGACCAGCGCCGCCTGGTACGCGAAAATTACACCCGCTCGAAAAAGATCCAGCCGGGCCTGCAGCCGGGTCAAAAGTCGGCGCAGTGGGAGCAGTACCAGCAATTGCCTGAAGAGCAAAAGAAAAAACTGGCGGCCGATGCCGACAGCAAGACCAAGCGTCCGTTGGCACACTTGCCGACGCCGAGTCAAAGCAAGGCATTCAAGCCGATGACCATTACGCCGATCGCGCCGATGCCGATACCGCCGGCTACCGCGCCGGCTACCGCGCCGGCAGCGGCATTGCCAGCCGCCCCGGCAGGAGCACCGGATGCGGCGGCACCCGCCGCTCCGGCAAACGCCGTCCCGGCGACGCCTGCCAATGTCAAATAAGCAGCCTGGCATCAGCATCACCACTCCCACCATCAAGCGCCGCTTGATCTGCATCATCTATGAAGCGCTGCTGGTGGCGGCGGTGGTGTTGCTGGCGGCGGCCTTGTTCACGCTGGTCACGCTGAACAGCAAATCGCCGCTGGCGCAACATGGCATGCAATGCACCATGTTCCTCGTATCGGCCGCGTACTTCATTCATTTCTGGACCGATAGCGGCCATACGCTGGCGATGAAAACCTGGCGCATCAAGGTGGTGATGCCGGGTTATGCGACAGTACCGGCCAGGGCGGCGACGATCCGTTTCCTGCTGGCCTGGGGCTGGTTCTTGCCGGCCTTGTTCATTTGCCACGCGCTAGGCAAAACCTCGCCAGCCCAGCTGGGCATGGCGCTCGCCATCAATATCGCGGCATGGGCGATGACGGCCTTGCTGGACAAGGACCGTCAATTCCTGCATGACAAGCTGGCCGGCACGCGCTTGATTCAATTACCCAAGCCAGCCAAGAAAATTTAACGCCCATGGCGGCGTTGCATTGTCTTGTCGACCATTCGCACTGGCTACGGCAATGCGCCTTGCCCTGAACGTTTTGCCAGGCGCTCTTATACTTTTAGAAACGCTCGTAACCGGTCAGGTAACGCCATTGCCCGGAAGGCAAGGCCGCCATCGAGATGCGGCCGATGCGCAAGCGTTTCATCGCCACCACCGTCAAGCCGACCAGGCCACACATGTGTACGATCTGGCCCGGCTGCACATTCTTCAACGCAAACCGCAAACGCGTTTCATTTTGCCAGCTGACCTTGATCGGCGGCAAAGGCTTGCCATTGAATGGCAAGCCGTGATTCAACAGCTTCAAGCCATCCGGCGCGATGGCGCCCGACACCTCGACGATGAATTCCTGTTCGACGATCTTTGCTTCATCGACCAGCTTGCGCACTACCCGGAAGTCTTGCGTAAACACCAGCAAGCCGCTGGCCATCGTGTCGAGCGGATTGGTCAGCGTCAAGCCAGCCAGGTGGCGTTTCAGGAAACGCTGGCCCGCATGTTCGACGAGCAATAAATTGTCTTGATTCAGACAAGCCAGCGCCGGTTTGCCTTCGCTGCCGATAGCGCCGTTAACACCCGCAGGTTTGTGCAGCAAGATCGTCACGGGCGGAATCTCATCGAGCTTGGCGCCGGCGGCCAGCACCACCGCCTGCTCGGCAGAGACGCGGGCGCCGGCCTCTTCCACCAGCACGCCATCCACGCTGACCCAGCCGCCCTCGATATACAACTCGGCCTCGCGGCGCGAACATGGGAGCTGTTCCGCCAGGCGCTTGGCGAGGCGGACGGTATTATCTTGCGTGGAATCGGTCATTGAATGCGGAAGTGAGGAAGAAAAGCGGTATTGTAACCGGGACCGCGGCAGAGAAATACCGGATTGGCGCAGTGCGCCGATCCGGCTGACGACAAATCAGGCTGCCTTGGCGGCTTGCTCGGCAAAAAAACGGTGGCCCATTTCTTCCAGGCCCAGGGTTGCCAGCACTTCTTGCAAGCGCTCGGTCGGCCGCTGGCGCGGCAAGTTTTTGTAGCTGGCGACGATCAGCTCGTTTTTCATCGAGTGTTCCCAGCCGACCAGTTCGGTCACGCTGACCTGGTAGCCATGGGCTTCCAGTTGCAAGCAGCGCAGCACGTTGGTGATCTGGCTGCCGAACTCGCGCGTATGCAGCGGGTGGCGCCAGATTTCCGTCAGCGCATTGCTGGCCAGCGTCTTGCCCTTGTTTTTCTTCAACACGGACGCGACCTCGGCCTGGCAGCACGGCACCAGCACCATGAATTTGGCGCGCTTTTTCAAGGCGAACTGGATTGCATCGTCGGTCGCGGTATTGCAAGCGTGCAAGGCCGTGACCACGTCGATTTGCGCCGGCAACTGGTTCGACTCGGTCGATTCGGCCACCGACAGATTCAGGAAACTCATGCCCGGGAATGCCAGCTTCTTCGCCAGTTCCTGCGACTTTTGCACCAGCTCCTCACGGGTTTCGATGCCGTAGATGCGCGAACCGTCGTTCAAGCCCTTGAAGAACAGGTCGTACAAGATGAAACCCAGGTAGGATTTTCCGGCGCCATGGTCGACCAGCGAAATGGCCGGATGATCTTGCTGGATCTCCTTCAGCAGCGGCTCGATGAATTGCACCAGGTGATATACCTGTTTCAATTTGCGGCGGCTGTCCTGGTTCATCTTGCCGTCGCGGGTCAAGATATGCAGTTCTTGCAGCAAGGCGATCGACTGACCCGGCTTGACTTCCGGCATGTCAGTCGCATTGGTGGTGGTCGGGCGGGCGGCGGCAGGCGCCGCTTTCTTAGCGTGCTTCATCGATCCACGCCATCTGTATGGCTTCCAGTACTTTTTCGCCGCCACGGCTGTGGTCGTCGTCGAAGCCTTCCAGGCTGACCACCCAGTTATGCAAGTCGGTAAACCGCACGGTCAGCGGATCGATGTCCGGCAAGGTGTCGTACAGCGCTTCGGCAATCGCCGCGATATCAGTCCATTTCATGTCAGGCTCCAGGATTTAATGACTGCCTTCGCTTGCATGGTTGATGGTGTATTTCGGGATTTCCACCACCAGGTCGACGTCGCCGACGATGGATTGGCACGACAGGCGCGACACGGCTTCCAGGCCCCACGCTTTGTCGAGCAAGTCTTCTTCGGTTTCGCCCGCTTCGCTGAGCGAATTGAAACCTTCGCGCACCAGCACGTGGCAAGTGGTGCAGGCGCACGATTTCTCGCAGGCGTGCTCGATGTCGATATCATTTTCCAGCATGATGTCGCAGATCGACTTGCCGGCTGGAGCGTCGATGACAGCGCCTTCGGGACACAGGCGGGCGTGGGGCAGGAATACGATTTGTGGCACTTGTTTACCTCTGTATTAAATGTTGTTCAGGCGACCTGGTCGAGCGTCTTGCCGGTCAGGGCGCTGCGCACGCTGCGGTCCATGCGGCGCGATGCGAATTCTTCGGTGCCGTCGGCCAGCGCTTCGATGACGCGCTTCAAGGCCTGGTGATCGACCGTGCCGGCTTGTGACTGGGCAATCGTCTGGCGCACCGCCTGCATCAGCGCAGTCACCGCCGCCAGTTCATCCGCGTCCAGCAGCGCGCCGTCTTCATCGAGCGCCGACTGGGTCGCCAGCAAGATGCGTTCGGCTTCGACCTGCTCTTCGCGCAAGGCGCGCTGGGTCATGTCGACATCGGCCGACGTGAACGAATCTTGCAGCATGCGCGCGATATCGTCGTCTTCCAGGCCGTAGGCCGGCTTGACGCTGATCGACGCTTCGACGCCGGAGCGCAATTCGCGCGCCGATACCGACAGCAAGCCGTCGGCGTCAACCTGATAAGTGATGCGGATGCGCGCCGCGCCGGCCACCATCGGCGGAATGCCGCGCAGCTCGAAACGCGCCAGCGAACGGCAATCGCTGACCAGTTCGCGCTCGCCCTGCAGCACATGCACCGCCAGCGCGGTCTGGCCATCCTTGAAGGTCGTGAATTCCTGGGCGCGGGCGCACGGGATGGTCGAATTGCGCGGAATGATTTTCTCGACCAGGCCGCCCATGGTTTCGATGCCCAGCGACAGCGGGATCACGTCCAGCAACAGCCAGTCGTCGCCGGCCGCGCGGTTACCGGCCAGCAAGTTGGCCTGGATCGCGGCGCCCAGCGCCACTACTTTATCAGGATCGATATTGGCGTGCGGAATGGTATGGAAAAACTCGCTGACCGCGCGCTGCACGTGCGGCATGCGCGTCGCGCCGCCGACCATCACCACGCCATCGACGTCGTCGCTATCGACGTCGGCGTCGCGCAAGGCTTTCTTGATCGCATTCATGGTCTTGGCAACCAGGTGCTGGGTCATCTTGGCGAAATCCTCGGCGGTGATGCGCAAATGGATTTCCTCGCCCGAATTCAAGACCGCGTCGATCGTCGTTTCCGACTTGGTCGACAGCAATTCCTTGATTTCCCGGGCCTTGACCATCAGGATCGCCGTATCTTCGTCGGACAACGGCGCCAGCTTTTCCTGTTCGCTGATCCAGCAAAACAGGCGCCGGTCGAAGTCGTCGCCGCCCAGCGCGGAATCGCCGCCGGTGGACAGCACTTCGAACACGCCCTTGCTCAGTTTCAGGATCGAAATATCGAAAGTACCGCCGCCCAGGTCGTAGACCGCGTAAATGCCTTCGGACGCATTGTCCAGGCCGTAGGCGATCGCGGCGGCGGTCGGTTCGCTCAGCAGGCGCAGCACATTGATGCCGGCCAATTGCGCGGCATCCTTGGTGGCCTGGCGCTGCGCGTCGTCGAAGTACGCCGGCACGGTGATCACGGCGCCGACCAGGTCATCGCCGAGCGAATCTTCGGCGCGCTGGCGCAGCGTGGCCAGGATCTGGGCCGAGATTTCAACCGGGCTTTTAATGCCGGCCACGGTTTTCAATTGCACCATGCCAGGAGTGTCCTGGAAATCGTAGGGCAGGTTTTCAGCGTAGGCGATATCGGCCAGGCCGCGGCCCATGAAACGCTTGACCGACACCACCGTGTTCTTCGGGTCGGTGGTTTGCGCGGCTTGCGCCTTGTAGCCGATATTCGCGTGGCCATTCGGCAGGTAGCGCACGACGGACGGCAGCAGCGAGCGGCCGTCTTCATCGTTCAATACCTCGGGGATGCTGTTGCGCACGGTGGCGACCAGCGAATTGGTCGTACCCAGGTCGATACCCACCGCCAGACGGTGCTGGTGCGGTGCGGTCGACATGCCCGGTTCGGAAATTTGCAAGAGTGCCATTGAGTGTCTTGTGCCTTGTGGCTCTGATATGGGTGTAAATAACTGCGAGGTGTAAATAACTGCAAGAATGCGATATTTTAGACGGTATCCGGCTACGCCGCCGAAATGCAGCCAGCGTCACCATGCCGCAGTGGCGGCGGGATTACGCTTCGACGGCTTCGAAGGCGAAGCGCACTTCTTCGGCGAATTTATCGAGGAACATCAAAGCGCGCACGGTCAGCGCCGCTTCGGCAAAATCGCCGCTGTCCAGTTGCGCCGCGACGGCCGCCAGGCGGGCCTGGCGCTCGGCCTTCAATTGCCGCTCCAGCGCTTCCAGCGCAGCGATATCTTTAGCGGCGCGGGCGTCGCCCAATTCTTCGCGCCACTCCATTTGCTGCATCAGGAAGGCCATCGGCATCGCGGTGTTCGACTCGACCTGCAAATCGACGCCATTGATTTCGCATAAATACTGGGCGCGTTTTTGCGGGTGTTTCAGGGTCTGGTACGCTTCATTGGCGCGGGTCGCCCATTGCATCGCGACGCGCTTTTCAGCGTCGGTCGCGTTGATGAAACGGTCCGGGTGCACCCGTCCCTGGACGTCGCGGTAAGCCGCGTCGAGCGCGTTCGCATCGAGCGCGAACTGCGCCGGCAGCTGGAATAATTGGAAATGGTTTTGCATGGGCTACGTGTCTCTGTTCGCTGGGGATTCAATCAGATGACCGCGGCGCATCGACTGGTAAAAAATAAAACTCAGATGCGGAAGCTTTCACCGCAACCACAGGCATCTTTTTCATGCGGATTATTGAACTTGAAGCCTTCGTTCAAGCCTTCGCGCGTGAAATCGAGTTCGGTGCCGTCGATGTAAGGCAAGCTTTTCGGATCGACAAACACTTTGACGCCATGCGATTCGAAAACGCTGTCTTCGTCGGCCACGTCATCGACGTATTCCAGCTTGTACGCCAGGCCGGAACAACCGGTGGTGCGCACGCCAAAACGCAGGCCGATGCCCTTGCCGCGGCGCTCGATGTAACGGTTGATGTGTTTCGCCGCTTTTTCGGTCAGTGTGATCATTTATTTCTCCGCGCCTGTCCCCAGCCGGGGACAGGTATCAAAATACAACTCAGGCTGCTGCAGGATGACGGGTCTTGTAATCCAGCACCGCTGCCTTGATGGCGTCTTCCGCCAGGATCGAGCAGTGGATTTTCACTGGCGGCAAGGCCAGTTCTTCGGCGATCTGGGTATTCTTGATCGACAACGCCTGATCCAGCGTCTTGCCCTTGACCCACTCGGTCACCAGCGAGCTCGACGCGATGGCCGAACCGCAGCCATAGGTCTTGAATTTTGCGTCTTCGATCAAGCCGTCCGCGCCGACCTTGATCTGCAATTTCATCACGTCGCCGCAGGCCGGCGCGCCGACCATGCCGGTGCCGATGGTTTCATCGCCCTTGTCGAAGGCGCCCACGTTGCGCGGGTTTTCGTAATGATCGAGTACTTTGTCCGAATATGCCATGTTAATGCTCCTGAATGTATAAACCGGGCTCCGTCAACGGAGCCATCGGCGCAAGTCTTTTGTACGGCTTAGTGCGCCGCCCACTGGATCGAATTGATGTCGATCCCTTCCTTGAACATGTCCCACAGCGGCGACAGGTCACGCAATTTGGTCACTTTCGATTTCAGCAGGTTGATCGCGAAATCGATGTCTTCTTCGGTCGAGAAACGGCCGATGGTGAAACGGATCGAGCTATGCGCCAGTTCGTCGCTGCGGCCCAGCGCGCGCAGCACGTACGACGGCTCCAGGCTGGCCGAGGTACAGGCCGAGCCGGACGAGACCGCGATATCCTTGATCGCCATGATCAGCGATTCGCCTTCGACGTAGTTGAAGCTGACGTTCAGGTTGTGCGGCACGCGGTGATCCATGTCGCCGTTGATGTAGGTTTCCTCGATTTCCTGCAAGCCTTTGGCGAGGCGGTCACGCAAGCCCTTGATGCGGGCGATTTCGCTCTCCATTTCTTCCTTGGCGAGGCGGAACGCTTCGCCCATGCCGACGATCTGGTGGGTTGGCAAGGTGCCGGAACGCAAGCCTCGCTCGTGGCCGCCGCCGTGCATTTGCGCTTCGATGCGCACCCGCGGCTTGCGGCACACGTACAACGCGCCGACGCCTTTCGGGCCGTAGGTCTTGTGCGCGGTGAAGGTCATCAGGTCGACCTTGGTCTTTTGCAGGTCGATCACCATCTTGCCGGTCGCTTGCGCGGCGTCGCAATGGAAAATGATGCCTTTCGAGCGGCACAGTTCGCCGATCTCGGCGATCGGCTGGATCACGCCGATTTCATTGTTGACCAGCATCACCGAAATCAAAATGGTGTCCGGGCGGATCGCCGCGGTCAGTTGTTCGATAGTGATCAAGCCATTGTCTTGCGGTTCCAGGTAGGTCGCGTCGAAACCGACCCGTTCCAGTTCGCGCACCGTGTCCAGCACCGCCTTGTGCTCGGTCTTGACGGTGATGATGTGCTTGCCCTTGGTCTTGTAGAATTGCGCCGCGCCCTTGATCGCCAGGTTGTTGCTTTCGGTTGCGCCGGAGGTCCAGATGATTTCGCGCGGATCGGCATTGACCAGCGCCGCCACGTGGCCGCGCGCCTCTTCCACCGCTTTTTCCGCGCTCCAGCCATACATGTGGCTGCGCGACGCCGGATTGCCGAACTGCTCGCGCAGGTAAGGAATCATCTTGTCGGCAACACGCGGATCGATCGGCGTGGTGGCCGAGTAATCCATGTAGATCGGGAAATGCGGCGCAGTTTCAAAATGCACTAGGCCTACGTTTTTTTCAGGGGCGTTCATCAATAACTCCAATGCAATCAAGCGGACTATATTCTTAATTCTTAACCGAGCGCGGCGTGGTTACGGTGCATCACCATCACGTTTTGCTCGGCATTCTTTTGCCTCTGCTGGTCGACCAGGTCCTGCAGCGACACAGAATCCAGGTAATCGACCATTTTTTCATTCAATGTTGCCCACAGCTCATGCGTCATGCAGCGCGCGCCGGTCGCGGCGTCGGCGCCGTGGCAATGCTCCTTGCCGCCGCACTGGGTCGCATCGAGCGGTTCATCGACGGCGATGATGATGTCGGCCACCGTCACCTTGTCGGCGCGGCGCGCCAGGCTGTAGCCGCCGCCCGGGCCGCGGATCGACTCGACGATCTCGTGGCGCCGCAACTTGCCGAACAGCTGCTCCAGGTACGACAGGGAGATAGCCTGACGCTGGCTGATTCCGGATAAGGTGACCGGTCCCTTGCCCTGGCGCAGGGCGAGATCGATCATCGCGGTCACAGCAAAACGGCCTTTGGTAGTCAGACGCATACAACCTCGGTTCAACTAAGTTAAAATATTGCGTGTTCAACCGCGAGGGCAGCAAGCTTAAACCCCGATTAGTTGAATGATTTAGTCAAGTATAACAAATCCGCGCAGGTTTGTCAGAGAGGCCCCTGAAACGCAAGGGCTATGCAGGCATGCGCCCTGGAAGGCGCCATGCGGCGGAAAATATCAGCGCTCAAACCTGCAACAAATGCATCGGCCCGAACAGCTCTTGCATGGTGGTATTGTTGATGAAGGTCAAGTTATACGGATGTTCGGCGGCCACTTGCGGCAGACGGGCCGTCACCGGCAATTTTTTCAGCAATTCGGCGATCTTGCCCCACAACACCAGGGTCGGCGCGGTCCTGCCAGCCGACTCGCTCCGTTCAGCCAGCGCGGCCAGCACCACTTGCAGGAACGGCAGCCAGCCGCGCGCATCGTGCACCGGCGCTACGTGGGCGCGGAATACCAGCGCGGCGTTGAGCAGCAAGAAACCCTGATGGCTCAGGTTATGCTGCAAATCCGGCAAGGTCTGGATCGTGCCGCTGCCATTGCCGCGCGCCCTGGCCGATACCGGCGCCATGGCGGCGCCGGAAGTATCGCCGGCCGTCAATTGCCCATCGGCGACCAGCAGCATCTTCATGAAATTGCGCAAGGACGTGGCGCGGTTGACCTGTTTCGACAAGCCCGCTTCCGACCACAGGCTGCCGACCGCGCCATCCATGAAGCACACGCCGGTGGCGCTGGCGGCGCGCGGATATGGCCCCTCGCCGACCAGCACATACCTGACCGCATCGATCGGCAAGGCGAACGCGGCGAACAGCCGTTGTTCGGTCGGCAAATAGTCGTCGATCGCCAGCGCCGGCAAATAGGCCGGATCGGCGCTTGCCACCGCTTGCAATCCTTGCTGCAAGATCGGCCGCCAGGAAACATCGGCCAGGGCCAGCGCCTCGAGGATGCTGGCGGGAATTAAGGAATGCGGGGAAGTCGACATCGTGGCAGCTCAAAACGGAAAGGCGAAATTGTAGCGCAAGGCTTAGAGCCTATCCCAGTAGATGAATACGCCCTCTTCTGGCGCCCCTCAGGAACGGGGACTGCGTTGATCGTCGTCGCGTGGCTCGCCACGCTTGCTCCTCACGCCTGGTCCGCGCTCCTGATGCGCGGCCAGTAGACGACGCTCACTACTGGGATAGGCTCTTAGAGCGTCGAACAAAATGTTCAGGGCAAGGCGCATTGCCGTAGACAGTACAGATGTACGACAAGGCAATGCAACGCCGCCATGGATGTTTTGTCAGACGCTCTTGATCGCCGCCGGATACTTTCACCTGGCTGCCGGACTTTCGGGGGAGGTACGCAACAAACGCAACAATTAAGCTGTCACGCTTTGGACAGATCGTAGATATCGCCAGTTTCCATCACGCCGCCGGCACGTTTGCCACGCGCCGCCGCCAGCATCGCCTGGCCGACGATTTCCGTGCTGAGCACGGAACGCGGCCACCATTTGCGCATCAGCGGCATGAAAGGCCAGCTCACCGCGTAAATAAAACGATACGGCAAGGTTTTCGAACGGGTGCCATTGAGCGGCTCGATCGCCCCGGCACGGAACAGGTAAACCGCCTTGAACGGCAGGCGCTGCAACGCATTTTCAGTGCGGCCCTTGACCCGCGCCCACATGCTGCCGCCCTTTTCAGTACTGTCGGTGCCGGCGCCGGATACATAGACAAAGGCCATGTTCGGGTTGTGCTGCGCCAAAGGCTGCGCCGCCGCCATCGTGTAATCGTAGGTCAGGCGCGCATAGCGGGCCTCGCTCCTGCCGATTGCGGAAACGCCGAGGCAAAAGAAACAGGCGTCATAACCGGATAAGCGCTCTTCCAGGCCGCCATAATTCATCATGTCGGTGTGCATCAGTTGCTGCAATTTGGCATGCTGCTGGGGCACGGCCGTGCGCCCGACCAGCAACACTTGCTCCACATCGGGAGCCAGCAGCGCCTCGCGCAGCACGCCCTGCCCGACCATGCCGCTGGCGCCAAAGATAATGATTTTCATACGCTTGCTTTCAAATGTGATGAGTACTCACTTAAGCATAAAGTGAGCCTCCCTGAAAAAGCAAGCTGGAATTACTCGGCGTCGCTTTGCTGCGCCGGATGCGCCGCGATGAAGGCCGACAAGCTGACGCAGTGCTGGTTGATGCGCACCAGCGTCGGATACGGCGCCAGGTCGATATGAAAACGCTCGGCATTGAAGATTTGCGGCACCAGGCAGCAATCGGCTTGCGTCGGCGTATCGCCATGGCAAAACAGCCCGCTGCGGCCATCGCGCGCCAACTGCGCCTCCAGCGTCGCCAGCCCGTCGGCGGTCCAGTGCCGATACCATTCCTGCTTGGCTTCCTCGCTGACACCCAACTCCCCCTTCAGGTATTTCAGCACCCGCAGATTGGTCAGCGGATGGGTGTCGCAAGCGAGTATCATCGCCAGCGCGCGCACCCGCGCCCGGCCCGCCGCATCGGCCGGCAACAGCGGCACGGCGGGATGCGCGTCATCGAGGTACTCCAGCAGCGCCAGCGACTGGGTCAGGATGACGCCGCCATCGTCCAGCGACGGCACCAGCGCGGCCGGATTGATGTTGCGGTACGACTCCAGCAATTGCTCGCCGCCGCTGCGCAGCAAGTGCACCGGAATGCTCTCGTAAGGCAAGCCCTTCAGGTTCAGTCCGATCCGCACCCGGTACGCGGCGGAACTGCGGAAGTAGGTATACAGCTTCATGTCAGGCACGCCCCCGGTACGGCGCGACGGTCTGCTCGATGGCGCCGAAAATGCTGACGCCGTCCGTATCCAGCATTTCGATGCGCACGCTGTCGCCGAATTTCAGGAAGGAAGTTTTGGGTGCGCCATGTTCGATGGTTTCATACATGCGCACTTCGGCCAGGCAGCAATAACCGACGCCGCCGTTGTCGATGCTGGAACCAAACAGGCTGCCCTGCTTGTTCGACACCGTGCCGGAACCGACAATGGTGCCGGCGATCAATTCGCGGGTCGCGGCGGCATGCGCCACCAACTGGCCAAAATCGAAGGTCATGTCCTCGCCGGCGTTCGGCTTGCCGAACGGCTGCCGGTTCAATTGCACCAGCAATGGCAAGTGCACTTTATTATCGGCCCAGTGCCGCCCCAATTCATCGGGCGTGACCGCCACCGGCGAAAACGCGCTGGCCGCCTTCGACTGGAAGAAGCCGAAACCCTTGGCCAGTTCTCCGGGAATCAAATTGCGCAGCGACACATCGTTGACCAGCATCACCAGCCGGATCGCCGCGGCCGCATCGGCCACGCCGGCTCCCATCGCCACGTCGCCGGTGATCACCGCCACTTCCGCCTCCAGGTCGATGCCCCACGCTTCCGACAAGGCGAAGATCGGATCGCGCGGACCGATAAAGCTGTCCGAACCGCCCTGGTACATCAGCGGATCGGTATAAAACGAGGCCGGCACTTCGGCGTTGCGCGCCTTGCGCACCAGCTCGACGTGATTGATGTAGGCCGAGCCGTCGGCCCACTGGTAGGCGCGCGGCAACGGCGAATGGCACAGGGCCTCGTCGAATGGCCGGGCGTCCGGCGCGTTGCCGCTATTCAACGCGGCATACACCTGCTCCAGTTGCGGGGCCAGCGCATCCCAGTGGTCGAGCGCGGCTTGCAGGCTGGCCGCGATGGCCGGCACGGCTTGATATTGCGTCAGGTCGCGGCTGACCACCACCAGCGCGCCGTCGCGGCTGCCGCTTTTTAATGTTGCCAATTTCATGCTAAATCCTTGACGTATGATTGCTTGACGATTGCTTTATTTACTTAAGCAGACTGATGCATCCAGGCCGCATGCTTGGGCGCGCGGCGGGTCAAGGACCACTCTTCCAGCATCGCCCATTTGACATCGTCCAGTTGCTTTTTCATTTGCGGCGTGGCGGTATTGGCCGCCAATTCCAGGCGGTGGCCGTTCGGGTCGAAGAAATAGATCGACTGGAAGATCGTGTGATTGACGGGACCCAGCACCTCGATGCCGCCCGCCAGCAGGCGTTCCTTGGCGGCCAGCAAGTCATCCATGCTGTCGACTTCCAGCGCCAGATGCTGCACCCAGGCCGGGGTGTTGCGGTCGCGGTCCATCGGCGCCTGGGTCGGCAATTCGAAAAACGCCAGCACATTGCCGTGGCCGGCGTCGAGGAACACGTGCATGTACGGGTCCGGCGCCTTGGTCGACGGCACCCGGTCTTCGGCGATGGCCAGCACAAAGTCCATATTCAAGTGTTTGCCATACCACTCGACGGTTTGCCTGGCGTCGATGCAGCGGTAAGCCACATGGTGGATTTGCTTGATTTTCATAGAAGTCTCCAATGATGCGGCCGAGACAGGACCAGCCGCTGGTTTTACACCATTAGAGTCGAGTTCCAGCTATCATACAAACAATATTTACCTATCGATTTATCGGATTACCTTATGAGTCCCAGCCTGCGCCAGATGCGCGCCCTTGTCGCGCTCGCCAAGAGCGGCAGTTTTACGCTGGCCGCCGAACACTTGCACATCACCCAATCGGCGCTGAGCGGCTTGATCAAGGAACTGGAACAAGTCACCGGCGTGCGTGTCGTCGAGCGTAGCACGCGCAAGATGCAGCTGTCTGAAATCGGCCGCGAACTGTATCCGCTGTTCGACAAGATGATCCAGGACCTCGATGGCGCGATGGCCGACATCGCCAGCCGCAAGGCGCTGAAAAAAGGCATGGTGCGCATCGCGGCGCCGCAAATGATGGCGTGCACGCTGTTGCCCGAAGTCATAGCCGCGTACCGCCAGCACTACCCGGAGGTGCAAGTGCGGCTGGTCGATTGCCCGGTGGAAAACGTATCGGGCCGCGTGTTCAGCGGCGAAGTCGATTTCGGCGTCGGCCCGGAGCGCGACACGACGCCGGAAATCGCCGCCCAGGTCTTGTTTGAAATGCCGTTCGTGCTGGTGTTCCCGGAACAGCATCCGCTGCAACAAAAACCGCGCCTTACCTGGGCCGACGTCAACGACTATCCGTTCATCGCGCTGCAAGGCCAATTCACCGAACGCCTGCTGCGCGACATGCATGGTTCCTTCCGCGATCTGTCCTTAAATCCAAGCAACGAAGTGACTTTCATGACCACCGCGCTGGCGATGGTCAGTACCGGGCTGGGCATCACCGTATGCCTGCCGTACGCCGAACCGATGGTCAAGCTGTATCGCTTGCGGATGCGCCAGTTGCACGAGCCGGAATTGACGCGGCGCTTTTTTGTCTACAGCAAGAACGGTCGCTCGCTGTCGCCGGCGGCCGACAGCCTGATCGCCTTCCTGCACAAATTTGTTGAAACTCATCAATGGAATGTGACGGCGCAGCGCGGCACGATAGCGGACAGCGCTTTATAATCAAGCACATTCAAGCGCATACTTCTTGTACGCAACACACCCACGACTACACCATGAACAGCAAGCCAGCACGCCTCAGCGCCGACACCATCGCGGTCAACCAAGGGATGGACAAATTCGACGGCCACCACAGGGTCTGGCTGTTCGGCTACGGTTCGCTGATCTACAAGGCGGATTTTCCGTACCTTGAACGGCGCGCGGCCAGCATCAGCGGCTGGACCCGGCGCTTCTGGCAAGGTTCGCACGACCATCGCGGCACCGAAACGGCGCCGGGCCGGGTCGCCACCATCGTGCCGCAGGATGGCGCGGTCTGCGACGGCATGGCTTACCTGATCACGCCCGAAGTATTCGGCCACCTGGACCACCGCGAAAAAAACGGCTACCTGCGGCTGGCGACCGACATCCATTTCGACGACGGCAGCCACGTCGAAGGATTGGTGTATATCGCCACCGAGCACAATCAAGCGTTCCTCGGCGCGGCATCGGAACTGGAGATTGCGCACCACATCGCCAGGTCGGCCGGCCCCAGCGGCCCGAATACCGAATACCTGATCAAGCTGGCGGTGGCGCTGCGCGAACTGGGCAAGCACGATCCGCATGTGTTTGCCATTGAAGAACACCTGGAACGGCTGGCGACAGAAAAATCCTGAGTTCCCCCCTCGCCCGTAAGCTTGCGCGGCAACGGCATGTGCCGATAACAGCACGGCGGCGTGGCTTTCCGAATCTTGGCCCGAAGCGTAAGCATGGCCATGGCATCAAAAAATGACATCGATATCATTTCAGCAGACAAAATCTGAAAACCTGTCATAATGGGCTGCGGCTTCTGTTCAAGCCTTATTCAAATAAATAGTCATGCATGCATTCAAACAAAAATGACATCGATGTCATTATATGAGACTACATTTAAAACCCATCATGATGCGTCCGCAATTTCGATTCAATCCCGGCTACGGCCAACGAGTGATGTATGCCTTCGGACAATATCGCCATGCGTAAGAGCGACTCGGGGCTGACGATGGAAGACCTGGCCCGGCTGGCCGGCGTGTCCAAGATCACGGTCTCGCGCGCGCTGCGCGACAGCCCGCTGGTGACGCCGGAGACGCGCGCAAAAATCCGCCAGATCGCCAACGAACAGGGCTACCTGCTGAACGTGAGCGCGCGCAATCTGCGCATGCGCCGCAGTTATTCGGTGGCGGTGGTGGTCGAGATGGCGCCGGATAAAAGCCGGCCGATGTCGGGTCCGTATCCGCTTGAACTATTGGGCGGCATCACGCAGGAATTGACCACCGCCGGTTACAGCGTGGTGCTGACGTCGAAGCAGTTGATGGGCACCGCGCCGGTACAGGGCGCAGACGGCCTGATCCTGCTGGGCCAGGGCTCGCACAGCGAAGCGGTGCGGTTTTTACAGCGCGCCGGCCTGCCGCTGGTGGTCTGGGGCGCGCCGGAGGCCGGCGCCGACTACATCGTGGTCGGCAGCGACAACCGCAACGGCGGCGCCAGCGCCGCCGGGCGCTTCCTGGAACAGGGCCGCAAGCAGCTGATTTTCCTTGGCGACGTCGACCACGCGGAGATGCGCGAGCGCTGCGCCGGTTTCATCGAGGCGCTGCACGGCCAGGCGATGGTGCATATCGTACGGCCGAAGGCGTTCACGTTCGAAGCCGGTTTCGACAGCGTGACGGCGCTGCTGAAAAAAAACGGCGCCGTGTTCGACGGCCTGTTTGCCGTCAGCGACTTGCTGGCGATGGGGGCGATACGCGCGCTGGCCGAAAAGGGCTTGCGGGTGCCGGAAGACATGGCCGTGATCGGTTACGACGACACGCCCGGCGCCGTCAGTTGCATGCCGCCGCTGAGCAGCGTGCACCAGTACCTGCACGATGGCGGCGTGCTGCTGGCGCGAAAAATGTTGGGCCTGATCCATGGCGATAGCGTCAGCTCCGAAATGTTGCCTACGACCTTGATGGTGCGCCAGACCTGAATCCGCCGACGCCGTCGGGTTGGCCGGCGCCGTGCCGGCCGAGCCAAGCGGCGGGATGCATGGTCCCGGCTGTTGTTGCAGCCAGCAACGCAAAAATTGATCTTATATTTTTCACATAACACCCAAGCCGCTTTTCATTATTCAACCCAGCGTAAAAGGAACGTACCGTGGACTCGTCTGCCAAGCCAAAACACACCTATCCCCTCGATGCCTGGTGCATCCGCGAGACGTCGTTTGATACGGCATCGCATTTCCTCGACGAGACCCTGTTCGCGCTGGGCAACGGCTATATCGGCCTGCGCGGCAGCTACGAGGATGGCTACAGCGGACCGGCCGGCAGCTCGCTCGACGGCACTTACCTGAACGGCTTCTACGATTCCGAAACCATCCACTACCCGGAAGCGGCGTACGGCCTGGCCAAGACCAACCAGTTCATGCTCAATGTGCCGAACGGCAAAGGGATCGGCCTGTGGATAGACGACGAGCGCTTCGACCTGCTGCAGGGCACGCTCGAAAAATACGAGCGCACGCTGGACTTCCGCACCGGCGTGCTGCAGCGCAAGGTGCAATGGACCTCGAACCAGGGACGGCGCGTGGCTATCGTCAGCCGGCGCATGGTGTGCTTCGAGCACAAGCACCTGTATGCGATCGAATACGTGGTGACGCCGCTCAATTTCTCGGGCCGCGTGCAGCTGGTGGCCAGCCTCGACGGCGACGTCAAGAACATCGAAGCCGGCGACGATCCGCGCATCGGTTCGGCCGTCTCCGGCCCGGCGCTGCAACTGGTCGACAGCCAGCAGGAAGAGCATTTCTCGGCGCTGCTGCAACGCACCAGCAACAGCGGCTTCTCGCTGGTCAGCGCCACCGCGACCGAGCTGGTGCACGCCGGGGCGCATACGCCGCGGCTGCTGAAAAACGGCCAGCGCCTGGAGCAATCCTACGAGGTGCACGCCACTGAGGGACAGGCCGTACGCCTGACCAAGTTCGGCTGCTACTTTTCCTCGCGCGACTATCCGGGTCAAGAGCTGATGTCGCGCAGCCGCGACCTGCTGGCCCAGGCGCAGGCCACCGGCTTCCATGAACTGCTGAGGGAACAGGAGCAGTACCTGGCCAATTTCTGGCAGCAGGCCGACGTCGAAATCGCCGGCGACGACGCGCTGCAGCAAGGCATCCATTTCAACCAGTTCCACCTGCTGCAGTCGGTCGGGCGCGACGGCAAGACCAACATCTCGGCCAAGGGCGTCACCGGCGAAGGCTACGAGGGTCATTATTTCTGGGATACGGAAATCTATATCTTCCCGTTCTTCTTGTACAGCAAGCCGGAAATCGCCAGGAAACTGCTGGAATACCGCTACGCCGGGCTGGACCAGGCGCGCGCGCGGGCCCGCCAGATGTCGCACCAGACAGGCGCGCTGTATCCGTGGCGCACCATCGCGGGCGAGGAATGCTCGGCCTACTTCCCGGCCGGCACCGCGCAATACCATATCAACGCCGACATCGCCTATTCGATCAAGCTGTATGTCGAGGCCAGCGGCGACCACGATTACCTGCTCAAGTTCGGCGCCGAAATCCTGATGGAGACGGCGCGCATCTGGCTCGGCATCGGCAGCTACGACCGCGACGGGCGCTTCTGCATCAACCAGGTCACCGGGCCGGATGAATACACGGCGCTGGTCAACAACAATTACTACACCAACGCGATGGCGCGCATGCACCTGAACTTCGCCGCCGACGTGGCGGAGCGCATCGGCGCGGCCGAGCCGGAGCAATTCGCCCGCATCGCCGCGCTGATGGCGCTGGACCCGGCCGAGCCGGCGGCATGGCGCCGCGCCGCGCAGCTGATGAGACTGCCGTACGACGCGGCGCTGCAAATCCACGCCCAGGACGACAGTTTCCTGTCCAAGAAAGTATGGGATTTCGCCAATACGCCGAAGGAAAAATATCCGCTGCTGCTGAACTATCACCCGATGGTGATCTACCGCCACCAGGTGTGCAAGCAGGCCGACGTGGTGCTGGCCCTGCTGCTGCTCAGCGACGAGTTTTCAGCCGAGGACAAGCAGCGCGACTTCGACTACTACGAACCGCTGACCACCCACGATTCGTCGCTGTCGTCCTGCATCTACAGCATCATCGCTTCCGAGATCGGCTACCACGACAAGGCCTACGACTTCTTCATGGAAACCGCGCGGCTGGACCTGGACGACACCCACGGCAATACGCACTACGGCGTGCACACGGCGGCGATGGCCGGCACCTGGATGGGCGTGGCCTACGGCTTCGCCGGCATGCGCGTGGCGCACGGCGCGCTGCGCTTCGCGCCGACGCTGCCGGCCAAGTGGCGGCACTACACCTTCAAGATTCACTTCAAGGGCGCGCTGCTGCAGGTGCGGGTCGAACCGGGCCGCACTGAATACCGCCTGCTGCAAGGCGACGCGCTGCGCTTTTCGCACCATGCCGAGGCACTGGAATTGACACTGTCCGCGCCAGTGCTGTCGCGCGCCTGAATTGCGCGCATAAACCAAGGAGAACACCATGCACACCAGCCGATTCAAAGCTGTCATTTTCGACCTCGACGGCGTCATCACCGACACCGCGCACTACCATTTCCTGGCCTGGAAGCGGCTGGCCGACAGCCAGCACGTGCCGTTCGACGCCGCCTTCAACGAGCACCTGAAAGGAATCGACCGCATGGGATCGCTGGACCTGATCCTGGCGTCATCGACCAAGCCGTACACGGCGGCTGAAAAACTGGCCCTGGCCGATGACAAGAACCGCCACTACCAGCAGTTGATCGAGACGATGTCGGCCGACAACCTGCTGCCGGGCGCGGCGCAGGCGCTGAAGGCGGTGCGTGCAGCCGGCCTGAAAATCGGCCTGGCCTCGGTCAGCAAGAACGCTTTCACCGTGCTGGAGCGGCTCGGCATCACCGGTGCCTTCGACTACGTAGTCGACGCGGCACGCATCGCCAGGGGCAAGCCGGACCCGGAGATATTCCTGAAGGCGGCGTCGGAGTTGCGCGTGGCGCCCGGCGACTGCCTCGGCGTCGAGGATGCAGTGGCGGGCGTGGCGGCGATCAAGGCGGCCGGCATGTACGCGCTCGGCATCGGCCGGCCGGAGGTGCTGACCCAGGCCGACCTGGTGATCACCGGGCTCGACCAGTTCGACCTGCAGCGTTACCGGTAGCGGCAATCCTGCATGCACGATCAATTTCAATAATATAAAAAAACAAAATAACAAGAAAAACCAACATGACAAACCTACGGAGACACCGTGAAAAACCAACGCATATTGCTCATCCTGCTGCTGATCTATTTCGTCTTCGCCATCCTGCTCAACAGTGTCGGGACGGTGATCTTACAAATCATCGGCAACTATGGCGCGAGCAAGGCCAGCGCCAGCGTGCTGGAGGGCTTCAAGGACTTGCCGATCGCCGTCGTCTCGTTTTTGCTGGCCTCCTTCCTGCCGCGCATCGGCTATAAAAAAGCGATGCTGGGCGGGCTGGCCATCGTCACCGGCGCCTGCGTCGCAATGCCGCTGCTGCCCTCCTTCCTGACCACCAAGATGCTGTTTTTATGCATCGGCGTGGCATTCGCACTGGTCAAGGTGTCGGTGTATTCGACCGTGGGCCTGATCACCAGCGACCGCCGCCAGCACGCCAGCACGATGAATACGCTGGAGGGATTTTTCATGGTCGGCGTGCTCAGCGCCTACTGGGTATTCGGCTACTTCATCGATTCGGGCAACCCGAAATCGCACAGCTGGCTGCAGGTGTACTGGCTGCTGGCGGCGTTGTGCGCGCTGACCTTCCTGCTGCTGCTGGCGACGCCGTTCGACGAGCACAGCGCGCAGTTGCCGGCCGGGCGCAGCATCGCCCAGGACTTCTCCGCCATGCTCAAGCTGTTCTTCAAGCCGCTGGTGTGCGTGTTCGTGCTGACCGCCTTCCTGTACGTGCTGATCGAGCAGAGCGTGGGTACGTGGCTGCCGACCTTCAATAATGAAATCCTCAAGCTGCCGACCGCGATGAGCGTCGAAGTGACCAGTATTTTCGCGGCCGGCCTGGCGCTCGGGCGCCTGCTGGCCGGCGTGCTGCTGCGCAAGCTGAACTGGTACCCGGTCATGAACGGCTGCGTCATCGGCATGGCCGCAATGGTGCTGCTGGCGCTGCCGCTGACCCACGACGTGGTGCTCGACCCGCACGTGACGTGGGCCACGGCGCCGCTGGCGACCTTCCTGTTTCCGCTGATCGGCCTGTTCATGGCGCCGATTTACCCCGGCATCAACTCGGTCATGCTCAGCTCCCTGCCCAAGAACCAGCATTCGTCCATGACCGGTTTGCTGGTGATTTTCTCCGCCTTGGGCGGCACCACCGGCTCGCTGATCACCGGTTATGTGTTTGGCAATTTCAGCGGTCATTTCGCGTTTTACCTGACCCTGGTGCCGATTTCCATTGTGCTGGTCACCTTGTTTTTCTTCAAAAGGGCAGTCGAACAGAACCCCGGCGTGCTGCCGGTCCTGTCGCATTAAGAGCCTATCCCAGTAGATGAATACGCCCTCTTCTGGCGCCCCTCACTAGCGGGGACTGCGTTGATCGTCGTCGCGTGGCCCGCCACGCTTGCTCCTCACGCCTGGTCCGCGCTGCTGATGCGCTGCCAGCAGACGACGCTCACTACTGGGATAGGCTCTTAGCAAACCGATGCGCCTCGCTGGGAGACAAAGCGCATCGGATACGTCATGCAGGCATGGCCTATGCAATCAAAACAGACTCAGTTGCGCTTCGCTGGCATGCCTGGCCTGCATCCCCAGCGACGGCACCACCAGCGGACGCTGGAATTGCGAGCTGTCGAGCTGCTTGAAACGGCTGCCGTGCCCATTCATACCCAACCGTATGACGGTCTTTTCAAAACGCTGCCGTATCAAGTCGGCCCACACGCCCTCGCCATGCATGCGCGAGCCGAAGCTGCTGTCGTAATCCTTGCCGTCGCGCATGTCGCGCACCCGGTTCATCACCCGTTGCGCCCGCTCCGGGAAGTGGGCTTGCAGCCATTGCTGGAACAGCGGATTGACTTCCCACGGCAGGCGCAGCACCACGTAATGGGCGTTGACGGCGCCGGCCTCATACACCGCTTCCAGCACCCGCTCCAGGTCGGGTTCGGTGATAAACGGGATCACCGGGGCGATGCTGACGCTGACCGGTATGCCGGCCTCGGTCAAGGTACGGATGCTGCGCAGCCGCCGCGCCGGGGCCGCCGCGCGCGGTTCCAGCGTGCGCGCGATGGCCGGGTCCAGCGTGGTGAGGGTGATCGCCACCGCCGCCTGGCGCCTGGCCGCCATGGCCGCCAGCAAGTCGATGTCGCGCTCGATCAGCGACGACTTGGTGATCACCGCCACCGGGTGTTCGCATGCGTGCAGTATTTCCAGCAATCGCCGCGTCAGTCTCAGTTCGCGCTCGCAGGGTTGGTATGCGTCGGTATTGACGCCCAGCGCAATTGGTTCGGCCTGGTAACTCGCCTTGGACAGTTGTTGCCGCAGCAATTCGGGCGCATTCACCTTGGCAAAGATCCGACTCTCGAAATCGAGGCCGGGCGACAAGCCCAGATAGCTGTGCGACGGCCGCGCAAAGCAGTAAATACAGCGCTACTTTATGACAACTCGATTTGTTCACATTTTCGATTAACCCATTGAATATAAAGAGTAATCTCCTCTTCTGTAGACACACTGCGTTCATGAACAATTGCTTTAGCTAGAAGCAGTGCAATAGAGCGAATGAATCAGCCAAAGCCATCCTCGCTTCCGCCCAGAAGGGCGCAATCAGCCCCTCCTCCACACATCAGAAAAAATCTCAGATCATCACTCCGTCAACAGATCAGATTTCTATGATACCATTCCTTTGTGCATCAGTTTTTTGCACGCAAAAACCTTTTTCTTTCATTGAACGGGTGCTCAGCACCGCCAACTTGGGGCATATATGAACAAATCAGCAGCAGTTACAGCCAAGCTTGCAATCATCAACGGCAAGTTTTACGCAGAGGAAAAGCAAAAGGAATACACGCGCCATCGCATTTCAAAGAATTCACTTCGCAAGCTCTCTGGTCGCGAACGCATCCATGACACTTTTATTGAGGAGCTGATAGAAGAGTTTGCGCGGCTCGGCTGGCACTTTTTCATTCATTCCGACACGGAATACGCAGTTCTACAGGCCGACAAAGTCAATGTGTGGGCCAAACTCGGCACCAGCCGGGTCCATGAACTGATCAAGAAAATGGACAACGGCGACGAGGATGCCGTCGACGATGAATTCGATCGACTGTTTGGCGCCGACGACGAGCCATCATCCGACGACGAATAGCCCCCTCAAGGCGTGACGAGCCCCGCCGCATCGAGTCGATGCGGCGGAAATTTCGGTTGCACACGTACTTGACAATTTCGCTTATTGACGCAGCGTCAAGTGGATATATCGGACAGCAAATCGATATCGCGCTCAATCAGTGATGACTTGGTAATCAGCCCCACCGGATGCTCGCACTCATGCAGCACCTCCAGTACACTGCGCGTAATTTTCAGACTCCATTCGCATGGTTGATAGGCGTCCGTATTGACGCCCAGCGCAATGGCTTCCGGCACGTAGGAAGGCTTCGCTAATTCCTGCCGCAGCACATCTGCAGCATTGACTTTGGCCACAATGCGGGTTTCAAAATCAAACCCCGGCGATAAACCGAGGTAACTGTGCATGGGGCGGGCACAGCAATAAATACAACCGTGTTCACAACTGCTCTGAATGACGATAACTGTTAGTGGACAGTAAATCATTGATTTTTAACGAATTTCACAAACTAACAACTTAACCAACAATTAGGGGCGGAGAACACCACTCAAAATATAACAGCCTTCGAGACCGGAAGCTTCTGTTTGATATGTTCCGATTCGTCTTACCTTGTTTGGCTTAAATAATTCAAAAATCAGCCGCTGATAGGAGCAAACCGCTGCGACTGCTTGGGACAGAAAAGCTGATGCCGTGCAAACCAAGACGCAGGAAAGCCGTCGCACAGATGGCAAACCTCTCTCACCTGTTCCTATTAAAATTCTTGGCTGACTGAGTGTCTACGATGGTCGTGGCGATTCACTGCATACAGCAGAGCCGTACTAGAGGTGGAATAGTCTGCAAAGGTAGTTTATATCAGTTTCACTGTTACAATAAAACTTAACAATGAGGCGTCCGGATGAGACAAACATCGATTGAAAAGATTAAATG
>NZ_HG322949.1:3690892-3822337 GCF_000723165.1 Janthinobacterium agaricidamnosum NBRC 102515 = DSM 9628
TTAAACGCAACTTTGCTATCGGCAAAGTCGTAACCATTACTGGAACAGGGGTTTCTGTCGCTGCTTGTCCTATGTTAAAGGTTGACGGGCACGCAGTGGCGACATGGCCGGGTTTGTTACGGCACGGCGTAGAATTTTGTGCATCAAAAGGGCTCATGACGCCAGAGGAAGCTAGGGCGCTGGGAGGCTTGCTCGAAGTCGGCTCCACGTCTTTTTTAATTACCGCAGCCGAAGACATTTCACAGCGGATGAGAGATAGTTCGCATGGTGTATTTCGCGGCTGGCTTGAAGACACTATCGGGAAAATTGTAGTACCGGCGGCGGCACCTTTGCCAGATATTCTCGCCGCACTGAGAAATATACCGGGCTTACTCGCCACCTTAAATTACGACAATTTACTTGAGGCGGCCACCGGCTACAAGCCCGTTACTTGGGATCAATCGCATCAAGTGCAGAAGGTATTGAGGGGCGAAGCCTCGCAGTCTGTGCTTCACCTGCACGGCCATTATGAAGCGCCTGAGTCAGTAGTACTCGGCCAACTATCTTACGACAAGGTAAAAAATGATGCTCACGCATCAACCGTACTAAGATCCTTTGCCATCCAGCATACTCTGCTATTTGTGGGCTGCGGCGACACGGTTCTAGATCCAAATTTTAGCCGACTAATTGAATGGGCAAAAGACGCGTTAGCGGAAGTTGCGCCACAGCATTACATACTTTGCCGAAGTGCAGATACCTCCGGCTTTCAGGAAAAACTTCGCGCGGCGCCTTGGTTACAGCCACTCAGCTATGGAGATGCGTATGATGACCTTGCCCCGTTCTTACAAAGTCTATACAGCCTTACGACGGTCACTGCCTCGCCTATTTCGCCAAACGCACCTATCTCACCTGCACCTATACCGATCACAGATTACGACATTGCCACTACACCGGCAATCTGTAGTGAAAGAATTAAGACATCGACAGAGCTTTTCAATGGCACGACGCAAGTAGATCTTAGTACCTCCATAGAAAAATTAGAAAAAACTGAACTCAAAAAACCGACTGTTGACGCACTTTTCGATATTTACTCGCTCCCCGTTGAACCCTATTACGAGGTCCGTGATTTAGATGCTGTAATAGCGACTGCTACATTCGGGGCTCATTTATGGGTTAGTGGTGCAAGTGGTGTAGGTAAGACGGCAGCTTTACAGCGACTAGCGGTTACATCGGGATGGCGAGTAGAGCATGTAATTTTGGCGAGTTTTCAAAATTTAGACGCTTTAGCGTTGATAGCAGCGATATGTACGCAGCTTTATGAGCGTATAGGCATGCACGATATAATCGTTCCTCCTGTAGTCGATATAGTTAGCATACTGAATCATCTCGACAAAATCTACAGCACCATCAAAGATATTCAAACACTCTCGATCTTTGTAGAGGAAATACCGATTTCGCAGGGCGAAGAATATGCGCGTTTTCTTGAGCTTGTATACCATATCACGCTTTCCACCGGAAAAGCTAAGCACATTCGAGTGGTGTGGATGTTTTCTTCAATTGAAAACCCAGAAAAAAGTATAAATCCGAAATTAAAGCATTTTCGTGAAAGAATGCAGTTCATTCAAATTGAGAACTGGAAAGATATTGATATTCGCCGCCTTATTGTTAGAATTAAAAAATCTGGTCAAATAAAAATATCTCCCGAAAATTCAAAGGACTTGGTACTGGCAGCAAATGGAATCCCACGATTCGTTAAAATGGTTTTACGCCGAAGTCGAAACGAAGTTGCGAGTCGTAGGCCATTTTCCGCAGTAATAAATTCGGTTAAGAAAGACCTATAAAATGTCCGTAAAAAGTCTAAAGCCAACCGCGATAGTACCCGACTCCATATACGTGGAACGTGCGGCGGATCGCCAGCTCAGAGAAATTATCGACGAAATGGGAAGGCCAGGTTACGTTTTAGTTGCGAGACAGATGGGGAAGACTAACCTACTGCTCCACATGAAACGTGAGCGAACCAATGACATGGTCATTTACATAGATTTGACTAGTCGCTTCGATACACCGCGCGCTTGGTTTCGTAATATCATCGATATGCTCATCGAGGCATACGGTGAAAAGTTTCCGGATGCGGCCGTACGCATATCACAACAGCGAATAGATGCAAATCTTGAGCCGAATGTTGAATTTGACCGGCATTTGCGAACCATTCTTCGTGAAGTTTTTGTTAAAATAATCATTATTCTGGATGAAATTGATTCATTGGTGAACACATCGTATTCTGATGTCATTCTCTCGCAGATCCGAAGCATGTATTTTTCGAGGGCGAATTATCCAGAATATGAAAAACTAACTTATGTATTGTCCGGAGTAGTCGAGCCAACTGATCTGATTAAAGATAAGAATATTTCACCTTTTAACATTGGTGAAAAAATTTATCTAGAAAATTTCAACTTCCAAGAATTTATTCAATTTTTATATAATGCAAATTTGCATTTAGACGATGACGTCGCTGGACGGGTTTTTGACTGGACAAATGGCAACCCTCGGATGACGTGGGATATATGTGCAGAGCTAGAAAATTTTTTCCAGACAGCAGGCTTTTTAACTAAAAAAGACGTTGATAGTATTGTTTTTAAGACATATTTGAATGAATTTGACCGAGCACCTATAGATCATATTCGTACTTTAGTTGAATCGGATCAAAAGATCCGAGATGCTATTGACGAAATTCGATACGGTAAGGGCGAGGTTTTAGATCAAAGCATCAAGAACAGATTGTATCTTGCGGGAATAATCACATCGGCTGGTGAAGATGTGACTATAGCCAATAAAGTTATCGACGCTTCCTTATCCGATTCATGGTTGAAGTCGCTAACATCCAGTAGCGAGTCAATTTTCGCAAATGCGAACGAGCATTTTTCTGAGAAAAGATATTCCCTGGCGGTAGAAGAATTCAGGCGAATTTTAAAATCAGCCAAAAACGTTACACTGTCAAAACAAGATCGAAAGCATTTGGCTTTATCTTATTTGCACATTGGCCTTACAAGCGATGCGGTAAGCGAACTCACGCTCTGTATAAGTGAAGAATCTGATCCAACACAGATTCAATACTTGAACCTTGAGCTTGGAGTTGCGTTTGCCGTTGCTAAAAATTTCCCAGATGCAAAAGTCGCATTCGCTAATGCAAGATCTGGTCCAGATAAGCTTACTTCCTGCAAATCTCAGCTAGAGCAAACATTCGTAACCTTGATGACGGGCGATAAAAAAGAAATCACCGATGGCGTAGAAGCCTGTTCGAACATTATTAGTGAAATGAGTGCCTCAGAACTGAGAGACGAACAAAAGCATCAAGAAATAGTTATCCTAGCTTACTATTTGAGATCACAACTGCTAAGCAAATTGAAACTGGAAGACCGTGCAGATATCGATCTAGAAAGTGCAATATCGCTATCCTCCAGTAAATATAAACCCGGTCTTCTATTCGCTAAAAGCGATATGTCGAAGCATAGGAGCACTAGGATCGCTGTTTTACGGGAACTTCTAAACCTGATAACTGAAGAGAATCTATTCGTACTTGATATAGATGACAGTCATCTGCAGCTCAGTACAGCTCGGGTCGTGGATATATTTACATCTCTGATTAAGGAAAACCTCGTCAAAGAATTTAAAGATTTTGCAAAACATTGCCTGAGCATTTCTTCGAATTCTGAAGAAAATGAGTTTTCCTTATTGAAAAGTCTCTACAATAAGTCATCACATTTCACAACCATCAATGATTCTATCAACATCTTAGTATGGGCCATACGATACTTTGACGATGTCGAACAAGACTGGCATGAAAAAATTGAGGTTTATCGCGAAATAGTGATGGTTTATGGTGGCGCCGAAAAAGCAGGGCTAAGGACTCGTTATTTGGACGAGCTTAATATCCATGAATCAGAAAAAGATTCGTTTTTCGACGTTTCGCATTTAGAAGCTCTGACGGTTTTGGGTAACGCTTGTATTCAGGGATCTGAATGGCCCCTTGCTCGTCTGCTATTCGACGTGTGGGGAAAATATAGAAATTCCGCAGATAGAACGAGTTTTTATCCGTTAATGATGGACTACTATGAGATTTTATGCGCAAAAGCAGGTCAAGTTTTTACAGCTAGTGTCATTGACCTCTCAATCCGGAATTTGCAGACAATAAAGGATCATGACGCTTCTTTTGCAAATAGCGCCGAGAGAGATACTGTAAACCATATCAAACGCGATACAGAAATAATTGCTAGAGGCTGGGTCAAAACGGATAAGCCCAAACCAAACCCTTTACGCAACGTCGGCAGAAATGACTGGATTACCGTCCAATACTCTGGATCAGATGCTCAACAAAAGAAATTTAAGTTTGTTGAGGAAGATCTGAAAAGTGGGAAGTGCATCCTAATAAACATTGTCAAATCTAGTAAATAGTATGATCATAAATATTTTCTCAATACACCAGAAAGGTTAAAATAAATCGAACCGCCATGTTGCTCACACTAAGGAAGCAATGACTTATTCATCGGGTGCCGTTCCCTACGGCAGTCCGAGCTGAGACAATAACGGTATCACCACCGTCCGCCATCGACCATGCAAAAGAGCTTTTCCGACCTTGAATACGCCGCCAAGAAGAAGCTGACGCGGCGCGACCGCTTCCTGGCCGAGATCGACAGCCTGACGCCGTGGGGCAAGCTGGACAAACTGATCGAGCCGTTCTATCCAAAGGTCGAAGGCGCCGGCCGGCCACCGATCGAATTGGCGCGCATGCTGCGCATGTATGTGGCCCAGCAATGCTTCGGCTTGTCTGACGAAGGCATCGAAGACGCGATCTACGACAGCCAATCCATTCGCGCCTTTGTCGGCATCGATCTGGGCCGCGAGTCGGCGCCGGACGCAACAACCTTGCTGAAGTTCCGCCACCTGCTGGAAGCCAACGGGCTGACGCGCCAGATTTTCGATACGATCAACGGGCACTTGTCCGAGAAGGGTTTGATGATGCGCGAAGACACCATCGTCGACGCCACGTTGATCGCCGCGCCGCCGTCAACCAAAAACAAGGACGGCAAGCGTGATCCAGAGATGCACCAGTCGACGAAAGACAATGACTGGCACTTCAGCATGAAGGCGCATGTCGGCGTTGATGCCGCTTCGGGCCTGGTGCATATCGTCATCGGCACGGCAGGCAATGTCGCCGACGTGACGCAAGCGCACGCGCTGCTGCACGGCGACGAGACTGCCACGCTCGGCGACGCCGGCTACCAGGGCGTGGAAAAGCGGCCCGAAAATTGCGGCAAATCGGTGACGTGGCACGTGGCCATGAAGCGCTCCAAACGCAAGGCGCTGCCAAACAATAAGCTGGGACGCTTGACGGAAAAGCTGGAGCATCTGAAGGCCAGCGTCCGGGCGAAATTCGAGCATCCGTTTCATGTCATCAAGAACCTGTTCCGTCATCGTAAGACGCGCTATCGCGGCTTGGCCAAGAACACTGCACAGCTTTTTACCTTGTTCGCCTTTGCCAACTTGGTACTGGCCGGGAGACGTTTTACGATCACCGAATCCCGTAATCCGTCTTGATTGCAGAAAGACGCGAAGCATCGCGTCAAACTGAACGAAAAACGGGTTTTAAACGGCTCGCCGGTGACCATTTGGCGCGCCAACCTTGCCAGAAAACCGAGTTGATCAGCGCTTCCCTAGCGACTAGCCGTTAGTCGCTAGTGTAAATCATCTAATATGTATGCCAATAATGTCAGAAAAAAGAAGCTTATTATTTACGTCATAAATCCTGATTTCCATGGTATGAATACCACGATATTCAGCATGCCGCGTCCAACTATACTTTCTTGGATCGCGACCACGATTCGCAGCATTCGGTTTAATTTCAAAGTCACCCCGATCGTCATGGCTCATATTCGCATCCGCCGCTTGCTGACCGTGATTCTTTCTGATCCACTCCCCTCTTAAAGGCATGCGAAGTCCATCAAGAGCATGAGGCTCGATAAAAATTTGAAATTTTACTTCCGTTCCCTTGTTAACACACCTAGAGACTGATCTATACTCATTATAGGACTGCATGTCTCGGCAAAACGCTTGAAATTGGATGCCGGGGTAAGCAAGCACACCATTTACTATTTTTTGGCGCATTTCTAGTGGAATTGGCAAGAGCCGCACAAATTCCCTGAACTTTAATTCATGAATCTCGTAATTGTGATTTTCTCCACCAAATACCGAATAGTTCGGCAATAAGTAGGGTATTGGCACTGGCACACCATCGCGCATTTTTGTTTTTTGACCGGTTAAGCTATGAGGGAAATCAAGGTATCGGACTAAATTACCTCCAAGCATAGCGCTGTCTTTTGATGCCATCGATTGCAGTTTTGCAGCCGCGTCAACGAAGAAGGAAGTTGCCGTAACTTCGGACACGTCTCTGTAGCCATATGAAGACCATAGGACTTGGTCATCGCCGCCATAATCGATGCCTACTCTAAAACCAATGTCATTTGCGTCAATCCCCTGCTTTAAAAGACCAGGACCGATAGATTCATCCATCAGTAAGCGCAGCATTGCGGCACAATTAATCGCAGCCATGCAAGCACTCTCGGAGTCACGTCGCATACCGCCAAAATAGGCCATAAGGGCATCACCCATAAAACGGTGGACATGCCCATCTAATGCTCTTACTGTCTCTGAAGCCGCCCGCAGAATTGTATTTTTTATTTTCTGTACCTGAGGTAGTCCATAACGAAGTGAAAGTCGAGTAGAATTTTTTATATCGATAAATACAGTTGTGATATGGTGATATTTTGTATCGTCAGTGCCAACTAAATATTCAAAATCCGGATGTGCCCCGATTGTGCCTGTATTGACTCCAGTATTTCCAAACCACTCGCGTATTGGCTTTTGAATGACATACTCATCGGCGGATACGTTAGCCAAACCGAATCCTTGGTGATCCGCACTATCAAAAACGATAGAGGACGAAGTAGCGGCGCTCTCCATCGTTGGCCGTCCAAAATCGTCAATGATTGCGCGAGTGGATTGACTCTCTGAGGCGTATAAAGATTCAAAGCTAGCTCGGAATAATTCTTGGTTTTTATTTTTCATATCTACCATCTAAAATCAAATAATGCACAGCAACAGAATAGTCAATAAACTTAAGGGTAACTGTATTGTCGCAATAGCTTGGGTCGATTGATTAAGTAAAGCCATTTTTCGAGAAACAATATTTGCCAAGACATGCGCTTGTCGCGACAAATCCTCAACTATTTCTGCGTCAGTAATTTCGTTAATTCTGTGTACGTAACCATCTCGCCCTCCATTTAATCCCGCAACATCGCCAAAAAATATAATTGATGGTTTTTCGTGATTAGCGCGCCCACTTGGCATTTGAGGATTTAACGCCCCATATGCGCGATATGCAGAATAAAATGTGACTGCAATAGATATTCCCGCCGAGACAATTGGTAACCACCAAGTCCAGTTGTGATCCCTTTTGGCTATCAAATCGATAATTTTGAAAGCAATACCGCCGATGTAAGCCATGCAGTAAGACAAGATGATCGCAATTTTTGTGTTTGCGGCGCCAATATAAGCATCGTACCTCTTAATAATTTCAAAAAGTAGTTTTTGTTGATTTTCAGATCGCTTTGAAATATCGCCTGAGATAGTCGTCATTTTTTAATCCTAGATGTTGATTTGCAGCGAATTCCGACCCATTTTACCTCGTTATTTTCAAAAAAAGCGAACTACGTTTAGGTAACCGCTGATTTATTCATCGCGCCGTTCTCTGTGGCTGGCAGACCTGAGACAATAAGGACATTAGATTTCAAAAAGCGTATGGGTGCGATGCTTGACTGCCTTTTTATCCAAGAAAAGCCTAATGATGGTCAGGATATGTAATGGATCGACCCTGGTTTAATTACGGACACCGACAGCGCGGCCAGTTGCCTCAGAGCTCTTCAATCAGCTTTGCATTTCAACCAACATCCCCTTAAAACCGACGGCTCCGTTGTAGCCACCATAGTCTTAGTAAACCGGACAATCCGTTGCCCATTTGCAAGTGGATGTGAAGCCGAACGCAACGACAAATACCTCGCCGCCTGCAAGTCGGCCCCGCGGCTACGCTTTACGCCGTCACAAGCCGGCGAGCAGGTTTGCTGGTATGCCGCAGGTGTCAAAGCCCTGAGAAACTCCAAAAAGCCGCTTACGAGGCAAGATAGTTTGCCGGGCGCGGCAGTAGCCGCGCCCGGAGTTTGAAGAGCGCCCCCTGCGCAACGCACTTGGGTTATAGGACAATCGCAAGCGGCCAGCACATGCATCTCGACTTCGTCGTCGGCTTCTTCCTGCTCATTGCAGTGGTCGATTTGGAACACGGCGGGCAGTCACATTGTGCTGGCCTTCGTTCTTGGAATCAAAAAGGCTTCATAGGCTCTCCAAAATACTGTATGCACATACAGTATTTTATGCGATCACCCATGCCGCATTCAAGCGGTTAATTTTGTTGCTTTTGGAAAATATTGAAGCGGGGAAGCACCGCTTCGCCCAACTTAGTAGAAAGGCGACTTTTCGGTTACCTTCAGAAAGATCTCAATGGTAATATTGATTGCAACGATATTAACCTTGGAATAGGTTGCGCCCAATGACCTCAACATTTAGCTTTAGCGATCTTTGTGATCAAAATATCAATATCTTGATCGGCTCCGGCGCATCGTATGGCTTATTCCCAACGCTTGAACTTGGTATCAAATCGAATGACGGCGCAAATACCACGGTTGAGTCACTGGCCACGTTGTTTCAGGATCGAACTGACCCGCGCTATTCCGCGTTGTTCATGCACTACTACAAAACGTGCATCGAACCTGTGCTGGCGTTTGATTACACTGGGACGACGGCAAACGCTGTCCATGCGGCGGTATTGGAAAATTACCGGCGATTTCTCGGTTCGTTGCTCTTGCTGTTAAGGCGGAAAAAGGCCGATCAGCGCAAGGTGTGCAACCTATTCACAACAAACTACGATGGATGCCTTGCTCACGCGGCCGAGGAGCTGTGGAAGGAACGCAAGCATGAGTTCTACTTAAATGATGGGACAACCGGTTTCAAGCGTCGATATCTAGACGCCAGGAATTTCAGTACGGTGACGACGCAAACCGGGATCTTCGGGCGACATCGAAACGAGGTTTCGCAAATTAACTTGATCCACTTGCATGGTTCAAATTATTGGTTCAAAGATGCAGATCGCATTCAGGTCAACTACCTCACCAACAATGGGGAAAGGCTCGTGACTTCAGGCGGGTTTGCGAAGTGTGATGAATTTTCAAATGTTCTGCTCGACCCAACGAAGGCGATAGATGATCTTCCCGATGTGAAGTTTGTGGGCAAAGAGACTTCTGCGTTTTGGGGGAAATACGATTTGCTTCCCATCGTCAACCCCACCAAGTGGAAGTTCCACGAAACCGTCTTCGAAGAGCACTATTACCAGATGCTCCGCTACCTTAGCTATGAGCTTGAAAAGCCTCATGCAGTATTGTTGACCTTTGGGTTTTCATTTGCGGATGAACATATTCGTCAGCTGGTTCGGCGATCCCTGTCGAATCCTTCACTTCAACTCTATGTGTGCTGTTACAGCGCGGGCGCGAAGGCTACTATTGATGGGTACTTTAGCGAGTTTCCGAATGTGCAGACCATCGTGCTCGATGATCCGCTGGATTTCACAGCATTCAATAAACAGGTTTTCACAGCGTCACCAACGGCAGTGAGTGCCAACGTCGCTTTGGCTGGAGGGGCGGCCGAATGACCATTCGTGTTGGCGAAGTCGTCGCGGTCGAAGGGACCAAGATTTCGATTCGAATCTTTGAAGAGTCGAACCGCGACACGCTGTTCTTGCATGGCGAGAAGTACAAAGGAGTGTCGATCCGGGAATATTTGTCGATACAGCGTGGGTTCAGGGACATCGTATGCATGGTGCAAGGTGAATACCTGGATGAGCGCAGAGTCGAGGGCGACGGTGCAAGTTCTTATTTTATCCGACGAGTCGAGGTAAAACCAATTGGATATCTAGAGGATGGGCGATTCAGAGAAGGCATCAAGTTCCTTCCTATGATCAAGGACTCTGCCTTCCTCATGCAAGAATCCGCAATCAAGGCCCTTTACGCGCCCAAGGATACGACTAGCGGACTGGTGATCGGCCAGCTTCTCAAGGAAGAAATTCCTATTTCCCTCCCTTGGCAGCGTCTATTTAACACGCATATCGGAATTTTTGGAAATACTGGCAGTGGCAAGTCAAACACTCTCACCAAGCTCTACACCGCCTTGTTTGAAACCAAAGCACAGGATTTCGCTGGCAAGAGCAAGTTCGTACTGCTCGACTTCAACGGGGAGTACACGAATAACCAGTTGATCGGTGCTGAACAAAAGCAGGTAATCCGACTTCGGACCAACGCCGAAGGCGGGGACAAGATCACTATCAATGATGAAGAGTTCTGGCATACTGAGACGCTTTCAATCTTGTTTCAGGCAACCACGAACACGCAGCGACCGTTCATTAATCGCGTCGTGACGGCCAGGGCTAAGTACCGGGAACAAGAGAATAGCTTGGCACGCTTTTTTTCATATACTTGCAAGTCGGTTTTCACTTCAGCGGGACCAAAAACGGAATGCCTAGATCTCCTGCGTGTCGTCTGCAAGATGACACAAGCAGATGACCTGCAAGAATTCCTGGCAACGATCAAATGGCATAGCCAGCAGGGGAAGTTTTTTGTGGCTGGGCCGCGCTTTTTCGATTCTGATGGAATTGTCTACGCTGGCTTGCTTCAAGCATTGGTAAATGGTGTGGACCTAGGCGACTTCAACGCTTTTGATGAATTCATCTTGCGAGCGCACCTGCAGCTCACACTGGACGTTCTCAGCGGCTTTGTTCAGTTCGAGCACATCCAGCCGCTACTCAAACGCGCTGAGTCCGCATTCACGAACCTGCGGCGCGTCGTTGAAATCTCGGGCGCCAATCCCGACGAGCGTATTTTGACTGTGATTTCGCTTCGGAACTGCAATCAGGATACGAAGAAAGTTCTCCCCTTGCTGGTTGCGAAGCATTACTACAACAGCCACCGCAACAGTGTCGCATCCCCGCCGGACAGAACGATGCACCTGATAATTGATGAAGCTCATAATATCTTGTCGGAACAATCGGCAAGGGAGCATGAGGTATGGCGGGACTACCGCCTTGAGCTGTTTGAGGAGATCATCAAGGAAGGTCGCAAATTCGGCATGCTCTTGACATTGTCAAGCCAACGCCCGGCCGACATTTCGCCGACGATTGTCTCGCAGCTTCACAATTTTTTTATTCATCGCCTGGTGAACGAGCGAGACCTGTATTTGATCGAAAACGCGATCAGTACACTCGACCAGATATCGAAAGCGCAAATCCCCAATTTATCAAAAGGCTGCTGCATCGTGACCGGCTCTTCATTTGACTTGCCAATGACTCTGCAGGTAGACCTTCTGGAAAGGCATAAGCAGCCAGACAGTGAGGATGTGGATCTCTCTGAAATCTGGTCGGACAACATTGATGATCTCGTTTGAATACGAATTGGCTTTGCGCTGGCAGCATCCGGCCAGCGTTTCACCTGTTCTCTAGAAAGGACGTCACGCAATGCAAATGAGTAACCTGTACATTTTGGTATTCCGCGATGGAGATTACATCAAGATCGGGAAAGCAGATGGTATCCATGCCAGGATCGCTGTCCTTCAGCGCGTAAAGCCCGCGATGTTTGCAACATCACCGGCGGCTAGTGACCCGCAGTCAGCATTGAGGACTTTATCTCATCTGACAGCTGCCGTCAGACTTCATCGAACTCAAGACTGGCCGAATTGCCGATTGGAACGGTTTCAAATACGCCATCTTTTTGCTTCCTCAGAAGACCGGCCTTGGCGCTTTGCCCAAGGCAGCGCGCTATCGCCTGGCGCCATGCTTCCGGCGTGAGACCTTCGGGAAGAACATAGCGGCCAGTGTCTTTCGCTAGCATGTCACGCTCGAACTTTGTACCTACCTGCTTCACGCTAATCCGAGAATAGATGAATGCCGTTGCCAATCGATGAAGGGTGCTGGAATTGGCGAGTTGGTTCAGCTCGACAGGAACACCTAGCGGCCTGGCTCTGGCATATATCCGCGCCCCCAATGCGGCCAGTGGCAAGGGGAGGCAATTTTTCACTTCCTGCGCAATCACTCCTGGATTCGGTGAGGTGATGATTGCATCGAATTTTCGCAGCATTGCCAAGACGTCTTGTGACGGTGTCGCTCGTTCCTCGATCGCACCAGCGCAGCATTGGCATATGGGCGCTTGACGCAATTGGGGCACGTGCGGCGTTATGTCGGTACAAGCTTCACACACATTGAGTTCATAGATCTCCGTGCGCAGATCACCCGGAACCTTATTGACCGAAGGATCTTCACGTTTGATTTTGCGTCGGCATGACGATGTCCAGGAATACACCGGCCAGTTGTGGTATGCCAGCAAGTAGTCTATCCAAAGGTCCGCAGCCTCTGCGTCGTCTTCCCTGTCAACGAACCAGCATTTCCAGGTATCACACCAGGACAGCTCCACGGAGGAGAGTCCAACAGAGGCAGACTCGATATGCCGGGCCAAGATGAATCTGGTCAGCCCCTGTTCTCTCGCAGCATTCGCGATGTTTGCATTGTCTGGATGTTCCAAGACCAGCTCTTGAAACTTCCCGTGCGAGGATTTGCAACCCAAGGGCTCCGCTTCGTACAGTGCGATACAAACCGTCGTGGCGCGGGAGTAGGCGCAGAACAGTTCGATATCGTCCATATCATCGGCTCCCGCAATAATAATGACAGGCGCCTCCATGCCACGAAAGCGAGCAACCGTTTCATAGCGCTCGGCACTGATACGATTGCGCGACCACCCGAACCTCGACAACACGACGATGTCTGCTCGGTTGACCCCTTTGGCCGTTAAGTCCCCAATTAAGGCATCAATAGCAGTGTTCACGTTTCCGACTACACGCTCTTGCAATGTATCTTCTTCCACATCACGCGGGTTGACCATCTGGTACGAAGGCTGTCGAACCCGCTGCAAACGATCGAACACGCTGCGGGGAGATCGCAATGGAATCGTAAGAGAAAATGGGCCCTCAATCCCGAATACATTGCAAAGATCGTTGGTGGAAATCCGCTCTTTCTCAAAAGCGAATCTCTGGGTTTCATCACAGAAAGCGATAATCGGTTTTCCCATAAATTGCGCTGCGAGCCAGGCGCACCACCCCTGACGGAGGGTTTGCGCCTCGTCGAGAATGAGTACATCGAAATCTGGGATCAGACCGTTAGCTTGGGCACTCTGCAGGTCCTCCAAGCAACCGTGTTCCAGCCAGGTAGAATTGGATTCGAATTGCCCGGGCAGTCTCCTAGCGTACTCCGAACAGAATCCATGCCAGGTCGCTACTCTCGCCATCGTTGCATAAGCGATCTCTCTTCGCAGATGCTCGACAAGCAAGGCATTGAACGTCAACATTAACACTCGCTTACCCTCAGCGATCATGCGCCGGGCGATCTCGACCGCGATTAACGTCTTGCCTGTACCCGGCCACCCAGTTACTACCATGCGGGCCTGACTCATGAGAGTGTTCACGACTGAAGCTTGCTCCTGAGTCAGGCGTAACCAAACACGATTGTCATATTCAACTCGGTTTCCCCACGATGGGGTGCCGTCAAACGTAGGGCATAGCACTTGAACGAGACGGGCCGCACGACTGGAGCCAAGTGTTGGATTGCCGAGGGTTTGCTTCCAATACGCCATCAGTTCACGAATTCGGGCTGCCAGTTCAGGAGCATCCATACTCATGCGATCAATAAACAGCGATTGCGGTGGCGTGACGGTGACGTCGACGAGTCCAGGACTAATTATGTTCTCGCCAAACACACTATCTGGGAAGACCAATCCGTAGCCAATGCGCCAGCGTAGACGGGGGTCATTGCCCAGCCACCGGGCTAGACCGTGAAGATTATTGCGCGTTTGAAGGACATGATTCCCAGTGTTTCCGGTCTTCACATAGATGAAAAGTCCGTCCTTGACACTCTGCTTCCCACCCTTGACCTCAAGTGCTAAGAGACCCAATGATTCGTGAATTACGAGAAAATCAATCTCTCCCGTCGGAGCGTAGTTGGGATCGATTTCTTTGACACCTCGAGCCAGCCACGGAAGACTATGAATTACGGTGAAGTCGTCCGATAAGCCTTGCTTTAACATGTCATAAATTTTCTTCTCGCCACGACTATTCGTATCTTGCGGTCCTGCGACCGGAATCATGCGCGCCATGGATATTCCTCTCCCATCATACTTTCCTCACTCCATTCAGCCTGGCAGTTCTTTCTCCTCAAATTGGCCGACAACACCAAGAATCTGGTCAATTCGTGTAAGGCACTCATTGATGAGTGAGTCTGTTATGTAGCATAGGAGCCGGAGGCACTATCGGCAAAATCGGAGGCACTGGCGGTTCTGGTGGTGTAGGTGCTACTGACTGCGGAAAAACATTAGATGGCAGCTGTGCGCTCCAAGAAGGTTTCCGCTCAGGCTTAGTTAGGTAGCGGCTCGCTCGACTGAATGGAGATAGACCCGGCGCTGGTCGATTGACAGGGGGCGTGCCTACGCTGTCCCATTCCTTTGTGCCCAGGTTCCAAGCTGAGTCAAGCATAAAGAGGAATGCCACGTCACCGTCTGAACTCCCAACTATGTCACGGAAATCGCACTGGTGGCGATTTCGGAGATTGCCCGGAGAGTGGTCGAACATGCCGAGCTCTACCAACCAGTGATCTCCGGCTGCTACGGTAAGGGCGCTAACTTTTGCTATATAGCTTTCTGTATCAAGCTCCCAATATGTACGCGCGGCCAGGATAACCGTCAGAACACCCTTATGTTCGCCGATGAATTGCACGCCAGGCAGCAACCCTTCCATGAGCATCTCTTCGATAACGCAAATGATGCGAGTGTCATCATCGTCATCCCATATAACGGCAAAATCATGAACACGGGGACGCGCGACCAACTCTTGGCTGACATTGCGTGAGTCAACTGCTCGAAAGATTGTGTATCGAGGAAAGCGTGCGCCGGGGGCACTTTGCTCGTCGTGCATGCAATGGAATAAAGTGGAATAGAAAGGTGTGCCGTTAGCCATTGTTATGCTCCATTTTCAGTGGTTGGCGTTGTGGATTCCTCCACTGCCTCCCGGCTTTCGACCAGGAAGCGATTTCAGTGGACAGCTTAGCATAGTTTCGATGGCTGCTTTCCTGCGTGGTCGGAAACGCTAATTCATCCGACAGCTTTTGTTAGGCCAGATCAGATCTGCTATATATCAAGCTAGAATTGCTTAAATTTCCAACGTTGGAAAAATAGGGAAGGTTGACCTGACTCCAACACCACAAGATACAGGGTAGGTCACTACTATTCCCTCGACACGATTGCTACAACGTTGCCCACCTCTGCGAGCTCTTTTCTCAGGCGAGACGCTGCCGCATGCTCGCGGGCGGCCTCTTTCTCGGCTTTGTCTCGAGCAGTAAAGTGTGCCAATACAGCCGCCTTGTGCGTATTAAGCTGGCTTCTCAATTCCGCATTGTCGGCGCGCAGACGCTTGATGACTTCATTTAAGGTCGTGGGCACGCCGTCGAGTCCGGCCGTATGCTGTTTAATCAGTTCACGTATCCGCGGGTACCGGCATCCTGTTTCCAAGGCAATCAGCGTACGGGAATGACCTGCTTCCAGCGCCACATTCGAAGCATTAACTTTCAACGTTCCTTTGACCTTACGCGCTTTGAGCTTTTTGTTTTTCGGTTCGCCATCGCACAACCGGTCGAAGGCCTCTAGGAAATCCTGCTCAATCGGGTCTTGTGCCGGCGCTTCCTTCTTAAGTCTAGGCATGTTCGTTCTCCATGATTATCACCACACGGGCGTCCAGCGCCCCCACATCCGAGCCGAACTTCTTCAGGATGCTCCTAGCTTGGTCGGCGCGGAAGCGGATTTCCCGAAACAGGCCGAGGTGTAATCCAGCCGCTGCCGCCTGGCGCACCGATGTCTCGCAGGCTACATAACGGTCAGACCAGAATGGCTCATGGCTTATGTCCATAATTGCGCAGGCACAGCCAGCACATAAGCTTGGCTCACGAGTCGCAGTGTTAGGAGCCTTACGCAACCAGATTGGAGTGCCCGAAGCATCATGGCAGCGCATCTCGCTTGCACGAGTCGGACAACAAGTCGCATGCGCAGTGAAGAACATCTTGAGATCGTTGCGGTCACTCCACTCGACGGCGCGTTGCCATTTGCTCGACGTAGGCAATTCGCCTACCTCATCACGCAATTTTGCCAAGGAAAACTCCAACTGTTCGCCCATCCTCCCCGCCAACGCGGACTTTCCCATAACGCTATCGAAAACTGTCAGATAGACTTTCTGTACGGACATTGAGCTGATCTCGCCAAGCAGCAGCGGGTTGCGGCCGATATAACCACCCTCGGTCATAGCTAGACTCACGTGATGAAACTGCATCTGTATCGCGGGTAGCAGCCGAGGATCGCAAGCCAAAGCGAATTGTGCCCAACTTTTGCGAAGCATGTGCGTCCTAAAGATTGCTCCTTTGCTTTCACGCCAAGGCACAAGATCATTGTCTTCGGTCTTGCGCGCGCTCTCGTCGGACAAGCCGGACAGGTCAACCCAGCATACAATGAAGCGCTGCATCGATTCGTTTAGCTTAGTGCTTGCCATCGCTCCAAGATCCGTCGATGCAACAGACAGAGTTTTACCGCATCTGCCCGACAGAATCAGTCGCCGCGTGCGCGCACGGGCTCTCCAAGGTTCGTATAGTTGATTGAGAATGCACAACGCTCGAACGGCCAACGGAATTTCCCTGCTTCCTACGGGACGCATACCTAGTACCCAGTCAACTTCACGTGGTAGGCCCCCTTCGGTCTTGGAGAGAACAGAGCTGATAACGAACCATTCGTACAGACCCGTTGTGCTTCGCTCCAGACGAACACCGTTCGGAAGGCCGCTGGCCTCGTCGATGCCGGCCTGAATACCCAGTAATTCTGACACCCTCATTCCCGAGCATGCCTGCACCATGATCGAGGCAGCGTCCCGCACAGATTCCCACAATTCCCGAATTCGCGACATTCGAGCCGATCTCCGATCAGACGAGCATTCGAATATAGAATCGAGTGGCCCATGCCAAGGTTGGGTGTGGCCGGGAGGAATGCCGAACTCAAAACTATCCAAGAACTTCCTTGCCCGCCGAAGTCTTGCTTGTTTTCTTGTTCCGGTCTTTTTCCGGGCCACTTCGGAACCCCGCGAGCTCTTCACCTTGACCACCGTACCAGCAAGGGGATCACGAATCACATCCAGCAATCTAAGCACATCGTCAGCTGGCGTACCAAGAAACCATGCAGCCTTGTTCAACAAGGGAATAGCCACCTCGTCTGGCAACGGCTTAATCCATCCCGGCACTTTAGTGGCAACGTTCTTGGCTATGGCCCATGCTCCGCGGCCATCAAAGGGGTGACTCGCCAACGATTTCACCCCCATCTTTGACAATGCCAAGCGCTGATCCCACAACCGCATGAGTATCGCCAACGTCCTTACAGCGACAGACACGCCGATCTCGCCATCATCGGTATGGGCCGCGATAAAGCTCGGGAGCTGATCTACATAATGTTGAATCACGGCTTGGGTAAGTTCGTGTGGATCGTAGTACCCTGCTTCGCTCATCCAAGACAGCAGCCACTTAAATTCAACTTGAATCGGCCCCATTGATCCGGGCGCAGGCTTGCGTCCGTCGGATGGTAATACAAGTAGCGTAAGCATTAATACTCTCGCCCAATGCAGGCGCGCTGTATGTTGCTGATCTATTAGTCGACTGCCGTCGAATAGTTCCATTCCCCAATTGAGAGAAGACTGCGACTTTTTTGATCCGGGGGTGGGATTGGAAAATAACCAGACTTTATCATTAAACAAACTGTGTTCGCTGACCTGATATTGATCGAGCTCATCCCTAATCAATTCATGAATTTTTTTCCTGTCGGGATCATTTCTAGCTTGTTCGCGAGGAGCGGCAGCGTTAGTCATATCTACCCCACGTTCGGTAGTTGTACTGAAAAGTCCATCGACGCCTTCATTACGTCCGCAGGAATCCAAACTCGCAGCGCTTTCAGATCAGCCAAAACCGGGACCCAGCGTTCGATCCAAGTCTTGGCGCTCATGAATGCCTGGCTTCTATAGATCGCCACCTCGAGCGCAGTGTAATATGCGACGCAGATAGGGTCGGAAGGATGGGCAGCTGCCATTGGACATGATGGACAGCCGCCGTAATCTTTGCACAGCCGTCCAGGCTGTTGATTTGGTCTTTGCGAGTTGAATGGATCGAGACAAGAGAAACCGGGCGTCGCAGCCCCTTTATCCTCTCCGAACGTTAATCGTCGTGGATCGATCACACCATTGGTATCAAGCCAGCGTTCGCGCAAGACAATGACCTGCCCTATTCGTTCTCGGTAGCGTTTCCTTATACCAGCGCTAGTATAGTGGGTCCACGTTGTCACCGGATTGCCATGATTACCAACTAGACGGGCCGCCTCAAGGCTGCCATCCATGAACTGAACTAGATCCAATATAGTTGGACGTAGCTGACTAAGGTTAAATTGAGATAGTTTATTGTCAGCTATAAATTTTTGAAGAGCTTTCTTCCAGACTGGATCGTTTGATGGAAGTAAAAAACGCTGACCATTCAAGCCGAATCCCTTGGGTCTCTTCGTACCCACTTTTTGAACAAACAAAAACAAACGACCCATGTGCTCTACCGAGACCTCTGGTCTGATACGAGACGTAATATTCTGTAAGCATGAGAGCATTCGTTTTAGGCCTAACTGCGACGAAACTGCTACATCAGGATCAAGCAGGCGCACCAAGTCCTTTGAGGCACGCCCCTTCGTTCCGATAATTTCAATGGCCGGAGAACCTGCCTGTTCCTTTTCAAAAGAGATGTCTCCCCAATCCAAGCTCAATACAGTGTCGGCGTTGAACACTGTCGTTATAGTCAGCAGCAGAACAAACGGAACGAGGTCACGACCTGATGGATAGAAATACGAGCATACCGCTGTTTGGCCGTGTATGCTCTCAATTGCCCAACCCAACGCTGGATACTTGTCGCGAATTACTGGCAGATTTGGAATCGTGCCAGGATAGGCGGCCTCCAGAGCAGCAAGGCAAACCGCCAGATCCTCGTAGTCGCAACGATTGTTATGTACGGATCTTCTGGGATCCTGTAGCCACAGTCGACCTTTCTCCAATAAACTGTTCCGCCCGGAGAATCGCTGCTCAATGATCAGTACCTCCCGCTCTGCAACTTCGATGATCGACAACAGCAGATCGGTGTCCAACACCTCTGTTGGTATCGACTTTCGGTTTCCCCCTATAGGTCCGGGAGGGACCCGCTCGGAGATATACCGAGCCATATCAGCCCAGGGCCCGGTGTCAAGCGCATCCATGATCGATCGCACCGCGCCCAACGCACGTCCAATGGTAGTAGGGTGCAAGGGCTTGCCTCGCTGCCCAGTCTCCCTCAACAGCCTATCTTTAAAGTCTGCCAGTAATTCATCGTCAATCTCGCCAGGATGCAATGTACTAGGCCAATTCATCCCAATATACCCAAAGAAGTAGCTCAAGTTGCCTTTTGCATTTGTACGCGTAGCCGCCGAAACGTTGGAGCCCCAACGTAGAAACGCTTCTGTGAATAGCTGCTGGAGGTTGGGGAAGGCAAGCAGGAAGCTCAAATCTACACGATGCGGCTCACATCCGCCTTTTTGCGGGAATATGGCGGTCAAGATCTGATCGCCAGTTTTAGAGTCCATGCTTTGCTCGATACGAGCGTGTGCAACATACTCGATGCTATGGCCTTGAGCCATCTTGGTTTTCACTTGCGCGACGCTGCTTGCCGCAGATGAGAGCTTCCTGCGTCCGCGCTTCAAATCCTTCCGCGATTCAGGTCTAACAGGCTCCATCGTCATAACCCGAGCATTCTTCTTACGTCGAGCAAGCCTGGCTGGTCAGTGAATATTTGAACATGCGACAGGTAAGTATCGATTGTCGTTTGGAGACTTCGGTGACCGAGTTGAGCTTGTATCCTTTTCCAAGGCTCAGCGTTACCGTTAGCGCGTTCAGCGTGATAGGTCAGTACGGCATATGTGTGACGCAAATCGTGCAACGAGTGTCGCGGCGTCTTATACGTAAATTTCATCCCGGTTTCTGGATCTGTCTTCTCGATGACAGTCACCAATCCGAGAGCCAGGCAGGCCTCCCTAAACATTTTCTGTAATGCTGCGTTCGTAATTGGCTCACCAGCACTGTCGGAGTGCTCAAGACCAAGAAAGAGACGCGTTGTTGAGTGTCTATTCTTGGTCTTAGTCGCCCGCAGTAAAGTAGTCCGTTCGCCTTCCATATACGCCTGTATATCCATGACTAGCCACGAGGGTACCATTACCTGTCTGGCCCTGTTTCCCTTTCCACGCTCTATGGTGAGAGCCATGCCCACAAAAGGCGCAGCAGGGTCAGGGACTAGCGTCATAAATTGCAGCGTAGTTAGGCTGTTGATTTCGCTTAGTCGAAGGCCAACCGCCCATCCTAAATCACTGATTAGGCGATTGCGCACCACGCGCTGGTCACCTTCGCGAGCAGCAGCCTGAGGACCAAGATAACAGAGGAGAGTTTTCAAATCGCGGACTGTCAGCGGATGAATTTTGACGCCTGGACGCATCTTTGGCAGGGCTCGGTCCTTCACGCTGCAAATCGCATTTGCACGAGTATGCGCAAAGGAGTCTCGGTCTATCGGTACCCTATATTCGGCAACATCTGAACTGCCACCGATGTCGCCGTAATAAGCGCCGCGATTCGCACAATGCTGGTAGAACAAACGTACCACGACCATAGCGCTCCTCACACCATCTTCACCATAGCGCCTGCCAGTCTTCGGGCTAATCGATTGGAGATAAGTATCCCTGAAGTCGATACGGTCCTGCTCACTCGCGTCCAGCCAGTCACGCTCAATCGCTTGCAAAAACTGGAACCAACTTTTGAGTCCGTAGGCAGCCTTCTGCCAAGTGTGCGAGCTTGGTGTCGAACCGCACCGCACAAAACGTTCCGTAAGGAATCGAGTTGGCTCCTCGAACAATTCAAATTTGCGCTCAGTTTCCAAAAAAAGAGAAGGCCACCCCAATTTCAAATTCGGATGACTGGTGTAGTTAATGAACATGCCGACCTCTGCCTGAAGAAACATGTTCTCCATATTGTCACCTCATCCGAAATCTATGAACAGACGCACATATCACAGATTAGTCGGAACAACAGAGGAATCAAGTAAATTATGAACAATCTAAAGGTTCATCATTATCAGCATAAATCAACAAATTTGGTCCGTTCCCCCCCTACATAAATGATTTGAAACACCAGTTTACATTTCGTGTTCGCAGCCCCGGTACGGATTCAGCGACACGCTGAACGGCAGATCCGGCGACGCGTTGCGGGTCAGGATGGTCTTGGCGTACTCCTCGGTGACCTGGGTCTTCCAGCTGACGATGGCCTTGCCGTCGGCGTTTTCATCTTCCTGCGCCCAGCCATCGTCATACCCTTCGCGGCCATGGATTTCATAGCGGCCCTGCAAGTTCGACACGGCGCCGCGCCCCTTGCGCCCTTTCAGGGATGGCGGCGGCAGCATGACCTGCCCTTGCATCTGTTCGTCATAGTCCGACATGGCGCCCCCATATACTGTATGCCTATACAGTATACTATGCGGGTATCAGCGCAAGATCAAGTACTGTCTGCGCTCAAACTGGCAGGCTATCTGATGTAGCGCAATTGCTGGGCCACGAAACCGTCGAAGGCGGCGATCAGCGGCGTAAAACGGGCGTTGTCGTTTTCCAGCTGCATCAAGGCGTAGCAGGTCGCTTCCAGCGTCGACAATTGATGCGGCGCATGGGCCTTGCGGATCAGGTAATGCGACCGCGGCGTATCGCGCAGCGGCAGCCGCGGCAGTTGCTGCAGTTGCGGATTCAGGTACAGCATTTTGCGGCTTTTGCGCCACGTCGCGTCCAGCACCACCAGCCGCAAACCGGCCGGCTGGTGCAGCCATGCCGGGTTTAATACGGGCGGAACCGGCATGCCGAGCGACTGGTCGCCAGGGGTGTCCGGGTAGAGCAAGATATTGTTCTTTCCGGACAACAACATTGCCAATTGATCCACTGCAAAGGTTTCGCCAACGGCCAGCTGGCTACCCGGCAAGCTCAGGTGCAGCAAGCGGGCGCTGTTCTTGGCGTTGTTCACTTCCAGCGAATGCTGCAGGATCAGCACTTCCACCAGTGCCGGCAATGTGGCGATCCACTGGCAGATGCAGGCCGAGAGCGGGCGCAGGCAGGTGGCGCACACGGCGCGCCCGCGCTGTGGCGAATTGATTGGAGGCGAACTATCGGGAGTGCTGGAAGTCATTCAGTGGCTACGCGGTTTGCTTGCAAACCGCGATTGTAGCCGCCCGGCATGGGCGGCCACTGATCATCGGCTTAAAACTCTTCCCATTCATCGGTTCCCGCCTTGGCCGGCGCCACGACCTTGCGCGGTGCCGCCGCCGTTCTGGCGCGCACCAGCGCCGCTTGCGGCCGGGCCGGAGCGGCGACCTTGGCCGAGGCGACGGCGACCGCCGCATCCAGCTTGAACAGGCTGACCACGTCGGCCAGCCTGGCCGATTGTTCCTGCATCGATTCGGCCGCGGCGGCGGCCTGCTCCACCAGCGCGGCGTTTTGCTGGGTTACCTGGTCCATCTGGCCGATCGCCTGGTTGACTTGCTCGATGCCGAGCCGCTGCTCATCGCTGGCGTCGGTGATCTGGTTCATGATTTCAGTCACATGGGAAATACTTTGCACGATTTCATCCATGGTGCGGCCAGCCTTGTCGACCAGCGTAGACCCGGCCTCGACCTTTTGCACCGAATCGTCGATCAATTCCTTGATTTCCTTGGCCGCCGCCGCCGAGCGTTGCGCCAGGCTGCGCACCTCGCTGGCCACCACCGCGAAGCCGCGGCCCTGCTCGCCGGCCCGGGCCGCCTCGACCGCCGCGTTCAGCGCCAGGATATTGGTCTGGAAGGCGATGCCGTCGATCACGCTGATGATATCGACAATCTTGCGCGACGAGTCGTTGATCGATCCCATCGTCGTGACCACTTCGGACACCACCGCCCCGCCCCGGCTGGCGATTTCGGACGCGTTGATGGCCAGTCGGTTGGCATCGCGCGCATGGTCGGCGTTCAGTTTGACGGTGGACGTCAACTCTTCCATCGAAGAAGCGGTTTCTTCCAGCGAACTGGCTTGCTCTTCGGTGCGCGACGACAAGTCAAGATTACCGGCGGCAATTTCACGCGATGCCGTGCCCATCGATTCGGTGCCGGTCCGCACCTGGCCGACGATGTTGACCAGGTTATCGTTCATGTTTTTCAGCGCGGTCATCAATTGCCCGGTTTCATCCCGGCTGTCGACCACGATGTCGCTGGTCAAGTCGCCTGCCGAGACGGCTTCGGCCACTTTCACCGCCTTGGTGATCGGCCCGGTGATCGAACGGGTGATCCAGTAGGCGCAGGCAATGCCGAGCACGATCGCCGCCAGGCCTAGCGACAGCAGCAACAGCCGGCCGCTTTCATAACGCGCCTTGATTTGCGCTGCGGATACATCGAGCAAGCGCTGTTCGGTGTTCGCCAGCTTGTTCAGCGCGCCCAGGTACAGATCGCGCTTGGCCGCCATGTCGCCTTCATACAGTTTCTTGCCCAGCTCCATGTCGCCGGCGGCCTTGGCCTTGAACACGGCCTTGCGCACGTCGACATAGGCCTGGCGGGTGGCCAGCACCTCCTTGAAAAGACTGCGCTCTTCATCGTTGAGGGTACTCTTGCCGATCTGGTCCTGGATTTCAGTGGCGCGCGCGGACGACGCCGTCATTTCTTTTTCGAATTGTTTTTGATGTTCCGGGTCGGAGACTTTCCACGCCGCCGCGGTACGCGCCGCGTTCACCTCGATGACCTTGGCCCATTCGGCGATCAAACGTTCATTGGCGACTTTGATATGGACCAGTTCTTCGGTCATGTCGCTGGCGCTTTGCATGCGCACGATGCCGATCGCGGTCAGGGTCGTCAACAGCAGCAGCACGGCGGCAAAACCGCCTCCGAGGCGTACGCCGATCTTGAGGTTTTTCATAAACGTGATTCCTGTCAAGTAAAGCCATGAAAATGCGCCGCCTTCAATCCAGAACGAGGGCCAGCCTGGGTCATCCGGTAATCACACTGCTTGCCATGGGGAAGACCTCCAGCTTCCCCACCCAGCACAACATCAAAAGCGCACCAACTTGGCGCTGGCTTTGATACCGATTGTGAGCGAATCAAGATGACATTGCAATTCTCTGTATGCAGGAAAGCAACACTTTAAGAGGAAATTAAAACAGGAGAAAAATGCCGCCATCGCGGCAGCATTCTTGAATGGAAATCAGTCGTGCTGAGGATAAATCAGCTTGGCGGTATCGAAACCCAGCGCCCGGGCTTTGTCGAGCAAGCGTTTCTGGGTGGCGGGATCCATCGTCGGCGTGCGCGACAGCAGCCAGAAATAGGATTTGTCCGGCCCGCTGACCATCGAGTAGCGGTAATCGTGCGGTTCCAGGTCGAACACGATGTAGGAGCCATAAAAGGGGCCGAAAAACGATACTTTCAGGTAGCCTTCGTCAAGCTTGTCGACAAAATAAGCTTTACCGATGGATTCTTTCCAGACCGAATCGGCAGCCTGGTAACCCCGGTTGACGACTTTCAAGCCGCCATCGCTGCGCAGACTGTATTCCGCGGTGACCTTGCTTAAACCTTTTTCAAAGGAATGGTCGAGCCGCGCGATTTCATACCATTTGCCGAGATATCTGGAGGTATCGAATTGCCCGACCGGATAAATATTGTCGGGCCGGCCAACGCAGCCACATAGCAACAGCGCCATCAGGCACAGTATCTTCTTCATCAATATTTCCTTGCCGATATGGGCTGACGATTGTAGCGCACGGCAAGCTGAAGCAGCCGCACTGCTCGCCTGCAGAGCGGCGCGGCCTCTTGTCACAACTCAGACCACCTTGTTGGCCGCCAGGTCCCAGCCGCCCGAGGTATTGCCGCCGGCGCCGCCGGTCACTTTTTGCTGGGTGTACTTCCATTTAACCTTGGAAAATTTGAAGCCGACCTGTTCGGTCAGGATGTCGCCTTCGTGCACATTCGGCGTGACCGCGCCGATCAGCACGTTCTCGATTTCGATTTCAAAATACTTGATGCGCTCGCCTTGTCCATCGGCGCGCATGAATTCAAAATGCGCCTTGGGTATGGTTTTGCCCGCGGAACAGGTTTGCAGCAAGATCGGCGAGGCCAGGTCGGCCAGTTTCGAAATCACGATATCCTTGTGTTCGCAACGTTCGGCGGTGTGGCCGCCGCCGGTCGAGGCGGTGGCCGATTTCGGCTGCTCCACGCTCCAGCTGACCGATTTGCACTCGATCCAGTCCTTGTGCTTGTCGTCGGTCGACTCGCCCTTGATGCCGTCAATTTGCAGATACACGTCGATTGCCATTATGTGCTCCTTAATGAAACGATCCTCGGGATCGGGAAGTGGCCGGCTCTGGCTCCGCGGCCACGCGGAGGGTACTATTTCAAGCCGCTGAAGGGATCGTTGCTGGCCGGCGCCGCCGGCCTGGCGCTGGCGGCCGCGGGATTCGTCACGGCCGGCCCGGCCGCGCTACCGGCGAGCGGCGTCCGCCTGGCCGGCGCCACGCGTCTTGGCGCCTGTGCTTCCTCGCCCAGGCTGGAGCGCACCAGCTTGGCCAAGTCTTGCACTTCGGAACGCAACGACGCGTTTAGATTGTTTTGCCGCGACAAGTCGGCCAGCGCCTTGCCCGACAGGCGCAAGCCGCTGACGGCGACGATGCTGCTGGCGACCTTGTCGTCCGGGTCGCGCTGCAAGACTTCCAGCGCATGGTTGATCGCGTCGCCATAGTTGCCACGGTCAAATTTCATTTGCGCCAGATGCAGCCACGGCGTCTTGTCGGCCGGGAAGGCGCTGCCGGCGCCCTTCAATATGGTTTGCGCCTGTTCATATTGGCCGGCCTTGCTGGCGGCGTCTGCCTGGGCCAGCACTTTATCGAGGCGAGGCTGGATGGCCTTGCCGGCGCCCGGGTCGGTTGTCGCGCAGCCGGCGAGGCTGGAAAAAATGATGGCGCTGGCGATGCAGGGCAAGAATCGGTAAACCTTCATGTCGGAAATCCCTTTGCTGGAAGACGAATCGGGCGGATCGGGACGGCCGTCAAAACCGCTTGCGGCCAGCGCTTTGGTGGAGGCCATTATCAAGCCGTGGTTTTGATGGCAAATTGCGGTTAATCAGAAAACAATAAGTTCCACTCATCCGCCTGAATTTTCAAACACAAGTCTGATCTGGCGCATAAGCGACGCCGGCGAGCGCGGTTTTTATGGATAAATCCAAGGGCTACGCACGAGAGTTGCGCCGCCGCAAGTGACGTTTGCTACCGATCCGGTCAAATGGCGGGAAGTCCTTCTTTCCCACACTCAAGGAGTATCGCCATGGCAAGTGCGGCAATCCGCTACCAGCAGCGCGCGCTGACAGGAGCGCCACGATGACCCAATTTGTCGAACGGCGCGCCGCGCCCTCGCTGCTCGGTGCGCGCAGCGGCGCTTCGCCGGCCGGCGAAGCGCGCCACGGCATCACGCTGCTGGATTTGATGCATGAAGGTTTTTACTTGCTGTTCTTGCTGAAAAACGGCAGCGGTCCGGCGCACGAAGAAACATTCTTGGAGCGCATCACCAAGTTCCTCGGCAGTTTCGAGCACGACGCCAAGCAGGCCCGTGCCGATGCGCAAGATATCGACGCCGCGAAATATGCGTTTTGCGCGGCGGTCGATGAAATCATCCTCGCATCGCCGTTCGCGGTGCGCCAGCAATGGGAACGGCGGCCCTTGCAACTGGTGCTGTTCGGCGACCAGTTGGCCGGCCAGCATTTTTTCGACCGGCTGGAGGAATTGCGCGCCAAAGGCGCGGTGCGGCTGCAGGCGCTGCAAGTGTTCCATATGTGTTTGCTGCTCGGTTTCCAGGGTAAATATGCGATCGACGGCGGCGAAAAACTGAACTACCTGAGCGCGCGCCTGGGCGATGAAATCGCCCACATGAAGGGCAAGAGCCGCGGCTTTGCGCCGCGCGCGGAACGGCCCGACCAGATCGTCCACAAGCACCGCAGCGACGTGCCCTTATGGGTGGTGTGCAGCGTGTTCGGCTTGCTGGGCCTGTGCACCTACCTTGGCTTGAAGACACACTTGACGCGCACGACCAGCAACACGCTGGCCGCGTACAGCGACCTGGTCAAGCTGGCGCCGCGGCCGGCGCATTTGACGATCACCTTGCCCTGACGCAGTACTGCGCGCACTACTGCGCCACGCGGAATTCGATGCGCCGGTTGCGCGCCCGGCCATCGGCGCTGCCATTGTCGGCCACCGGCCGGTCCGGTCCCTGCCCCGAGACCAGCACATGGTCGGCGGCGATGCCTTTCGAAGCCAGGTAAGTGCGCACCGCTTCGGCCCTGGCCTGGCTCAGCGCCAGGTTGCTGTCGCGCAGGCCGCTATTGTCGGTATGGCCGATCACTTCCACCTTTTTATCCTTCAGCTTCAGCAGGACCAGCGCCATGTCGTCGAGGATGGCCAGCCCGGCCGGCGTGATGCTGGTCTTGCCGATGTCGAATTCGATGATGCGCTGGTCCAGCGCCGCATCGAGCAGGTTTTGCTCCGACGCGCTGACCCGCAAGCCATTGCTGACGATATAGGTCGGGTTCAGGCTGGTGGCGATATCGCTGGCGATTTGCTGGCGCTGCGCCTCGTTGGCGACCTCGCCGCGCACGCTGACGTTATTACCGTCGATTTTCAGCTGGCCGCGTGAAATCAGTTTCAGGTTCGGGCCGATCAGCTTTTGCACATGGCCATTCCAGTTCGGCGGCAGGGCCACCGCGCCGATGCCGATCTGGTCGACCACTTGCTCGCTGCCATACAGTTCGCGCAAGCGGGCCAGTACGGCGGCCTTGGCCGCTTCGTCCGGCACCATGCCGCTGACCAGGATCTGGCCCGGTTTCGGCGTGGTCAATACCGGAACTATCACCGGCGCCTGGGCATGGCCCAGCGCGCAAAATAGACTGGCCACGGCGGCCATCGTCAGCTGTTTCATCATCGTCCCCGCTTCAGGTAAAAGTGGCGCAAAACAGCGCATGGGCCGACGCCAGCGACAGCTGGTCTTGCGCCAGGCAGGCCGACAGATGCTGCAGCGCCGGATCGGCGGCGACCTGGTGTTCGACCCACTCCAGCCGGTCGAACACGATTTGCCGTTCGGCGGCGGCGGATGGATCGATCAGCGCTTGCAGCGCGTGCGGATCGGCGCCGCAAAAGCCGATCACCAGCACCGCGTCGTCCTTGATATCGGTGATGAACAGGACCAGCTCGAAGTCGGCGTGGCGCAGGAATGGCGCGATCAGGTGCAGCCAGAAACTGGCGGCCAGCAAGCGCGCTTCCGGCGCGCGCGGCAAGGGCAGCACCAGGCTTTTTTCAAGCCGCTGGCTGGCGCTGTGGCGCACCGGTTCCAGCAGCATGCCCAGGCCCAGCATCAATTGGCGCAGCGTCACCGGAAAGCCCGGCGACGCCAGCATCGTCTGCAAGCCATGCAGCGTCTGGCTTTCCAGGAAGCCGGCGAAACCGGCCGCGTGAACCGGCGCGCCCGGCGCGATTTCCAGCACATTGGCGGCCAGCGCGTGCAAGGCCGGCCCCGGATCGTCCTGCGCCAGGATACCGGACGACAGCCGCCCCAGGCGCTGCCACAAGCCAGCCAGCACCAGCGGGGAGCATGGCAGGAAGCCGTCCGGTTCGGCCACTTCCAGCACGCTCATCGTCATGAAGGGAAAGCGGCGCTGCGACTGGTCGCTGCTGGCGACGATGCGTCCGGCGATGCTGCGCTTGCTGCGCGTGCCGACAAAGGCGAAATCGAGCGGCGCCATGGCGTCGTAATTGAGTTTCCAGCGCGGTTCGCTGGTCAGCAAATTCATCACTTCGGCCAGCCATTGATCGAGCAAGGTGACCAGCGCGATATTGTCGGCCGCCTTGATGAAATCGCTGCGCGCCGGGATTTTGCCGAAATAGCCGATCCGCACCTGCTGCGGCCCGCGCATCATTTGGCCGCTCCGCTCTCGGCAGCCGCGGCCACCACCGCAGCGACAGACACGGGCTGCGCGCTCTTGCCGACGATGACATCCGGCAGCGTCATGCCGCGAAAGCCCTGGCCCTGGCCCTGGCCCTGCCCGGCGCCATCGCCGACCGCGGCGGCGCCGGCCTCCGGGCTGCTGGTGATTTTCAGGTCGAAGGCCACCGAGGTATCGCCCTTGCTCCAGCGCAGTTCAAATACGCCGCCGTCCTTGCGCTTCTTGGCCGCCGCGTCGATCATGCGTTTCAGGCCGAACGGGCCTGGTTCGTTGAACAATTCCACGCTGCGCCCGTCGGCGCTCAGCGCGCTGATGCGCGCGCCGGGAACACCTTGGGGACTCGGGTGCACCATATTGGTCCATTGCACCGGCGTGCCGTCGCCGTGCTTGTAGCGCAGTTGCTGGCCGTCGATCTCGACCGTGTATTCCTGGGTGCCGGGGGCCGGCGCCGGCAGGATCTGGAACACCGTCTGCGCCGCCGCCGACGCGCTGGCCACGCCGCCGGCCGCCAAGGGCGCGATCCAGCCCGGGAAACGCGCCACCACTTGCGGACTCAGCGTGATACCCATGTCGGCCCAGGTGCGCGCCGCCAGCATATCGCCGCGCCGCACCACCAGCGGCCCCATCGACGCATTGACGAATTTGGCGACCTGCCCTTCCGGCCCGAACAACTGGCCGATCTCGGCGCTGCTGGCTTCGATACCCGCTTTCGGCGCAAATGGATATTTATTGGCCAGCGTTTGCTGGAACGGCTGATATACCTGGGCGCTCCAGGTCTTGTTGACTTCCGCCTCGGCCGGCGCGACGATCACCGCGAACGTCTGCATCAGCGGGCGCACCAGGATCGGCCGCAGCGCCAGTTTCTGGCTATCGCTCATGCCGGTCAGCATTTGCTCATCGATGAATTTCAACGCGTCGGCCAACTCCGAACCGCTGCCTTCCAGCGTTTGCTGCATGAATTGCTTGGCGCCGGGGCCGGCGTCGCCCTGGTTCTTCAACTGGTTCAAGCGGCTGCGCAATTTCGACAGCGTTTCCATGTAGGCCCGCAGCAGCGACGCCTGCTTATCCTGGCTGGCCACCAGCTTGCCGACGCCGGCAAATTCCCGGCCCACCGGCCCCATCGGGCGGGCCGGATCGAGCTGGCTGTTCAGGCTGGCGCCGACATCCGCAGCAAGCGGCGCCGGCGTGCGGCGCAGCACGGTTTCCTTGAACCATTTGACGAAGCCGCCCTCCACCTTGCGCAACCCGGCATTGGCCAGCCCCGGATTGTCCCACGAGGTTTCCTGGTAAATCGTCGTGAAGATCTTGGCGATCGGCGACGACAGCGGATCGCCGAGCCGGTTCATCGCCACCACCGCCCCATCGAAACCGTTCAAGTCGCTGATGGCGACGCCCTGCACGAATTTCTGCCATTCCTTCGCATAATCGGCCTGGTATAAATCGACCAGCCCTTTCTGGATTTGCTCCGGGCTGCCTTCCAGCGTCAAGTCATCGGTGGTGGCGGTTTTCAAGACCCAGTCGGCGCTGTGCAATTCGCGGTTGGACGCCTCCCTGAAGGACTTTTCGATGAATTTTTCCCACGCGCCGCGGGTAAACGTGCCGGGCAGCGCGTAGCTGCCGACCACCAGCGCCTGGTCCGCCTCGCCGACAATCCGCGCCACCGTCACCGACGGGAAGCGGGTCGCGGCGCGCGCCTTGATGTCGGCGTAAATCCGGTCGCGGGCCGGCATGCCGCGCACCACCCGGCGCAGGTTGTCGCGCGCCTGGTCGACCAGCGCCAGCTTCTGTTCGATCCGTGGCCACGACGGATCGCCGAGCTGGGACAAATAAAACGTCATCAGGCGTTCGGCGCTGCGTATCATTTGCTCGCGCGGCATCGTCCCGCGATTGCTGTCCAGCCAGCCGCGCCAGAAACGCGTCATCTGGTCGTTCAAATGGCTGGCTTCGGCATGCGATTGATCGGCCAGCATCAGATAGGTTTTCAGCGCATTGTAGGCATCCTCGACATTCGCCGGCGACGCTTCCAGATAGGTGCGCCGGGCTGGCGGCGCGTCGGTCGCGGCGGCGCGCCCGCCCGTTGCGGGCGCCGCTGGCTGGGCTTGCAGCTGGTCGGCGTTGGCGTTCATGTCGGCCAGCAGCGTTTCCAGCTTACTCACCACCGGCAGCAGCATCACTTGCCGCGCACCGGAAAAATACTCTTCGCGCAGTTTGCGCTCCAATAATTCGCCCTGGTACAAGCCCATGCGCAGGGACCATGGCCGGTCGCTACGGTATTTGTCCAGTTGCTCGATGCGGTCTTGCAAGATTTCCAGCGCGTCCAGCCGAGATTGCAGATCCAGCGTCTTGTCTTGCATGCGCACCACTGTATCGAGGTCGGCCTGGACATTCGACACCAGTTGCCGGTTGCCCAGGTAGGACCAGCTCCAGCCGCCCAGGCAGCCGCCCAGTATCAGCACGGCGCCGAAAAACACCGCGTACTTGAATTGCACCTTGTGCTTGCTGGCATAACTCGACACCAGATCCTTGTCGGCGAAAATCACCTTGCGGAACAGTTCGAGCAAGAAGTAGCCGTGCTGCGCGCCGCGCGACTCGGCCGCGCCCGCTTCCAGGTGCAAGTCGAAACGCTGCGCGATCTGCTTCGACGACGCACTGACCGGCAAGCCTTCCTGCAACGCGCTGGTGAAATAAAAGCCGCGAAACACTGGCTGGAACTGGAACGGATTTTCTTCAAACAAGGTGGCGATGAAGGCGCGCAGCGGCGTGCGGATACTGGAAAACTCCAGCGGGAAAGTAAATACGCCGGGCGCCATCTTGCCCGTGTGGCGGTGCGCCATATTGGCCAGGCTCATTTCAGTCAGGCCGGCATGCAGCTCATCGAAACTCTGGTCGAAAAAAGCCAGCAGTTCACTGGCCGGCACCTTGCGTTTATACGGCATCGTGGCGCCCCACACGCGTTCGCGCTCGCTTCGTTCGGCACTGTCGAAAAACGCGCTGAAACCGGAAATCAGATCGGACTTGGTGAACACGATATACAGCGGCGCAAACACTTCCAGCCGCTCGATCACGTCTTGCACGCGCTTGCGCAAGCTGCGCGCCAGCTGCATGCCTAGGTCGGGATTGTCGCCGCCCAGTTCGGCGATGCTGACCGCGATGATGATGCCGTTGACCGGCGCCTTCTTGCGGTATTTTTTGAGCAAATCGAGAAAGCCGTACCATTCGCCGCGATGTTCGTCGAGCACCGAATAGCGGCCTGCCGTGTCCAGCAAAATGCCGTCGGCGGTAAAGAACCAGTCGCAATTGCGGGTGCCGCCCACGCCTTGCACAATCTTGCTGTCAGCGAAGGGAAATTGCAGACCGGAATTGACGATCGCGCTGCTCTTGCCGGCCGCCGGGTTGCCGATGATCATATACCACGGCAATTCATACAAGGCGCCGGCGCCCGAAGCCTGGCCCAGCCTGGAGGTCTTGATGGTGTCGATGGCTTTCAGCATGGTGCTGCGGATGGCTTGCAACTCTTCGCGCCCGGTGCCATCCACCTGTGCCGACGGCGGCTGGCTGACGATGGCCTGGTCCAGCCCCTGGGCGTCGCGGCGGGCCTTGCGGCGCCGCCAATACCAGGCCAGCAGCCAGACCGCTGCGGCCAGCGCCAGCCCGGCCAGCGCCCAGGCCAGCGCAAGTTCCAGCAATTCCGCGCCGAGATACAACATGATTGCCAGCACCACAAAACCGAGGATGGTCAGGCTGCGTTTGTCGGTCAGGAAATGCCAGATTTTTCGTATCATGGGGTAGGCAGGGTAAGGTCAACGGCAGGAATCAGGCTGGAACACCAGGTTCAGGCAATGTTGACACCAATAAAGCGCTGCTTTCTTGAGATGAAACAAGCATTTGGCAGTGCAAGATTTCCTCACTTACATAGCCACATTGATACTGGTCAATCTCCCTGTCACTGGCGTCAAGCACATGCCGCGCGCGCACTAGAATGGCTACGCGCGATGAGGGCAAGCTATCTGGAACGCGGCATCATCGCGCGCCCCTTCTGCAATTTGCGCAATTCAATATGGCCGAAATCCCTGATCGACCAGCGTCCGCCCCACTGCAAGCCGGCCGCTTCGGCCAGCCCGCCATACAGCCGGTAGCCGCGCATGGTCCATGGATCTTTTTCAGACATCAGCAATTGTCCGTGACGCAGGAAAGCGCAATCGGCGGCCAGGCCGTACTGGTGGTAACTCTGGAATGCGGCGGCGCCGGTGACGCCACTGCCGCGTGTAGCAAGCAACTGTTGCCTGAACGGACTGCGATAGCCTTCCAGCAAAACCATGTCATAACCGTGGACTTCCTTCATGATCTTGAATACCAACAAAAGGCGCTGTTCAAAATCATGATCGAGCAATTGCCAGTTGCGATTCGCTTCAAGCAGCCTGGGCAATACCGGCGCCGGCGTCCTTTCAAGACGCCAGTCCAGGTCGGCGAAAAATCGCCGCGGCGGCGATGGCGGCGGCGCCAGTGGCGCTTCTTGTACCTCTTGCGCTTGCGGCAACGGGCGCAGAGTCCGTGCCTGATCGATGCTGCCGTGCCATTGCCAGGCCAGGATAACCACAGTACCGACAAGCAACATCAAACACTGCCAGCGCGTGGCTCGTTGCGGGCGCAAGCCCAGATTGACCATCGCGCACCGTGCCGCAAAGCGGCCGGCAGGCGACAGCAACAGCCAGCCGAAAAAAGCGGCGGCCAGCACATACATCAGGATCAGCACAGTCAGCACGCGGCGCTCCGCTATCGCTTAAGGATTGCTTCATCGTAGGCCGATTACACAGTCGCATGAAACGCCACATCAAATCCGATCCAGTTTGGAGGTGATATTTTGCAATCGTTTAAAGACAAGGCGCCGCGCCACGGCGGTCCCGACTTGCTGGCCGGCGGCGGCAAACATCAGCGCCCGGCCTCGGAAGGCAACCGCATCCTGGCCAATCTGGAACATGGCCCCGGCCTGATTCCCGGCACCGCGGCGATCCGCTACCGGCCCGGCCGCACCGCGCTATTGAGCGCCGGCGTGTTATTGATGCTGGGCGTGGTGAGCTGGCTGTCTTACCAGCAAGCGGTGGCGCCAACGCCGCTGGTACTGGCCAGCACGCCGCTACGCGATGCCCGGCCCTCGCCTGCCCCGGTGCCTGCGCCGACAGCGGAGCCAGAGGTGCAGGCGGCCGCGATCATCAATGAAACGCCGCCGGCAAGAGCGGCAACGCCGGCAAAAGCCGCGCCAGCGCCAGTGAAAGTGGCGCCATCGGCCGCCCCCGCGGCACGGCCATCGCCGCCATTGCCGGCCAGACGCGGCGGCGCGGCGCCCGACAGCGACGTCGCGCTGCTATCGGCGATGGTGGCGCACGCCAACGGCCAGCCGCCGCCAGAAGGAAGCAAACGCGACGTGGTGCTGCGCAAGGGGGACGAAAGCACCGAGTCGCTGTTACAGCGCTGCAAGGAACTCGGCTTGATCGAGGGCATGTTGTGCCGCTCGCGCATCTGCGCCGGCCGCTGGGATAGCGACCTGGCTTGCCGCTGAGCGTGCTTCAGAGGGCGGCCGGCACGGACGCCAGTTGCCCTTGTAAAAAATTAGCCATCAGCGCCAGCAGCGCGTCGGGCTGTTCCTGGTGCGGCGCATGGCCGCACTTTTCGATCATTACGGGGGTGGCGTTCAAGGCCAGCCGGGAAATCGTATCGACTTGCGCGGCAGAACCGTATTGATCTTCGTTGCCCTGCACCACCAACGCGGGACAGACGATCGATGGCAGCAGGTATTCGATATTCCAGAATTGAAAACCAAAGGTTTGCCAGGTCAGCGACCACGCCTTGAACAGGGTTTCGGTCTTGTCGCCATGATATTTTTCCAGCGCGCGCAGCTTGCCGGCGTCGAAGGCGGCATCGGCCGCGCGGATGCCGGCCAGCGTTTCCGCTTCGACAAATACGTGGGCCGCTTCGGTAATCACGCCACGCAGGCGCGGCGGCCGTTCGGCGGCATGGATCAGCGCGATGCTGCCGCCGTCGGAATGGCCGATCAAGAAATATTCCCTGCCCGGCAGCACATGTTCCAGCAGCGCCGGCAATTCGCGCAAGGCGTAATCGTGCAGATAATGAATATTGCGGCCGGCCGTCAGCGCCGATGACTGGCCATAACCGTGGCGGTCATACACCAGCCCGGCGCAACCGGTGGCCTGGCACAACCGCGCCGGAAAGTCCTGCCACATGGCGGTACAGCCCAACCCTTCGTGCAAGAACACCAGCCAAGGTTGCCCCGGCTGGCCTTCTATCAATTGGTAATGAATCGCTTGCGTCGCATCCAGGGTCAAAATAGGCATGGGTCGAGAGCTGCATCAATGTGGCGATACCCTTATTGTGCCATTGCTGGATACAACACGCCGTTTATTCCGGCCGCAACGGCAAGCACATGCGCAAAACACAAGCCGTCCCGGTGCTGTCGAGCAAACTCCTGCCCGGTCGCGACCAGCGCGGCTTCGCGGTCAGTTCGGCAACTAAATAACGCCGTGAAATTGAGTCTGCACACTGCTTGCGGCAGCGCAAATCGACTGCGCAAAAGCCGCGTGCCAAGCCACTTCTTTAACGTTCGGCGTCCTAGAATCAGTCATTATTTTTCGCCGGCCGGGTTCGGGGAAAAATATAGCAATCCTCATCGGCTGGGCATTACAGGACGGGGCGTACGGCATCCCGACGACAGGCGGAGCACATCACAAGCATCTCAAGCGAGGTTATCATCATGGAGACTCAAGAAAAGGCTGCCGGCAGCAATCTGGCCGAAAAGATCAGCGAGCAACCGGAATTGCAAAAATCGGACGGTGCGGGCGCACAAGCAGCCAACCTGAGCGGGGCATCGTTCAGCACTTACTACACTTGGCGCGCCAACGGCGTATTCCATGCCGTGCCGTTTGCCAATGCATCGATCCATCCGAATTCGCGCGTGTTCGTCAACATCAGCGAATTCAGCACGGACGCCCAGCACCGCTTCATCGGCAGTGCACGCATGGCGGTGTACAACATCGCACCGTTCGAAGGCGGCTTTTACGCCTGGGTAGAAATTTCGTGGAGCAGCCCGCTCAATATCCGTTTTGACGTGCTGGTCGATCCTTGATCAGACCGCGGCGCCTTGTGATCTTTCGCAGGGCGCTTTTTTACCGCTTTTTTCGTGTTTCCTGCCCTGCATGAAGCCCCCTTCTGCACACCATGCGCATTGACAAATTGAGCAACAAAAACTAGACTCGCTGGATGAAAATCCAAATGCGAATAGTTATTATTTACTTGGCCAACATGTTGAAGTGCGGTTCAGGCATGTTGCTGTGTTCCATATTGCTGGCAAATCCCGCCATGGCGCAAGCCGTCGCGCCGGAACATAACGCCCGACAATTATGGCAATTGATCGACTATGTTGCAGTCGACTATGGCGGCGCGGTTGCCAATGGCGCTGTTGCCGACCAGGGCGAGTATGCGGAAATGCTCGACTTCACCGAGAACGCGACCAGGCAGGTATCGCTGCTGCCGGCGCATGCCTCGCAAGCGAACATAGCCGCCGCGATTGGCGCACTGCGCGCGGCCGTCGTGCGCAAGGCCGATGCGGCTGAAGTGGCGCGGCTGGCGCACCACGCCAACGACTTGCTGATCGCCGCCTACCCGATACCGGTGGCGCCGAAAATCTTGCCCGACCTGGCGCGCGGCGCCGTGCTGTACGCGGCCCAATGCGCCTCCTGCCATGGCGCGCTGGGGGCCGGCGACGGCCCGCTGGCGGCCAGCCTGGAACCGAAACCGATCGCCTTCACCGACCGCGAACGGGCCGCCTCGCGCAGCGTGATGGCGCTGTACCAGGTCGTGTCGCAAGGCGTGGAAGGCACTTCGATGACCAGCTTTGCGGCGCTGCCGGACGCCGACCGCTGGGCGCTGGCATTTTTCATCGGCAGCCTGTCGCACGACGATACGATGCGCGGCCACGGTCAGCAACTGTGGCAAAAAAATGCCGCACTGAAAGGCAACTTCCCCGACATGGCGGCACTGACCACGCTGACCGAAACGGCCGCCGCAGCGGCCATCGGCCACGACGACGCGCGCGACGTGATCGCCTATCTGCGCACCCATCCGGGCGCGGTCGACGCCGGCAAGCCGGCCGGACTGGCACTGTCCCGCTTGCGGCTGCAGGAAAGCCTGGCGGCGCTGCATGCCGGCGACCGCGCGGCGGCCACCAAGCTGGCCCTGTCGGCTTACCTGGATGGCTTTGAACCGATCGAACCGATGGTCGGCGCACGTAACAAAGGACTGCTGGTCGCGGTCGAAGATGCGATGCTGGCCTACCGTTCGGCGGTCGCCAAAGGCACGCCGGACCAAGTGACGGCGCAAGCCGCCAGACTGGACCGGCTGTTTGCCCAGGTCGACGCCGAAATGTCGTCCGGCCAGGCATCGCCGATGACCACCTACATCGGCGCGCTGACGATCTTGCTGCGCGAAGGCGTCGAAGCGCTGCTGATCGTGATCGGCATCATCGCCTTCCTCAAAAAGGCCGAACGGCGCGACGTGCTGCGCCACGTGCACGCCGGCTGGATAGGCGCGCTGGCCGCCGGCGCGCTGACCTGGGCCGTCGCCACCTACCTGGTCGAAATCAGCGGCGCCAGCCGCGAAGTGACCGAAGGCGTCGGCTCGGTATTTGCCGCGCTGGTCTTGCTCAGCGTCGGCCTGTGGATGCACCAGAAGAGCAGCGCCGGACGCTGGCAAGCCTACCTGACCGAGAAACTGTCGGCCGCGATGAACCGCCGCTCGGCGTGGGCCTTGTTCGCGCTGTCCTTCATCGCCGTGTACCGCGAAGTGTTTGAAACCGTGCTGTTTTATTCCGCGCTGGCGGCGGACGGCAACGGCATGGCCTTGCTGGGCGGCTTCCTCAGCGCCGTCGCGCTGCTGATGGTGATCGCCTGGGCGCTGCTGCGCACCAGTGCGCGCATGCCAATCGGCAAGTTCTTCTCGTACACCTCGGTACTGGTGGCGGTGCTGGCGGTGATCTTGATCGGCAAGGGCATGGCCGGCTTGCAAGAGGCTGGCTGGGTCGGCGTGAATCCGGTCTGGGCGCCACGCATCGATATGCTGGGTATTTATCCGAGCGCCGAAACGCTGATCGCGCAATGCATCGTGCTGGCGGTCGCCTTGAGCGGCTTCGGCATCAACCTGTTCAGCGCCCGCAAGACCGGTAAAACCAGCACCGCCTGATCCGCGTCCCGCTTCAAGCCACCGCAACAGGGGCTGCGTGCAAACGCAGCCCCTGTTTGCTATCGTCTTCCCTCTCCAAGGCACAACCGAGGTCGTGTGAAACTTGCCCAATAGCAATTTGCAAGCTACCATCCCACTGCAAGTTAAACACCTTAGGAAATTATTTTCATTTTGGAAATAATCTAACTTGTATTCGTTCATGAGGAGGAACATCCGTGCAATCCAGAAGAAATTGGCTCCATCAGAAATGGGCGGTGGCCGCAGCCGTCTTGATGACCTGTATGCCGTTCGCCCAGGCCCAGTATGTCGGCGTAACTTTCGGCTATAACTACACCAAGGAAACCGAGATCATCGGCCCGGATACGGGGACCTATAACACGCCGCTGTACAACCCCGACCCGAAAAATCCCGATGGCACCTGGGACGCCTGGGTACGCGAGCTGGGCGAGGCCGGCGTCGATTTCGTCGCGCCGAATGTGCGTGGCGCTTATCCGTTCACCAACTGGAGTCCGGCCGGCATGGCGCCGATCGTCAAGGCGCTGGCCAAGACCGGGCTGGACAGCCAGATCAAGGTGGCGCTGTTCGACGACAATGCCGCCTCGTGGAAGGCGCAATGGAACCAGGCCAACCATAATTCACTGCCATTCGACATCGGCAACCCGGCCAACTGGACCTATATTTACGACACCAACTACAAGGTGTTTTTTGACACCATTCCCGACGCCAACCGCTTCAAGATCGACGGCCGGCCGGTGATCATCATCTGGACCGGCAATGCGGCCACGGTCGGCAACGAGCAGGGCAATTACTCCAGCGCGATGAAGTATGTGCGTCAAAAGTGCATGCAAGACTTTGGCTTCAATCCCTACATCATCGTCAATACCGACGCACTGAAAAACGACACCACGCTAGCCGCGGTGGTCGATGCGGCCCATGCCTGGTCGGGTGGCGGCACCTGGACACTGACCAACGTCAACCGCACCAAAATCGGCGTGGCGTTTCCCGGCCTGTTTGCGCCAACCTCCCCCACCTTCAGGGATCCCGACCATGGCCGCACCTTCGATACGGCCTTGAAGAATACGGTCGATGCCGGCGCCCTGCTGACGCTGGTCGAAGGCTTCACCGATTTCCTCGAGAACGCATCGGTGTTTCGGGTCCGCAACCTCGACGCCGACGGCAAGCCGCTGACATATCAAGACACGCTGTACGATTATCCGAACCAGCGCATTAATATCCTGCGCGCGCATAGCCGGAATCCATTTTCCGCCGACCTGAAGTTCGCGGCGGCCGGCGCCGATTATTTCGGCGGCGCCAACGGCGGCAATGGCAAGACCAACTTCTACCGCAATGGCAACATCGCCATCGAACCGACCCGCGATGTGGGCGGCGGCGTCAACGTGGGCTCGATGCAAAACGGCGAGTGGCTGGAATGGGAACATGTACCGGTCAAGGCCGGTTCGCATTTCCAGGTGCGGATCGCAACGCCTAGCTCCGGAAGAAAAATGCACTTTGTCATCGACGGTGTCGCGCAAGCTCCGCAAACGCTGCCCAGCACCGGCGGATGGCAAAACTGGGTGACCTACGATTTCGGCAATCTGGGCATCGACGCCGACTCGTACCACACCGTCCGTATCGTTTTCGATAACGGCGGTATCAACTTCAACTGGTGGAAGTCCTGATAGAAAGATACGCCCGGGCCTTCAGGTCCGGGCATTTTCATCACCGGCCTCAACTGCGAGATCCGCCCTCCTTCCCTCGGGTTGCCCTGACACACGTGGTAGCCTGTCGCGCGGCTTTGAATTCACGGTTGAACTGCTGTCCGACAAGACCACGCTGGAACTGAAGCAATTGCAAGGCAAGCTGCTGAGCGTGGAACTGGTCCGGCAGGACGGCAGGACGGCAGGACGGCAGGACGGCAGGCTGCGCTATTTCTCCGGCTTCTGCTTTTCGTTCCGCCTTAAAAAGACGGACGGCGCGTGTGGCTGTGGAAGGATGCGAAACAGAATGCGATACAGGCTGAAAGGCAGCGCCAACGCATCGCTTGATTGAAGCCGGACACTTGTCCGGCGAGCAAACAGGAAGCGAAAAAAAACAGCCGCATCGCTGCGGCTGTTTTTTCATGCTTAATTCTGGCTCCCCGACCTGGACTCGAACCAGGGACCTGCGGATTAACAGTCCGTCGCTCTACCGACTGAGCTATCAGGGAAAAGAGGCCGCATTATATACGGCGTTTTTTGACTTGTCCAGACCAGCCATCGCCCCGCATGAATTCACCCGGCGCAGTGCAGCGGCCAAGCCGTATCCGGCACCCGAAATATTGCCTATAAAATAACAATAAAGTTAATACTACAGCCTGACAAAACCACCAATTATCATTATTAACATATTTTCCATAAAGCGATATATCAGCTAAAAAAATATACTCACCGCCAATCTCACCATATTGCAAATTTCAAGGTGCTGTTTTTATAAAACTGACTTAATATAAGTACGCTGTACTCAAACAAAGATAAGGCCCGACTCCAGCAACGGACACGGCTTGGCTGGTTACCCCACATTTGAAAGGGATCGACTATGGACATGTTTCTCGGAACAATTATCGGCGTTGGTTTTAACTTTCCGCCACGCGGCTGGATGAGTTGCAATGGACAGTTGTTAAGCATCAGCCAAAACTCCGCCTTGTTTGCCTTGCTCGGCACGCAGTACGGCGGCGACGGCGTTACCACGTTCGGCTTGCCCGATTTGCGCGGCCGCATTCCAGCAGGCACCAACCAGGGCATCACCGGCCGCATCGTCGCGGACAACGGCACGACCGGCGGCGCCGTCAATACCACCTTCACCGCGCCGGGCACCGGCGCCGCCACCGTGACGCTGACCGTGCCGAACTTGCCGGCACATAACCATACCGCCACTTTCACCGCCAGCGGCGGCTCGTCGACCACCGTCGCCATCAAGGTCAGTACCGACAACGCCACCACGGCGACGCCGACCAGCACCAGTTACCTGGCGGTCGGCAAGTCGTCTGGCGCGGTCACGCCCTACTTGTATCGGGACAATATCGGTAGCGGCAGCACCACGCTGGCCAGCGACATGGCCACCGTCAGCGGCGGCGGTTCGGGCGGCACGGTGACCGTTAATAATACCGGCAGCGGCACGCCGCTGACGGCGCCGGTGACGGTCACCACCAACGGCAGCGTGGCGACCGTGCCGCCATTTCAAGGCGTGCTGTACATTATTTGCGTCGAAGGTATTTTCCCAAGCCGTAATTAATTATCGCGATAGCATAAAAAGGTGCGTCTATCGCACCTTTTTTTATGTCGGCACCGTGTGGAAGCGATAATCGCTGATGCAGCCGAATGCAGCGGACCGGCCAACAATCCATCGCTAAAAATTATAATCGGCAACTGGTTTTTTATTGAAAATCATCTTACTATTCATTCGGCTTTCTACCACGTCACGCAAACCCTTTATTTTTCAAGGATGACCCATGGATCCAATCTTAGGCACGGTTATGTTGTCGGCATTTCCCTTCGCACCCAAAGGATGGATGTTTTGTAATGGCCAGGTATTGAACATCAACACCAACGCCGCCCTGTATGCCTTGATCGGCACCACGTATGGCGGCGACGGCCGCACCACGTTCGCGCTGCCCGACTTGCGCGGGCGCATCCCGGTTGCGCTGAACGGCACGCCGGCGCCGGACCGCATCGTCACGGCGCCTGTCACCACGCCGGGCGGCGCCGGCAATCCCAATATGGGCGACACGCTGGGCAGCAACGTCAGGCTGACCAGCAGCGGTAACGTCACCGTTGCGTTGACGCAAGCCAACTTGCCGGCGCATACCCACACGGCAAGCGTCTCGACGCCGCCGTCGGTGGTCAACATGAACATCACCGCCAGCCTGGATAACGGCAATTCGATCACGCCGATCGCCAATGGTTACCTGGCGCAATCGAAAGCCAACGGCGCCAGTGTGTCCAGCGTCTATATCGACAAGCTCGGCACCACCGGCAGCGTCACCATGGCCGGCGGCAGCGCGCAAGTAACGGTGGCGACCACGGTCACCAATAGCAACACCGGTTCCGGACAGCCATTGCAAGCGCCGACCACGGTCACCGCGACCAGCGCACCGACGCCACCGTTCCTGGCGATGCAATATATTATTGCGGTCGAGGGTTATTTCCCGCAGCGTAATTAAGCCTTGCCAGTCCCGACCTCGCACACCAGTCCCGGCTGGCGTCCCAGCCGGTAATGGAAGTGCAGCGTCGCCGCGCCTGCCAGCAGCGGTTTTCCCGGCAGGCGCAGCGGCAAGTTCAAGCTGCAATCGTAATCGGACAATACGATATCGCGATAGACCTGGATACGCGTCAACAAGCGCGGCTCCGTTGCATGCAGCACTGTCGGCAACTTGATGCTGGCGGCCGGCAAACTGGCCGCGCCGGCATCCCGCCAGGCCCGCATATTGCTCGCATTCAAGGTAAATACTTCGCCCCAGTCGGCGCAGGGATGCCGGCGTGAACGGCCCGGCAAGCCAAGATGTACCGATACCGCCGTCGGCACCAGCGCCGCCAGCGGCGCCTGCAGGAACAGATTGCGCATGATGGCCACCTGCGGTTCCTTGCCCAGCGCCGTATTCATGGTTTCGCTGACGATCACTTGCGGCATCGACGCCGCCGGTATCCGGTACAGCGCGGCGTCGGCGCACACGAATTCCCGCACATGGCCGCCATAACCGCATCCTTCGATCAGCTCGCGCGCATAGGCCAGTGTTTCAGGGTGCACTTCGAGTATCGTGAATTGCACTTGCTGTGGCGAAAATATCGCCATCAGCGGCAAGGCCAGCAAGGCAAACGGGCCGCAGCCGGCATACAGTACCGATACCGGCGCATGCCCGGTCAGCGCATCGCCGATGGCCGCCGCCAGGCCCTTGATGAAGGCGGCGCTGCGCAACGGTTCGCGCGCGCACAAGCCCGCTTGCACCGGTGAAATCGCCCAGCCGCTCTCCAAGATACGTTCGCCGGCGGTCATGTGGTCCGAAGCAGCCATCGACAGCCGCGTATGCTGTTCGACCAGGCTGCGCAACTGGCCCGCTTCGCCGATCAGCGACTCCAGCGGCCGTAACGGATCGGCGATGGCGCGCGCAATGCCGGCCAGCCCGGCTTGTGCCGCGCTGGCCTCCATCACGAAAAACTGACCTGGTAGCGCTGCTTGCCCGCTTCGCCGGCCTTGGCCGGCAGCGATGGCGCGATCGGCCACACATACCATGACACCTGGCCCAGGTGCTCATGGTCCAGCGTGTAGTTGCCCTCGCTCAGCACCAACTCGGCCGGGCCGCTGAAAATCAGGCTGAGCGGCGTGCGGAACTGTTCCGGCAAACCACGCCGCGGCAATTCCGCGGCCTCGGTCAATATCAGCGGCACCAGACCGGCCGCCGTATGTGCGCTAAAACTGCTGTTCAAAAACGGACTGATCTGCTCAAGCGTCATATTCATCGCCTCATCCTGTGAATGTGGTTGCAAGACCGCGTAAATAGAGGCAGCATAGCAAATAGACAGCATCTTGTTAAGAGCCTATCCCAGTCTACTGGGATAGGCTCTAAGTATCCCGCCACCCACTGCATACCATGGAGTCCCGGTGTATTGCCTGCCCACCCCCTACCGCTTGCGCCCATTCAACGACAATGCCGAAGACGCCGCGTTCGCCGCTGCGCTGTACCGCTCCACCCGCGACGATCTGCGCCTGATGCCAGCCGATCCGGCCTTCATCGCCGACTTGATCGCCATGCAGCAGCGCATGCAAATCCAGGGTTACCGCCAGGCTTATCCGCAAGCAGATTATCTGGTGCTGGAACAGGACGGCGCGGCGATCGGCCGGCTGGTGCTCGACCGCGACGATACAGCGTTGCGCATCGTCGATATCGCGATCTTGCCGCAAGCCCAGGGCCAGGGCGCCGGCAGCGCCGTGCTGGGCGCGCTGCAAGCGGCGGCGGCCAAGCAGGATCAGTGCATTCGTCTCGGCGTCAGCCACGGCAATCTGGCCGCGCGCGCCTTCTATGCACGCCTCGGTTTCCATGCCGCCTCGGAAGACGCGCTGCAACAGCAACTGATCTGGAGCGCCGCATGAAACCCGCCAGCACCTGGCTGCAATTGCCGATGACTTTCGACGTGCCGCGCATGCAGCGCGACAGCGACCAGTTCCAGGCCGGCGACTGGATCGACCACTTCAATACCCGTGCCTATGAACAAGGCTGGAGCTGCATCCCGCTGCGCTCGGCCGGCGGCGCGGCGGACCACATCATTCCGCTCGACGGCGCGGCCTTCGCCGATACCCCGCTGCTGGCCCGCTGCCCCTGCCTGCGAGAAGTGATCGCCAGTTTCGCATGCGACACCGGCGCGGTGCGCCTGATGGCGCTGCAAGCGGGCGCGCAGATCCACGCCCACCGCGATACCGGCACCGCGCTGGCCGATGGCTTGACGCGCATCCACATTCCAATCCACACCTCGGAGCACGTGTTGTTCAGCATCGATGGCGAAGCGGTTCATTTTTCGGCCGGACACGCGTGGTATATGGACGCCAGCTGCCTGCACGCGGTAGAGAATCGCGGCGCCACGCCGCGGGTACACCTGGTGCTCGACTGCATCACCAACCAGTGGCTGGAGCAACTGTTCGAGCGCGCCGGTTTCGTGCCGAAAACCGCGCCGAAATATGCCGACCCGAGCATCAACGATGGCAATGTCGCAGAGATCATCGACCGCCTGCGGACGTCCGGCGCCCCGGCCGCGCTGGGCCTGGCGGCCCGGCTGGATGCGATACGCCGTGGAGCTGGAGCATGAGCGCCAACAACGGTTTTGCATTGCAGGAACGCTTGCTGAGCAAGGGAGAAGCTATCCCGTGGCAAGCCGGCATGGCGTTGCACGGCTGGTATCCCATCACCGTCAACCGCGACCCGGACCACGGCGCCATTGCGGTGTGCTGGCGCGACCTGGGACAGCTCCGTTTTAGCGATTCTTTCTTCAACAATACGCTGGAGCGCCAGCCGCGCGAACAGCGCCGGGTCTGCCATACGCCGCTGTCGGCGCTGGACGATATTGACGATAGTTTGCCACCCACCGCCTTCATCTTCCACGTCTCGCGTTGCGGCTCGACCTTGCTGACCCAATTGCTGGCCTCGCTGCCGCAGTGCGTGGTGATGTCGGAGCCGCCGGTGATCGATTCGGTGCTGCGCCTGCACCACGACCACCCAGGCCAGGATACCCCGGCGCTGCTGCGCAAAGTGATACGCGCGCTGGGCCAGCGCCGCTCGATAGCCGAGAAAAAATTCTTTATCAAATTCGATTGCTGGCACATCCACAGCCTGGCTTTATTGCAGCAAGCTTTTCCAGAAACGCCGTGCCTCTTTTTATACCGCGAACCGCAAGCGGTGCTCGCGTCGCACCAGCGCCAGCGCGGCCCGCAAATGGTGCCGGGATTAATTCACCCAGCCTTGCTGCCGCTGCCGCCACACGCCATCGGCCTCGGCGACCTGGACGCTTATGCCGGGCTGGTGCTGGCAAGTTTTTTCGCGGCCGCGAAAAACCATGCCGGGGCTGGAAAATTAAAGCTCATCAACTACAATCAATTGCCGGGAATACTGTTTTCGGCATTGCTGGACGACTTGGCCGTCGAATACACGCAAGAACAGTTGCAAACGATGCGGCAGCGTTCGGGCTTTCATTCCAAATACACCGGTAACGCTTTCCAGGGCGACCCGCCAGCAGCGCAGGCGGATCGTTTGTCGATCATTGCCGCATCGATACAGCCTTTGTATGCGGAGCTGGCGCATCCGCACTATTGATGACAACCACAGGCGCCAGCGCATCGCTGGCGGCAACACCCCGAAACGCCGCGACATCGAGCGTGCGTCGGGTGTTCGCGCCAACCATGCCGCTTCGCATCACCAGGATAGCTTGTCATCCGCCTCGCCCGATGGCCATATTCCGGTGCCAGCTCATGCATCCAGAAAAATACCGACATGCTGCAAGAACAGCGCCGGATACTGGAAGTGCGCGCCGTGCCCCGAATCGGGATAAATAATCAGCTGGGCGTTCGGAATGTGCTGCGCCAAGTTGTAGGAGTTGATAGTGGGAACCATAATGTCATCGCTGCCGTTGACCACCAGGGTCGGCTGCCGGAGAACCTTCAGCTCGGCGTAAGGTTCGCCTTTCGGCTGGCGCCATGCGGCGATCGCCGCAAGCTGGGACATCATGGTTTGCTGCGAACTTGGCACATCCAGGTCCGCCGTGCGCCAATGGCGCCGCTCCCAGAACGCCCTGCCCGCCGCCTGGCTGGCGTCCGATGGCCCAAAGAAGAGTATCAGGAAATCCTCCAGTGTCGGAATCGGATTGCCGGTGGCCGCCGGCACCACGCGCGCATCGGTGCCGAGCACGCCAGCGCGCGGCCCGGTGCCAGCCAGCACCAGGCGCCGCACCAGATGAGCGTGACGGAAGGCAACTTGCTGCGCAACATATCCCCCCAGCGAAAAACCGAGCACATCGACCTCGGCATAACCAAGCGCGCCCAGGAATAGCGCGACATGATCGGCCATCGCCTCGATCGTGTCCGGGGTTGCGCCGCTGGACGCCGCCACCCCGGCATTGTCGAACAGGATCACGGTACGTCCCTGCGCCAGGCCGTCGGTGATCAGCGGATCCCAATGATCCATGCCGCCGCGAAAGTGCTGCAAGAAAATCAGCGGCACGCCCTTGCCGCTGCCAAAGCGGCGATAGGCATAACGATGGCCATTGGCGTCGATAAAACTGGTCGGTACGGAAATATGCGTGTGTTGCATGATTAATACTCCTGATATCGGGTAAAGGGCTAGGCTGGCGGGCGCCGGCCATCGCATGTTATGATTATGATCGCAATCAATGTTTTAATGATAGTGATCGCAATCATTAAAGTCAAGCATATTATGATGATGAGGTTTTGACATGAAAGTCAGCAAAGAGAAGGCCGCGGAAAACAAGGCTGTACTGATACGCACCGCCGCCCGCCTGTTTCGCGAGCATGGCATCGACGGCGTCGGCGTGGCGGAAATCGCGCGCAGCGCGGGCTTGACGCATGGCGCGCTGTACGCGCATTTTCCATCGAAGGAAGCGTTGGTGGCGGCGGCGCTGGCCGATGGCATGGCGCGCAACCAGGAACGCCTGGAAGCGGGCCGCAATGGCGCGCCGTTAGAGCTGGCCAGCTTGCTGGAGTCGTATCTGTCAGGCGAAAGGCGCGACAATCTCGCGGTCGGATGCACGATCGCCGCGTCGGCCAGCGAGATCGGCCGCCAGGATGAACATACCAGCGCCTGTTTCAGCGTCGGCTTTGAAGAGATGACCAGACTGGTCGAAGCGACGCTGGTCCAGGATCTGCCGGCCGGCGCAGCGCGCCAGCGCGCGCTGGCCATCACCGCGGCGATGATAGGCGGGATCGCGGTGGCGCGCGGCGCGGCCAAGGCGCGGCCGGAATTATCCGATGAAATCCTGGCCGCGGTGCGCCGCCAATTACTGGAACTGGGCCTGGCGCGGCCGGCTTAGAGCCTATCCCAGTAGTGAGCGTCTTCTGCTGGCCGCGCATCGGGAGCGCGGACCAGGCGGGAGGAGGACGCGTGGCGGGCCACGCGACGACGAGCAACGCAGTCCCCGCTGCTGAGGAGCGCCAGAAGAGGGCGTATTCATCTACTGGGATAGGCTCTTAGCCGGTGCCCAGATAAATGAACTTGAACAGGAATACGGCGGCGATAATCCAGGCCATCGCCGACACTTGCCGGGCGCGCCCGGTCAGCAGCTTCAGCACCGCATAGCTGATGAAGCCGAACGCCACGCCGGTGGCGATCGAATACGAGAACGGCATCATCAGCGCGGTGATCGCGGCCGGCACGCTTTCAGTGCCGTCTTGCCAGTCGACATGCACCAGTTCACGCAGCATCAGGCACGCCACATACAGCAACGCCGGCGCGGTCGCATAGGCCGGCACGGTGCCGGCCAGCGGCGCGAAGAACAGGCATCCGAGGAACAGCAGCGCCACCGCCACGGCGGTCAGGCCGGTGCGGCCGCCCGCCTGCACGCCGGCCGCGCTTTCGACAAACGCGGTGGTGCTCGAGGTGCCCAGCGCGGCGCCGGCGACGATCGCCGTGCTATCGGCCAGCAAGGCCTTGTTGAGGCGGTCCATCTTGCCATTCCTGAGCAGGCCGGCGCGGCTGGCCACGCCCATCAATGTGCCGGTCGCATCGAACAGCTCGACCAGGAAAAACACCAGCACCACGTTCAGGATGCCGAACGACAGCGCACCCATGATGTCGAGCTTGAACAGCGTCGGCAGCAGCGACGGAGGGGCCGACACCACGCCGTGGAACTGGTTGCCGCCGACGATAAAGCTGGCCAGCGTGATCAGCAGGATGCCGATCAGGATCGCGCCGCGCACCTTCAGCAAGTCGAGCGCGACGATGATGAAAAAGCCGGCGATGGCGAGCAGCGGACCGGTCTGGTGCAAGTCGCCGACGGTGATGATGGTGGCTGGATTCGACACCACGATGCCGGCGCTTTTCAATGAAATGATGGCCAGGAACAGGCCGATGCCGACCGAGATCGCGGTGCGCAGCGACGGCGGGATGCTGTCGATGATCATTTCGCGGATCTTGAACAGGCTGACCACGATGAACAGGCAGCCGGAAATGAAGACCGCGCCCAGCGCCACTTCCCACGGCATGCCCATGCCCTTCACCACCGCATACGAAAAATACGCGTTCAAGCCCATGCCCGGCGCCATCGCGATCGGGTAGTTGGCGTACAGGCCCATGATCAGCGTGCCGAGCGCCGCCGCCAGGCAGGTGGCGACGAACACCGCATCCTTGGGCATGCCGGCGTCGCCCAGGATCGATGGATTGACGAAGATGATGTACGCCATCGTCAGGAAGGTGGTCAGCCCGGCCAGCAATTCGGTGCGGACATCGGTGCCGTGTTCCTTCAGTTTGAAATAGCGCTCCAGCAGTTGCATGGTGTTCCCCCAGGTGTCGTCAAATCGTCGATGGTGAATAAATCAATCCTGCGCGCCGGCCAGCTTGAACGCCCACCAGCGGCTGCCGAGGAAATTCCAGGCCAGGCCGATCCCCGTCGCCAGCACTTGCGCGATCCAGTAATTCCAGCCCAGCTGATGCACCAGCAGCCACATCAGGCCGGTATTCATGCACCAGCCTATGCCCAGCAAGGTGAAGTACTTGGTCGCGGCTTCACCGTGCCCCTTGTCGCTTTTAAAGGTGAAAAAATAATTGAGGATGTAATTGACCACCGACCCGAGCACATAACCGAGGCCGGAGGCGGCGGCGGCGCTGGTCCCGAGCAGTTCGACGCCGGTCCACAGCACGCCATACTGGACGGTCGTGCCGGATGCGCCGACGGCGGCGAAACGGAGAAATTGGCGCGAAACGGACATCGACAAGCTTTCAAAATAAACTGCGTGAAAATAAAAAGGCGGCCTGACTATGAACCAAGCAGCAAGTTCCCAGCTCCAGGCATTCGAAGCGGCATTATATCCGGGGACAACAGCGCGGCGGCTATCGGCGGCGACGGCAGTCAAGACACGCCCCCTGATCCGGACGGCTCAAAAAAAGAATGCGGCCTCACGCGCTTTTATTCCGTCGTCCGGACACGGCATCACCTTACAGCGGCATGTCGAGAAAGCCAGAATTACTTGTGCCGCCGCCCTTTATCATGAATAATAATGAGAATCATTATTATATAAGTCAAATCCTTCCGGGAGTGGGCGTGTCCGCCGACAGCATCAACCGCAACGAATTCCTCAGCCTGCTGTTCCACAACCACCATGGTTGGCTCGCGGCGTGGCTGCGCAAAAAGACCGGCTGCCCGCATCGCGCGGCCGACCTGGCGCAGGAAGCGTTCGCCCGCATTTTGATGCTGCCCGACCCGCGCCGGCTGGAACAGCCGCGCGCCTTCATGGTCACCACCGCGACCCGCATCATCATCGACGAGCAGCGCCGGCGCATGCTGGAACAGAGCTATCTCGAGGCGCTGTACCGGCTGCACGGCGACGATCCCTTGTGCGCCGACTCGCCCGAACAGATCATGCTGGCGGTGCAAGCGCTGCAAGCGATCGACAGCATGCTCGGCGGCCTGGCCGCCAAACCGCGCCGCGCATTCTTGCTGAGCCGGCTGGATGGCCTGGGCCACGCCGAGATCGCGGCCGAACTGGGCGTATCGGCCAGCATGGTCAAGCAATACCTGGCCAGCGCGCTGGGCCATTGCTACCGCGTGCTCTATCCGGCGGCGGCATGAGCGTGGACACCGTGCAGCAAGAACCCGACGCGGCGGTGGTCGACCAGGCCATCCTGTGGCTGACCCGGCTCAGTTCGGGCCTGGCCAGCGACGAACAGCGCCGCGCCTACCGCGACTGGTGCGCCCAGCATCCGCAGCACGCGCTGGCGGCGCGCCGGCTGGAAGGCATCTTTTCCCGCTTCGACGGCTTGCCGGCGCAAGCGGCGCGCAGCGCACTCGACACCGGCCGCCGGCCGCGCAGGAAAGCGGCGGCGCTGACGCTGGCGCTGCTGCTGGCCGGCGGCGCCTGGTCGCTGCTGGCGCCGCAAGCGCGCTACTGGAACGCCGATTACCGCACGACCGCCGGCCAGCGGCAAGTAGTGCAACTGCCCGACCACAGCATCCTGACCTTGAATAGCGGCAGCGCCGTGAAGCTGCATTACGACCGCACGCAACGCCGTATCGATCTGCTGGCCGGCGAAGTGCTGGTGCAAGTGGCGCATATCGCCGACCCGGCGCGACAACCGTTTATCGTCACGACCGCCGATGGCAGCGCCCGCGCGCTCGGCACGCGCTACCTGGTGCGGCGCGAGCCTGGCGGCACGCTGGTGACGGTGCTGGAATCATCGGTGCAGGCCGCCAGCGCCAACGGCAAGATGTCGCGCAGCGTGCTGCCGGGGCAGCGCGTTTGCGTCACCAGGGACGCCGTCAGCGCGCCGCAAACGCTGGATGCGGAGCAGGCGGCCAGCTGGGTGCGCGGCCGGCTGGTGGCCGACAATACCGCGCTGCCCGACGTGCTCGCCAAACTATCGGATTACCGCCACGGCGTGCTGCGCTACGATGCGGCGCAGCTCGGCCAGCTGCGCGTGTCCGGCGTGTTCGCGCTGGACGACAGCGAACGCACGCTCGATACGCTGCAGGCGCTGCTGCCGATCACCGTCACGCGCTACACGCGGCTGCTGACGGTGGTGTCGCCGAAGAACCCGGCGCCGCCGAAAAAAATAATGTCCCTTATTTTTGCCGGGCCGCTGTCCCTTCGTCTTTCTGCTTCGTCATGGTTAACGAACTCCATCGACAGGAACCGACATGACACCGAAAAATACCCTCCACCCGCTACGCCTGGCGGCCCGCCTGACACTGCTGTGCGCCAGCGGCGCCGCGCCCTTCATCATGGCGCCGGCCGCCCACGCACAAACGCCAGCCGCGGCCACGGCGGCCAGCCAGCGCCACGCATACCATATCGCCGGCGGCCCGTTGAGCGCCGTGCTGAACACATTCGCGCAGCAAGCCGACACGCTGCTGGCGTTCGACCCGGCGCTGGCGCAAGGCGCGCTGTCGCCCGGACTTAATGGCAGCCACACGCCGCAATCGGGCTTCGAGGCGATCTTGCGCGGCAGCGGCCTGAGCGCCGCGCCGCAGGCCAACGGCAGCTTCCTGGTCCAGCGCGCCGCCGCGGCGCATGGCGCCAGCCCGCACACGGCAGTTGCCGCCACCGGCGCGCCGGTGTTGAGCGAAGTGGTGGTGGTCGGCGCGCGCACGCCGACCCGGATCACGGAAATCCCCAGCACCGCCTGGATCATCGCCAGCGAACAAATCACGGCCCAGGCGCGCGCCGGCGTACCGCTGAAGGAAATGCTGGGCAACCTGGTGCCGGGCCTCGACATCGGCCCGCAAGGCCGTACCGCCTTCGGCCAGAACCTGCGCGGCCGCAGCGCGCTGGTGATGATCGACGGCGTGTCGCTGAACGGTTCGCGCGCGCTGAGCCGCCAGTTCGACTCGATCGACCCGTTCAACATCGAGCGCATCGAAGTACTGTCCGGCGCCAGCGCGCTGTACGGCGGCAACGCCACCGGCGGCGTGATCAACATCGTCACCAGGCGCGCCGCATCCAGCCAGTTGGCCTTCACCAGCGAAGCCGGCCTGCGCAGCGGCTTGCGCAATGGCGACGACCTCGATTGGCATGTCGCGCAATCGCTTGCCGGCGGCAACCAACAAGTCTTCGGCCGGCTCGGCATCGTGTATGGCAAGACCGGCGCCGCCTACGACGGCAACGGCAACGGCGTGATCCCGGACATCACCCAGACCGACCTGCAATACAACCAGTCGATCGACATCCTCGGCAACCTCGACCTCCGACTGGCTCAAGGCCGGCACCTGAAACTGCTGGCGCAAGTCTATGATTCCGGCTACCGGCCGGGCAAGGCGCTGTACCTGGGCCGCAACCTGGGCGGCGCGATCCAGCTGAGCGCCGCGCCGGTCAATCCGGCGCTGCTCGACATCCGCGACGGCTTTTCGTCGGATATCAAGCCGCGCACCAAACGCCACATGTTCTCGGCCGACTACCATGCCGACCAGATCGCCGGCGGCCAGGACTTTTACCTGCAAGCCTACACGCGCAGCGAAAAACTGGACTTCTATCCCTTCCCCGGCATCGACAATTACGTCGCCGGCGGCGTTCCGGGACGCGCGCTGAACTACGCCGCGTCGCGCCAGAATACCGACACCTCGGGCTTGAAGGCGGTGTTCGCCAAGCAGTTCGACAAAGTGAAACTGACCTACGGCGTCGATTACGACCACGAGCAGTTCGAAGGCAAGCAGGTCTTGTTCGACACCGCCCAGGCGCTGCAAAGCGGCGGCCTGGTATTCAGGCAGAGCGCCCAATTGGGCCGCTACCCGGGCTTCAAGACCGACATTTACGCGCTGTACGGCCAGGCCGACTGGCGCATCGGCCAGACCCTGTCGCTGTCCGGCGGGGTGCGGCGCCAGCGCGCCGACATCGAGGTCGACGACTTTGTGCAAGCCGCGCAGCAGCGCCTGATCGCCGCCGGCATCGGCCGTTCGGCGCAAGCCATCCCGGGCGGGAAAAACAGCTACGAAGTCACCTTGTTCAATGCCGGCCTGCTGTACAAGCTGTCGCCGCAACAGCAGGCCTGGACCAATTACTCGGAAGGCTTTGAGCTGGCCGACCCGGCCAAATACTATGGCCAGGGCAACTACACGCTGGCTGGCGGCGCGACCGGCACCTGGAATTTGCTGAACTCGATCAACGCCGGCGCTGCGCCGATGAGCGGCATCAAGACGCGCCAGCTGGAAGCCGGCTGGCGCCATCGCGGCGGCCCGCTGGCGCTGCAAACGGCGCTGTTCTACTCGAAGTCGGACAAGGCGATCGATGTCAACCGCAGCACCTTCGATATCACCCTGGTCGACCAGAAGGTGCGCAACATCGGCCTGGAAGGACAAGTGAACTACAGCGTCGACGAGCAGTGGGATACCGGCGCCAACTGGCTGGCCATCATCACCCAGCAGCAAGGCAACGGCGACTGGAACAAGCGCGACGTGACCGTCTCCAGCCCATCCAAGCTGACCTCGTATGTCGGCTGGAAGCAGGCGGCGCTGGCCTTGCGGCTGCAAGGCACGCAGGTGTTCGCGCTGGCGGATGCGTCCGGCAAGCGCCTCACCGGCTATGCGCTGTTCGACTTGCTGGGCGCCTACCGGCTGCCGAAGGGCACGCTGAGTTTCGGCATACAGAACTTGCTGAACCGCGACTACACGACGACCTGGGGCCAGCGCTCGAAAATCCTGTACGGCGGCCTGATCGCCGCGCAAGCGCTGGACTACAAGGGCCGCGGCCGCAGCTTCGGGGTGACTTACGCGCTGGATTATTGATGGCGAATTGACATTGCCGATTGCTAAAATGATGGCCAGGCACTACAATTGAGAATGATTGTTATTATCATTTAATGCCCAGCATCAGATGCATGCCGTTCACGGCGCTGCTTCGCCAAGCTCACTGAACGCCATGTCCACCGCCCAACCATCGCTGCAATCGCTGCCCTTCCGCTACCACTGCCGCGCCCTGGATTCTTCCTTCGGCGGCAATGCCGGCGTGACCTTGCGTGGCGCTTTCCAGGCGATGGCCGTGCAGAGAGGAGGCGGCCCACGCACATCACCGGCATAAGCAGGCCACGGCATCATCCTATCGCCTGGGCGCGGCAACGCGCCCAGCCTTCACCCCTTTGCAAATGACAACAACAAGCATGCATACCAGGACCAGCACTTTCACCACCTTCGACAAGAACACTCTCGCCCTCTCTCCACGGCGCAGCGCCATGGCCATCCACCTGACGCTGGCCGGCCTGCTCGCCGCCGGCAACGCCCAGGCGCAGGCCAATGACAGCACCAAGGAGCCGCAAACCATGGCGCCCATCGTCGTCACGGCCGGCGCCCAGGGGCCAACCGAGAACAGCGGCTCCTACACCAGCAGCGCCAGCACCGCCGCCACCGGCTTGAACCTGTCGCTGCGCGATACGCCGCAATCGGTGTCGCTGATCACGCGCGAACGCCTCGACGACCAGGCCCTGCGCTCGGTGTTCGAGGTAGTCAATAGCGCGCCGGGCATCTCGGCCAAGGAACTCGACAGCGTGCGCGGCTCCTTTTCATCGCGCGGCTTCAACATCGACAAGCTGCAGATCGACGGCGTGCCCATGCCCGGCAACGACGCGGGCGAAGCCAAGGCCGACACGGCCATCTATGATAGGGTTGAAATCGTGCGCGGCGCCACCGGCCTGATGAACGGCACCGGCAGCCCTTCGGCCTCGATCAACCTGATACGCAAGCATGCGGACAGCAAGACCTTCACCGGCTCGGCCAGCCTGGGCGCCGGTTCCTGGGGACGCCGCGACGGCGTGCTCGACCTGAGTTCGCCGTTGAACCACGACGCCTCCGTGCGCGGCCGCGTAGTGGTCAGCGCCGAAGAACACGATAGCTTCATCCGCCTGGAACGCGGCGGCAAGGCGCTGTTCTATGCCGTGCTCGACGCCGACGTGGATGCGGCAACCCATGTGAGCGTGGGCGCCAGCGAGCAGCGCGACCGCCACCGTGGCAACCAGTGGTCCGGCCTGCCCCTCTTTTATGCGGACGGCGGCCTGACCAACTGGGACCGCTCGGCCACCACCGCCGCCGACTGGAACCGCTGGGACACGCAGCAGCGCAGCGTTTTCGCAACACTGGAACACCGGCTGTCCAACGGCTGGAAATGGCAGGCGTCGGCCACGCGGCGCAGCAATACCGGCGACCAGTACCTCAACTGGATCAGCGGCAGCCCGGACCGGAACACGGGCCTGGGCCTGAATTCCTTCCTGATCGGCTATGGCGTCGATGAACACCAGACGGACGTCGGATTGACGGCCGTGGGTCCATTTACTTTGTTGGGACGCCAGCACGAACTGGCCATGGGCCTGCTGCATGGCGAGTACACCATGCGCTGGCTCCCGCGCGCAGCCAGTGTCACGCCGCCCATCGGCGACTTCCGCGCGTGGACCGGCGGCTATCCCGAGCCCGCATGGGGACCGCAACAGGTGGGCAGCAGCACCCACACCACGCAGACCAGCGCCTATGGCGTAACGCGGCTGCAACTGACGCAAATGCTGAAACTGATCGCCGGCGCCCGCGTCAGCAACTGGCGCCGCGACGGCGACCAGGCGCTGTGGACCGACGTCGCCTACACGCAGCGCCACCAGGGCGTCGTCACGCCGTATGCGGGTCTGATATGGGACCTGGGACCGCAAACGTCGCTGTACGCCAGCTATACCGACATTTTCGACCCACAGGATTACCGCGACCGGCGCGGCGTCTATGTCGATCCCTTGAAAGGCAAGAGCGCGGAAGCGGGCCTCAAGGGCGAACTGCTGGATGGCAAAGTCAATGCCGCCGTGGCCGTGTTCCATGTCAAACAGGATAATTTCGCCATCGCCGACGGCACCACCTTCGTGCCCAACACGCGCGAGCAAGCCTATATCACCATCGACGGCGCGACCACCAAGGGCTATGAAACGGAAGTGAGCGGCGATCTGGCGCCAGGCTGGAACGCCAGCATCAGCTGGACGCAATTCACCACCAGGGACGCCAGCGGCAAGGATATCAACACCGTGCATCCGCACAAGCTGCTCAAGCTGTACACCAAATACCGCCTGCCCGGTACCTGGCAAAAACTGGCCATCGGCGGCGGCCTCAACTGGGAAGGCCGCAGCTACACCAGCGTCATCAATCCCGCCAGCGGCAATCCTGTCGACGTCGGCCAGGACGCCTACGCCGTCGCCAGCCTGATGGCCCGCTACGACATCAGCCGCCAGCTGTCGCTGCAGGTGAATGTGAATAACCTGTTCGACAAGCGCTATTACGCCAACCAGCTCGATGTATTCAACAACATCACGTTCGGGGCGCCGAGGAATGTACTGGCGACGCTGAGGTATACGTTCTGACGGTCAGCGGCAGGGCATGACGGGGAGAGGCAGCGAGGTGTTGTAGCCACCTCTCCCGTTTACATCTTGGGCGCACCAAATAGTAGCCGGCCAACAATCCTGCACAACGGCCATGCTGAGCGCCATAGTTAGCTATGGTTAATGCCGTCGGATTTATCTTTTCAAGTCACGCCACGAGTACAGTCCAACTTTTTCAGCTGGCGCAATTCCACAGGGCAATATCAGATTATGTTCGGGGAAGCAGCAAGTTATATGACTACCAGCGCCCAAGAGACATGGATATTTCACAGGTCACAAATAACTGCGCACCATCCAATCTCGCGGCCGCCTCAGAACCCGCACTGGAATGCAAAAAGCCCAACCGTAAAGGCTGGGCTTTTTGATGCTGCTGATGTTCTGGCTCCCCGACCTGGACTCGAACCAGGGACCTGCGGATTAACAGTCCGTCGCTCTACCGACTGAGCTATCAGGGAAAAGAGGCCGCATTATATACGGCGTTTTTTAGATTGTCCAGCAAGAGTGGCGGGCAAAATATTCATGGTCCCGCCGCATCCGCTGCACCACTACCTGCGAGGCTGCTCAAGCAGCGTTTGGGCGCATAGCGTCACACCGGCGCCTGCGGCGTGTAATCGAACACCAGCACCCTGGCCAGCCACGGCTTGAGCAAATCGGTAAAGCGCAAATGCGCCGGATCGGACAGGTAGCTGTCGCGCTGGCACGCATTGTCGAACACCAGCGTGAAGCAATGGGTATAGCCGTCATCCAGGCCTTCCGGGCTGACGTTTTCGCCATATTCGAAATGGCGCACCTGCGGGATGAGCTCCTTCAGGCGCGCGAATTCGCGCACCAGTTCGGCGCCCTGCCGCTCCGGCATCTCTTCGTGAAACGCGCATAGCACGACGTGCCGCAAACCTGCTGGAATTATCATGGTTTATATCCTGTCCTGTTTTGGTTCGATCAGCATAGCGCGAAAATCGTTGACGTTGGTGTGCGTGGGTCCGCACGCCACCAGATCGCCCAATGCCGCGAAGGCGCGGTAGGCGTCGTGCCGCTCCAAGGCGCCGCGCATGTCGACGCCCTGCCGGCGGGCGCGGGCCGCGCTATCGTCCAGCCACAGCGCGCCGGCATTGTCTTCGCTGCCATCGACGCCGTCGGTGTCGCAGGCGATCGCGTGGATGCCGGGCGCGCCGCGCAAGGCCAGGCCCAGCGCCAGCAGGAACTCGGTATTGCGCCCGCCGCGTCCCGGTGTGACAGCGCCAAAACTGACCTTGGTTTCGCCGCCCGACAAGATCACCGCCGGCCCGGCCAGCGGCTGGCCGTAACGCTGCGCCGACAAGGCGATCCCGGCGTGCATTTGCGCCACTTCGCGCGCCTCGCCCTCGATGCAGTCGCCCAGTATCAGCGGCGCGTAGCCCAGCTCGGCGGCGCGCCGCGCGGCCGCCTGCAGGCTTTGCATCGGCGTGGCGATCAACTCGGTGCGGCAATGGGAAAAGTCGCCGCCCAGCGGCACGGCGACCTGCAAGGCTTTCCGCACATGTGCAGGCAAGTTGACGCCCAGGCGCTCGACAATCGCCAGCGCGGCATCGTCATGATCGGCACAGGATGGCGGCACCGTCGGCCCGGACGCGACCAGCGCCGGATCGTCGCCCGGCACGTCGGAAATCACCAGCGTCAGCACTTGCGCCGGCCATGCGGCGGCGGCCAGGCGGCCGCCCTTGACCAGCGACAGCGCCTGGCGCACGCGGTTCAATTCGCGGATCGTGGCGCCGGCCTGGAACATGTCGCGCGTCAGTTGCTGCTTGTCGGCCAGGCTGATGCCGGCCACCGGCTCGACCAGCAAGGCCGAGCCGCCGCCGGAAATCAGGCTGATCACCAGGTCGTCGGCGCTCAGGCCAGCCAGCGCCGCGTGCATCGCCCGGGCGGCGGCGATACCGTTTTGATCGGGAACAGGATGGGCCGCTTCCAGCACGCGCACCTGCCGGCACGGCACCGCGTGGCCGTAGCGCGTGACCACCACGCCTTCCAGCGGGCCGGGCCAGAGCGCTTCCAGTTGCGCGGCCATTTCGGCGGCGGCCTTGCCGGCGCCGATCACCACGGTCTTGCCGCGCGGCGGCGGCGGCAGGAATGGCGGCAGCCGCCTGGCCGGCTGCGCGGCGGCGACGGCGACCTGGAACAGGTCCAGCAAGATGGCGCGAGGAGTCATGGAGTCTGGTGAATGGCGAATGAACAACGCTCATTCTGCCATGAATGAGCAACTGTTTTCTCGCGCACAAACCAAAAAAGACCACGTTTTTCAACGTGGCCTTTTGAATTCTGGCTCCCCGACCTGGACTCGAACCAGGGACCTGCGGATTAACAGTCCGTCGCTCTACCGACTGAGCTATCAGGGAAAAGAGGCAATATTATATACTTCTTATCGCGCTTCAGCAAGCTTTCTGCATCGACTGAAGTATTTCATATTACCTTCCGGAAAGTTTTTTCAAGCGATCCGGAGAACAAAGATATTAAAGGACTTTGGCGATTGCGTCAATAACGATATCGATATTGCGCGAATTTAATGCTGCCACGCAAATACGACCGGTATCGAGCGCATAGATCGATTCCGCGCGCAGCGCTTCCACCTGGGTCTTGGTCAAGCCGGAATACGAGAACATGCCGACTTGCTGGCTGACGAAGGCGAAATCGTGGGCTGGCGCTTTTTCCTTCAGCTTGCGCACGAAGTCGACGCGCATTTCGCGGATGCGCACGCGCATGCCGGCCAGCTCGTCTTCCCACAGCTGGCGCAGTTCAGGGCTGGCCAGCACCGTGGCGACGATCTTGCCGCCCTGGGTAGGCGGATTCGAGTAGTTGGTGCGCACCACGCGTTTCAGTTGCGACAGTACCCGGGCAGCCTCTTCGGCGCTGGACGCCATCACGCTCAGCGCGCCGACGCGCTCGCCGTACAGCGAGAACGATTTCGAGAACGAGTTCGACACCAGCAGCGGGCCGCCGGCGGCCGCGAAACGGCGCACCACCGCGCCATCTTCCGAAATGCCGGCGCCAAAACCCTGGTAAGCCATGTCGAGGAACGGAATCAGGCCGCCGTTGGTCACGGTGGCGATCACTTCGGCCCATTGCGCGGACGTCAGGTCGGCGCCGGTCGGATTGTGGCAGCAGGCGTGCAGCACCACGATCGAACCGCGCGGCATCGCGTTCAGGTCGGCCAGCATGCCGTCGAAATTGACGCCGTGGGTGGCGTCATCGTAGTAGGCGTAGTTATTGACGACAAAACCGGCGCTCTCAAACAGCGCGCGGTGATTTTCCCAGCTCGGGTCGCTGATATACACTTGCGCGCCCGGCGCGAAGCGCTGCAGGAAGTCGGCGCCGATTTTCAGCGCGCCGGTGCCGCCCAGCGATTGCACGGTGACCGCGCGGCGCTCTTGAATCACGGCGCTGTCGGCCCCAAATACCAGTTCTTGCACCGCCTTGTCGTACGCGGCCAGGCCGTCGATCGGCAGGTAGGTGCGCGGCGCGGCTTGCTCGATCAGGATCGCTTCGGCTTTGCGTACGCACGATAACAGCGGCACCTTGCCATTGTCGTCATAATACACACCAACGCCCAGATTGATTTTCGCAGGATTTTGGTCCGCGTTGAAGGCTTCGGTAATTCCCAGGATAGGGTCGCGGGGAGCCATGTCGATGGCGCTGAACAGGCTGGCAGGAACAAGAGGGTTCGTCATGATAAGATTGAATTCGATTGAAGGCAGGTTCGCAGCGGAATTGCCGATAGCGCCCCTCCATTACCGTTCCAGGGCCGCTAGCAGCACCCTATTTTAACAAAGGTCTGATTCGTATGGCTGATTTATCCGTTGCAAGCGACCCGGCGCCGGCCGTGGTCACTTTTCCCGACTCCCCGTTCAGGCTGCACCAGCCGTTTTTGCCGGCCGGCGACCAGCCGACCGCGATCGCCCAGCTCAGCGAAGGCATCGAGGATGGACTGGCGTTCCAGACCCTGCTCGGCGTGACCGGCTCGGGCAAGACCTACACCATGGCGAACGTAATCGCGCGCATGGGACGGCCGGCCATCATTTTTGCGCCGAACAAGACGCTGGCGGCCCAGCTGTATAGCGAGTTCCGCGAATTCTTCCCGCAAAACGCGGTCGAATATTTCGTCAGTTATTACGACTATTACCAGCCTGAAGCCTATGTGCCGCAGCGCGACCTGTTCATTGAAAAAGATTCGTCGATCAATGAACACATCGAACAGATGCGCCTGTCGTGCACCAAGTCGCTGATGGAGCGGCGCGACGTGGTGATCGTCGCCACCGTCTCGGCCATCTACGGTATCGGTAATCCGAACGAATACCACCAGATGATTCTGACCTTGCGCGTCAAGGACAAGGTCAGCCAGCGCGACGTGATCGCGCGCCTGATCCAGATGCAGTACAGCCGCAACGAAGTCGATTTCGGCCGCGGCACCTTCCGCGTGCGCGGCGACACCATCGACATCTTCCCGGCCGAGCATGCCGAGCTGGCGGTGCGCCTGGAAATGTTCGACGATGAAATCGAATCGATCCAGCTGTTCGATCCGCTGACCGGCCGGGTGCGTCAAAAGATTCCGCGCTTCACCGTCTATCCCGGTTCGCACTACGTCACGCCGCGCTCGACCGTGCTGCGGGCGATCGAAACCATCAAGGACGAATTGCGCGAACGGCTGGAATTCTTCCGCAAGGAGACCAAGCTGATCGAAGAGCAGCGGCTGGAACAGCGCACCCGCTTCGACCTGGAAATGATGACCGAGATCGGCTTCACCAAGGGCATCGAAAATTATTCGCGCCATTTGAGCGGCGCCCTGCCCGGCGAGCCGCCGCCGACGCTGGTCGACTACCTGCCGCAGGACGCGCTGATGTTCCTCGACGAGTCGCACGTGCTGATCGGCCAGCTGAGCGCGATGTACAACGGCGACCGTTCGCGCAAGACCAACCTGGTCGATTACGGCTTCCGGCTGCCGTCGGCGCTCGACAACCGGCCGCTGAAATTCGAGGAATTCCAATCGAAGATGCGCCAGACGGTATTCGTCTCGGCCACCCCCGCCGAGTACGAGAAGCAGCATTCGGACCAGGTGGTGGAACAGGTGGTGCGCCCGACCGGCCTGGTCGATCCGCAAATCATCGTGCGTCCGGCCAGCAGCCAGGTCGACGACCTGATGTCGGAAATCCTGGACCGGGTCAAGAAGGATGAACGGGTGCTGGTCACCACGCTGACCAAGCGCATGTCGGAACAATTGACCGAATACCTGAGCGACCATGGTATCAAGGTGCGCTACCTGCACAGCGATATCGAGACCGTCGAGCGGGTCGAGATCCTGCGCGACCTGCGCATCGGCACCTTCCATGTTTTAGTCGGCATCAACTTGCTGCGCGAAGGTCTGGACTTGCCGGAAGTGTCGCTGGTGGCGATCCTCGATGCGGACAAGGAAGGCTTCCTGCGCTCCGAGCGCAGCCTGATCCAGACCATCGGCCGCGCCGCGCGCAACCTGAACGGCACCGCGATCCTGTACGGCGACCGCATCACCGATTCGATGCGCCGCGCCATCGATGAAACCGAGCGGCGCCGCGCCAAGCAGATCGCCTTCAACACCGCCAACGGCATCACGCCGATCGGCGTCAAGAAAGCGATCAAGGAATTGATCGACGGCGTCTACAGCCCGCAGGAAGCGCGCGAAACGCTGCAGGCGGCGCAAGAGACGGCCAAGTACGAGTCGATGAGCGAGAAACAGGTCAGCAAGGAAATCAAGCGCCTGGAAAAACTGATGATCGACCACGCCAAGAACCTGGAGTTCGAAAAAGCCGCCCAGGTGCGCGACCAGCTGCACATCCTGAAGCAGCAGCTGTTCGGTGCGCCGGGCAGCGACAACGTAACGTCGATCGCCGGCAAATAAGCCGGCCAGCGGCGTTGGTCTGGCCGTCAGGGCCGCGGCAAGCGGTACACCACGCAATCCAGGTCGTAATGGGCTTCGTTGCCGATGTACTGCATGCCGAGGCGCTGCATGACCTTGATCGACGCGGCATTGTCGGGGTGGGCGACCGCATACACTTCCGCCACGCCGACCGCAGTGAAAGCGTGGGACACGATGGCGGCGGCGGCCTCGCTGGCATAACCCTGGCCCCAGCCGGCGCGCGCCAGGCGCCAGCCGATTTCCAGCGGCTGGCTGACCTCGCCGTCCAGGTGCTGCAGGCACGCCATGCCGACCATTTCGCCATCGTCCAGGCGGATCAAGGCCCACCACGAATAGCCCCACTCGGCCCAGCGCCGCGTAATGCGCTCGACAGCGGCGCGGGTCTTTTCTTCGGCCTCCGGCTGGCCACGGTTCAGATAGGTCATCACCACCGGATCGCTATTGAGCGTGCGCATGCGATCGTAATGCGCCTCGGTAATCGGTTCCAGGCGCAAACGCGCCGTGTGCAAAATCGTCATAGGGCCATCTCCAGAAGAAAAACCGGTCGAAGACAGGTGTGCTAATCTTGGCTACGCCATATCCATACCATCCGGCACAGTTGTCTCTTGCTCAGTTCCAGCCTCCCCGCCCATTTTCATCGGTATTTTCATCCGACACGCTTACTTTACAGGAATTCTTGTGGGCACGGAACCGGCCTCCATCCTTTTGCTACACAGGAGTGTCGGGACGCTGCCAGCCCGCTTGGGAATCGCGCAAAGCCTACGCGCGCGCCTCGTCAACCACAGTTTCATAACGAGAGAACATCATTTCAAAATGAACTGCTTGCAACTCAGATTGCGGCGCATTGCCGTTTTTTGGTCACCCCTCCTTCTCGGACATTAACATGCCTTCCATCGGCCATTTTTTACCCATCATTTCGATCGACTCGCCCCAGAATTCCACAGCGACGCCCCCGTCCCTGGCAACGAGCGCCGATCATCCACCTGGCATGGGAGCGGCGCCAAGTGCCTCAATGAAAAGAAAAAAACCGGACACCCCCAACCCGCCATCCCCCCAGGCAAAACGCCCCCGTGGTTACACTCAACACCGTGACATTTCCCATTGGCTTTCTTCCCAGTCGGCACACTTGGCGACTCCACCGCGAAATACGTCTCGCTTGTCAACGGAGGAGGGTTCAGAGCACGGCATTCACAACCCCTTCGAAGCGTCTTTCAATATTGAAGAGGCATTGAGCCGTCATGCCGCTGATCGCTGGGATAAAAGAGAAGACGGCCTGCCCCCTACCATGATTCATTTCAAAAATAATAGCACCCTCTATTCTCTTCAATTTGACAATAAATGGACCAATAGAAAGGTACTAGGTGAAGGTGGGCAAGGTAAGGTACGTATCGCCTGTCGGCAGGATGGCCAAGTTGTTGCAGTAAAAAAATATCATCTGGATGACGATGAGTCCTCTACGCACAATTCCTCTTCTTCAATCAAGGAATCCGAAGTTGAGTATTTTATTTATCAGATGCTTGGCAAAGGCCATCATTTCCCGGAAGTTTATGACATTGCACATGTGAAGAAAGGCAATGACATAAAATCTTATCTTTTCATGGAATTGATCAATGGAGAAGATGGCGAAAAGGTGCTCAAAAAAATCACTGATGGAGAATTAACACAATCCGAGGCGAGAGCACAAATCAAGCATATCGCCCGGCAATATATACAAGCGATTGCAGACATGCATGACAAGGGAGTGGCATCTCCCGATATGAAACCAGCGAACTTTATCCATACGCCATCTGGAAACGTGAAAATAATCGACTTTGGACTGGGTAAATACTTTCCGCCCGACCAGCGCGCTCAAGATGAATTTGATGGATTTCATGAGGACCATATCCAGCTGGCTGGGATACTTGTCAGTGCACTTGGCAGAGCGCTATTGGGACTTCGCTCTGCATATACTTACGAGGAGAATGAGTATGATTACGATGCGCTTCAGGACGAATTTGAGGAAGCGCTTGAGGCTATGCCCGAAGACGACGAAACAAGACTGGATGCTGAATCCCTGGCAATTTTTGCGGAGATGCTGAAAGACAAAATATCCCCACGCCAACTATTAAGCGAAAACTACTTTGCTGAATCGCCCCGAACTTGAGGCAAGCTCCCCATTTGAAATTCAGACGAGATCAGAAGCGAGGAGCGATGCTGCGCTGCGGTATAAAAAAAGACGATCCAACGATCGTCTTTTTTGTACCAGCAAATACCACGGCAAATTACTTCGCCGCTTCGCCTTTTTTAATCCACGCCGCCAGCTGATGCGGGCGCAGGCCGTCGTAGTCTTCGAACGGCTGGTGTATCCATGGGTTGTGCGGCAGTTCTTCCAGGAAGTAATCCGGACGCACCACCGAGCTGCCCTTGAGCCAGATCACCGCCGATTTGACTTCGGTCACGCCTTCGAAGTTGTCCTTCAAGTGGCGGGTCACCTTGTTCAGCGTGACGCCCGAGTCGGCCAGGTCGTCCACCAGCAAGATGCGGCCGGCCAGCGGGCCCTTGGTCATGGTCATGTACTTGGCGATGTCGAGGTCGCCGCGCACGGTGCCGGCTTCTTCGCGGTACGAGCTGGTCGACAAAATCGCCAGCGGCAAGTCGAAAATGCGCGAGAACACGTCGCCCGGACGCACGCCGCCGCGCGCCAGGCACAGCACCTGGTCGAATTTCCAGCCCGATTCGTACACCTTCAGCGCCAGGCGCTCGATCAGGCGGTGGTACTCGTCCCAGTTGACCCAGAGGTGTTGATCGTTCGATTGTGGGGTAGTCATGTCAGTTCTTTACTCTGGTTATTCGAATGGATGGCGCAAGACGATGGTTTCTTCGCGGTCAGGACCGGTGGATACCATATCGACTGGCACACCGACCAATTCTTCGATACGTTTGATGTAGGCGCGCGCGGTGGCCGGCAACGCCGCCAGCGACTTGGCGCCGACGGTGCTTTCGGTCCAGCCCGGCATCTCTTCGTACACCGGCACGCAACGGGCGGCTTCTTCCGCGCCCGACGGGAAGATGTCCACGGACACGCCGTCGATGGTGTAGCCGGTGCACAGTTTCAGTGTTGCGATGCCGTCCAGCACGTCCAGCTTGGTCAGGCACATGCCGGTCACGCCGTTGATTTGCACCGAGCGGCGCAGCAAGGCAGCGTCGAACCAGCCGCAGCGGCGGGCGCGGCCCGTCACGGTGCCGAATTCATGGCCGACTTGCGCCAGATGGTGGCCCACGCCTGCATCGGTCGGCAGTTCCGAAGGGAACGGACCGGAACCGACGCGGGTGGTGTAGGCCTTGGTGATGCCCATGATGTAGTGCAGCATGTTCGGACCGACGCCGGCGCCGGCCGACGCATTGCCCGCCACGCAGTTGGACGAGGTGACGAACGGATAGGTGCCGTGGTCGACGTCGAGCAAGGAACCTTGCGCGCCTTCGAACAGCAGGTTGGCGCCGGCCTTGTGCGCGGCGTACAGCGCGCTCGACACGTCGGTCACCATCGGACGCAAACGCGGCACGTAGGCCAGCGCGTCATCCAGGGTTTTCTGGTACTCGACGCGTGGCGCCTTCAGGTAGTGCTCCAGCACGAAATTGTGGTAATCCAGGTTTTCGGCCAGTTTTTCGGCGAAACGTTTTTCGTTCAGCAAGTCGGCGACGCGGATCGCGCGGCGCGCCACTTTGTCTTCGTAGGCCGGGCCGATGCCCTTGCCGGTGGTGCCGATCTTGGCCGCACCGCGCGCCGCTTCACGGGCCAGGTCGAGCGCCGAGTGGTAAGGCAGGATCACCGGTGCGGCGTCCGACACTTTCAGGCGCGACGCGACTTCGACGCCGACTTTTTCCAGCTTGTCGATTTCGCGCAGCACGTCCGGCACCGACACCACCACGCCGTTACCGATGTAGCAGGCGACGCCCGGGCGCATGATGCCCGAAGGGATCAGTTGCAAGGCGGTTTTGACGCCGCCGATGACCAGCGTGTGGCCTGCATTGTGGCCGCCCTGGAAGCGCACCACGCCCTGGGCGTGATCGGTCAACCAGTCGACGATCTTGCCTTTACCTTCATCGCCCCATTGGGTGCCGATGACAACGACGTTCTTTGCCATAATTTTCTTTGACATCACTTAACCTAAGTTTTTAAGAATCCAGCTACTACCATTATCGGCAAGCACCAGCGCGCGATCGCACTCGAACTCGTCTTGTTCATTACTGTGACCAGGCATGCTCTGGATCACCACCTCGCCCGCTTTGCGCAGCGCGGCGATTTTTTCCTTCAATTCTGGTGCGTTGCCCCACGGTGCGCGGATCGAATGCTTGCGCTCCGCGGTCGGCAACAGGCGCGCCAGTTCGCGCAAGTCGAGCGAAAAGCCGGTCGCCGGGCGGGCCCGGCCGAACGCTTCGCCGACGTGATCGTAACGGCCGCCGCGCGCCACCGCGTTCGGCAAGCCCGGCACGTACAAGGCGAACATCGCGCCGCTTTCATATTGATAGCCGCGCAAGTCGGCCAGATCGATCGCCACCTCGGCGCGGCCCAACGCCGAGCCGGCCAGCGCGGCGAGTTCGGCCAGCGCGCGGGTCACGCCCGGCAGCGCCGGCAAGACTTCGCGGGCGCGCGCCAGCACGTCGATGTCGCCATACAGTCCCGGCAACGCCAGCAAGGCGCCGCGCGTGGCGGCGCCGTACCCGGCGCTGATGTCGCGCAGGCCCGGCGCATCCTTGGCGCGCAGCAGCGCGTACAGCGCCGCTTCGTCCTTCAGCGCGGCCGCGTCTTCGACGATGATGGCGCGCAGCAGTCCGGCATGCGACAAGTCCAGCCGCACTTCGGTGAAACCGGCCAGGGCCAGCGAGGCCAGCGCCAGTTCCTGGATTTCAGCGTCGGCTTCCAGGCCGCCGTGACCATACATTTCGGCGCCGATCTGCAGCGGTTCGCGGGTCGCGTGCAAACCCGACGGACGGGTGTGCAGCACGCTGCCGGCGTAGCACAAGCGGGTCACCGACGCGCGGTTCAGCAAGTGCGCATCGATGCGCGCCACCTGGGTGGTCATGTCGGCGCGCAGGCCGAGCATGCGGCCCGACAGCTGGTCGACCAGCTTGAAGGTGCGCAGGTCGGTATCCTTGCCGGCGCCGGTCATCAGCGACTCCAGGTATTCGAGCAGCGGCGGCATCACCAGTTCATATCCGTACAGACGGAAATTATCCAGCATCAAACGACGCAGCTCTTCGATCTTGCGCGCTTCCGACGGCAAAACATCGGCAATATTTTCGGGCAAAAGCCAATTCGGCATGAGGGAGCGAGTTACGGAAGAAAGTTGAAAAATGCACCATGCGAGGCAGCGGCGGGCGCGCCAGGCAAGAGGCCGAACCTGATATTTTACGCGAAAATATGGCGTTACAGGGAGGAATTGCCAAAATGATGTGCCAAAAACATCGGGGCCGGCCTTTGCGCGACGCCATTTTTGGAAAATAGCGACACTCAAAAACCGGCCCCGACGGGCTTGCGGCGTAGCCGCTACAGACTTACTTCCTGGCCGGAGCCGCCGGGCCGGCGGAGCCGGAACCCTTGAAGTATTTGAAGAAGTCCGAATTGGCGTCGACCACCATCACGTCGCCATGATTTTTAAAGGTGGCGCGATACGCTTCCAGGCTGCGGTAGAACTTGTAGAACTCCGGGTTCCTGCCAAACGCCTGGGCGTAAATCTGCGACGCCTTGGCATCGCCCTCGCCGCGGATCTTTTCAGCGTCGCGGTAGGCTTCGGCCAAAATCACGGTGCGCTGCTTGTCGGCGTCGGCGCGGATTTTTTCCGAATCGGCCGAACCGGTCGAACGCAATTCATTCGCCACCCGTACCCGCTCCGACTTCATGCGGTCGTACACCGAGTTATTGATCTGCTCGACATAATCGACACGCTTCAGGCGCACGTCGATGATCTCGACGCCAATCAGCTTGGCTTCCGCCACCACCTTGGCGCGGATCGATTCCATCACCTTGCCGCGCTGGCCCGAAATCACTTCGCGCACGGTGCGCTTGGTGATTTCATCGTTCAGCGCCGCCTTGACGATTTGCGACATGCGGTCGCGCGCGCGGCCCTCATCGCCGCCGAAACTGACGAAATACAGTTTCGGTTCGATGATGCGCCATTTGACGAAGGCATCGACCAAAATGTTTTTCTTTTCGGCGGTGATAAAACGTTCCGGTTCAGGCGTATCGATGGTCAGGATGCGCTTGTCCAGGTACAGCACGTTCTGGAACGGCGGCGGCAGCTTGAAGTGCAAGCCCGGCTCGCTGATCACCTGCTTGACCTCACCCAGGGCGAACACGATGGCGTACTTGCGCTGGTCGACCACGAACACGGTGGACGACAACAGCAGGATCACGATAAAGCCCGCGATCAGGGCTGCTACGATACGATTCATTAACGACTCTCCCGTTCACGTGAGGAATCCCGGGAACGACTGCGCGACCCTTCGATGACGACTTCCTGCGGCAGCACGGCATTGACCGGCGGCTGCGGCGCGGCGGCGGCACTGGCGGCCGCGCGCGCCGCGGCTGCCGTGGCGTCGCCGGCGGCGGCCTGGGAGATCAGCTTGTCGAGCGGCAGATACAGCAGGTTGCTGCCGTTCTTGGCGTCGACCATGACCTTGCTGGCGCTGGAGAACACTTGCTGCATGGTTTCCAGGTACATCCGGTCGCGCGTGACGGCCGGCGCCTTCTGGTACTCGACCAGCACTTGCTGGAAGCGCGAAGCATTACCCTCGGCGTTTTCAGTGACCAGCGAACGGTATGCCTCGGCTTCCTGGATCAGGCGGAATGCCGCGCCGCGCGCTTTCGGGATCACGTCGTTGGCGTAGGCCTGGCCTTCGTTCTTTTGACGCTCGCGGTCCTGGCCCGCCTTGACGGCGTCGTCGAACGCGCTTTGCACCTGCTCCGGCGGCTGCACCGCCTGCATCGTGACGTTGGTGATTTGCGCGCCGACCGCGTAACGGTCCAGCACATGCTGCATCAGCTGCTGCGTGTCGAAGGCGACCTTTTCGCGGCCTTCATACAGCACGAAGTCCATCTTGCTGCGGCCGACGATTTCGCGGATCGCCGTTTCGGCGACCTGGCGCAGCGACTCTTCCGCGTCGCGGTTGTTGAACAGCCAGGCCACCGGGTCCTTCAGCGTGTATTGCACCGCGAACTGGATGTCGATGATGTTTTCATCGTCGGTCAGCATCAGCGATTCGCCGGCCTGCTTGTTCTTCAGCGTCGAACGGTAGCCGACTTCCACCGTGCGCACTTGCGACACGTTGACGATTTCATTCGACTGTATCGGATACGGCAGGCGCCAGTTGAAGCCGGACGGCGTGGTATGGCTGTATTTGCCGAACGTCAGCACCACGCCGGACTGGCCTTCCTGGACGATGAAGGCGCCGCTGGCAAGCCAGATCAGCACGGCGATGCCGCCGACCACGCCGGCGGTGATGCCGGCGCCCTTCATGTCCGGACGCTGGCCGCCGCCCCCCGCGCCACCGCCATTGTCGGGCCGGTTCTTCTGGCCGAAAAAGGCGTTCAGGCGCTGGTTGAAATCGCGCCACAGTTGGTCGAGGTCGGGAGGACCTTCGCCTGGCTTTTTGCCTTCTTGGGCTTTCTTGCCGTCATCCTTGCGATTGCCCCAGCGGGGATCGTTGAGGGATAACTTCAAGCCTAGTTTTTTGTTGAGGTTGACAAGCATACTATCGTGTTCCGACTTGGGAGTGGGTTGGAATACTATCAGCCTGGTCAGCTTCTACTGCCTGATCCTGGCCGGCGTCATCCTGCAGATCATCCGCCTGATCGTCCTGCATTGCGGCGTCGCCGTGATGATAGAGATGGGCCGCCGCCGGCGCGTCCCTGGCCGCTTCGACGATGGCCTCACGCAACAGGTCGAGACCGCTGCCGGTCCGGGCACTGATGAAAACGCGGTGCAGCTTGTCGTTTTCATCGCGTTCGACCGACGGCTCCAGGTCAGCCGCGTCGATCTTGTTCCACACCAGAATCTGCGGAATGTGATCGGCGCCGATCTCTTTCAAGACCAGGTTGACCTGTTCGATCTGCTCCATGCGCACCGGCGACGCGGCGTCGACGACGTGCAGCAGCAAATCCGCGTGAATGGTCTCTTCCAGCGTGGCGCGGAAAGCCGCCACCAGCTGGTGCGGCAATTCGCGCACGAAACCGACCGTGTCCGAGATCACCACGTTGCCCACTTCCTGGCCGAGATAGACCCGCCGCGAAGTGGTATCCAGGGTGGCGAACAATTGGTCGGCCACGTACACGCCGGCCTTGGTCACGGCGTTGAACAGGGTCGACTTGCCGGCATTGGTATAACCGACCAGCGACACTGAAAACGTATGGCTGCGGCCGCGCGAGCGGCGCTGGGTTTCGCGTTGCTTGTGCAGCTTTTCCAGCCGCGCGCGCAAGGCCTTGACACGGTCGCCGATCAGCCGGCGGTCGGTTTCCAGCTGGGTTTCGCCGGGACCGCGCAAGCCGATACCGCCTTTTTGCCGTTCCAGATGGGTCCAGCCGCGTATCAGGCGGGTGGCCAGATGCTGCAACTGGGCCAGCTCGACCTGCAATTTTCCTTCGTGGCTCTTGGCGCGCTGCGCAAAGATATCGAGGATCAGGCTGGTACGGTCGAGCACCCGGGTATTCAGGCGTTTTTCCAGGTTGCGCTGCTGGGCAGGCGACAAGGCGTGGTTGAAGATGACGATTTCCAGCCCGTCGTTGAGGACGGCGTCGCCGATTTCATCGGCCTTGCCGCTACCGACGAAATATGCGGAATCGGGACTGGAGCGCTTTGCCGTGATGGTCATGATCGGCTCCGCTCCCGCGGAACGCGATAGCAACGTCAATTCCTCGACGCTGGCGGCAAAGTCGCCCTGGCCGAAATCGACGCCGACTAGGGCCGCGCGCATGGCAGCCCGGCGATGGTTGAGTGGAAGGCCCGGCCTGGGACCGTCATGCTCAACGGTTTACTCCGCTTCGGATTCAATATTGAGATTGACGGCGCGAGCCGGCACCACTGTCGAGATGGCATGCTTATAAACCATCTGGGTTACCGTATTGCGCAGCAACACGACATATTGATCGAAAGATTCGATATGGCCCTGCAATTTAATGCCATTAACCAGGTAAATCGACACTGGAACATGCTCTTTGCGTAATGCATTGAGGAATGGGTCTTGTAACAGTTGCCCTTTGTTGCTCATAACAGCTCCATAATGTTGTTGTATTTAAGAATTGGAGGCGACTCGCTTGATTTCAAGTGCTGGGGCATCATTCTCTGCAAAGAGAATGATGCCTCGGAGCTACTGTAACCTGTTTTTGCGCTGCCTGTCGCACGAACCTTATTTTTTTTATACGACCTGAGCCGTATTAACGCGGTATTGCCGCAAACGTTACGCCAGAAGGCATCTGCCGGGTTTTATTTCGGCGTTCGGGCAAATGGATTTTTACCGGTACGCAATTCAATGCGCAACGGCGTGCCGACCAGTGAGAATGTATCCCGGAAATGTTTTTCCAGATAACGCTTGTACGGGTCGCCGACGGCGTCCAGCGCATTACCGTGAATCACGATCACCGGCGGGTTCATGCCGCCCTGGTGCGCATAGCGCAGTTTCGGACGGATCGATCCCTTGCGGCGCGGTTCCTGCTTCTCCACCGCCTCGATCAGCGCGCGGGTCAGCTTCGGCGTCGACAGGTCGCACATGGCGGCCGCGTAGGCCGCGTTGAGCGACTTCATCAGCGGAGCGATGCCGCTGCCCTTCAGCGCCGAAATGAAGTGGGTCTGGGCAAACGACAGGAAGTCCAGCTTGCGGTCGATATCGATCTTGATTTCGTCGCGCTGGTGCGATTGCAAGCCATCCCATTTATTCACGCCGACCACCAGCGCACGGCCGGTTTCCAGCACGAAGCCGGCGATATGCGCATCCTGCTCCGAGATATCCTGCTGCGCGTCGAGCAGCAGCACCACCACGTTGGCTTCGGAAATCGATTGCAGGGTTTTCACCACCGAGAATTTCTCGATCGCTTCGAATACCTTGCCGCGGCGGCGGATGCCGGCGGTATCGATCAGCGTGTATTTCTGGCCGTCGCGCTCGAACGGAATCTCGATCGAGTCGCGGGTCGTGCCCGGCATGTCGAAGGCGATCACGCGCTCTTCGCCCAGCAGCGTATTGACCAGCGTCGACTTGCCGACGTTCGGCCGGCCGACGATGGCGATCTTGATGCCGCGGTCGGCTTTTTCCAGCTCTTCCGGTTCTTCCGGACGCTGCGCAAAGGCCAGGTCCAGCGCCACTTCGACCAGGTCGGTCACGCCGTCGCCGTGGGCCGACGAAATCGCGTACGGATCGCCCATGCCCAGTTCGTAGAACTCGGACACCACCGCCGTATAGCGCATGCCCTCGCTCTTGTTAACCACCAGCAATACCGGACGACCGCTCTTGCGCAGGAAGTCGACGATGGTCTTGTCGTGCGGCGTCAAACCCTGGCGGCCGTCGACGATGAAGACCACCACGTCGGCCTCGGCCACGGCTTGCTTGGTTTGCAAGGCCATCTGGTGCATGATGCCTTCCTTGGCGACGGGCTCGAAACCGCCCGTATCGATGACCAGGAAGGGACGTTCGCCGACACGGCCCTCGCCATAGTGACGATCGCGCGTCAACCCAGGCAAGTCCGCCACCAGCGCATCGCGCGAGCGGGTCAGACGATTGAATAAAGTCGATTTCCCAACGTTGGGTCGACCTACTAGTGCAATTACCGGCTTCATTGTATTACTCGACCGCGAAAGCGGTCACTGTCCCTGATTGGGTTTGAAAAATCAAATTCGTGCCGGCGATGACCGGGTCCGATACGATCGAACTGCCGTCGGTGCTGACACGACCTATTATTGCGCCATCTTCCCGTGACAGGAAGTGGATGTAACCCTGATAGTCGCCGACGGCGACGGTGCGCCCGAACGATGCCGGGGTCGACAGGCGGCGGAAAGCCAGCGTGTCGGTTTTCCATGCATTCTGGCCGCCTTCGCGGCTGAAGGCCGAGACCGCGCCTTTTTCATCGGCGGTGAAGACGAAGCGCTGGTCGACCGCCACGCCGACATCCGACGACTGGTCCTTGTTCCAGCGGCTGACGCCGGTAGCAGCGTCGAAGCAGGCCACCTTGCCCTGGTACGTCACGGTGCAGATATCCTTATCGAACAGTACCGGCGTGCCCGAAATATCGGTCACGCGTTCCAGCTCGGTCGCGCCGCGCGGCTCGCCGACCACCGATTCCCAGCGCTGCACGCCGGTCGCCAGCGCCAAGGCCAGCAATTTGCCGCCCGGCTGGGCGATGTACACGTTGGCGCCGCCGATCACCATGCCCGGCGCATTGCGCAGCGTCAGGGCCGGCGTGGTGCGCTGCACGGTCCATTTCTTTTCGCCGGTCCTGGCATCCAGGCCGACGATGCGGTTATCCACGCTGCGCACCACCACCACGCCCTGGCCGACCACCGGGGCCGACAGGATTTCGCTGGAAGCCTGCTGGGTCCACAATGGCTTGCCCTGGCCGTCGAAAGCCAGCACCACGCCCTTGATGCCGCCCACCGCCACCACCGCGCCATCGCTGCCGACGCCGCCGGTCAGCTCATTGCCGGCCTTGACGCGCCACTGCTCGCGTCCGCTTTGCACGTCGAGCCGCGCCAGCGCGCCGTCGTTGCTGGCGACAAACAGGCTGCCATCGGCCAGCGCCGGCGTGAAGCTGTACACGCCAGCCTTGCCGATCGAGTATTTCCAGCTGGTCTTGACAGGCAATTGCGACTTGATGTCGACCAGCTTGGCCGGCTGGTTCTTGGTTTCCTTGGAGGCGAACGGATTTAATGACGAACATCCGGCCAGCACGGCCAGCAAGCTTGCAGCTATCAGTTTCTCGGTGATGCGCATGAGTTTAACCCTACCTATCTCTTGTTTTTCTATAGCCGCGGCGGCGGCGCCCTGGCGCTGCCGCCGCGGACCGCGATATTAAGCGGCTGCTTTTGCGTCAGGCAAGGTGCCGCCGATCGCTTCGAGCTTGACTTCGATCAGTTGACGGCCAGGGCTTTTCTTGTCGGTCGCGGCCAGCGCGGCCAGGTAGGCGGTGCGCGCTTCGGCGATCTTGTTTTGCGCCACCAGGATGTCGCCCTTGCGGTCGGCCACGGCGCCGGCAAATTGCGCGGTGGTGTCGCCAGCCAGCACTTTCAGCGCTTCATCGTAGGCTTTTTCATCCAGCAGCACGCCCGCCAGGCGCAGCTTCGCCACCGCCTGGTATTCCTCGGAACCATGGTCGGCCACCCATTGCAGCTGGGCCTTGGCGGCTTTCAAGTCGTTGGCGTCGAACGCGCTCTTGGCCGCCACCAGCGCGCCCATCGGCGCGTAGGTGGTGCCGCCGAAACGCGACTGCATGTCGCCGGCGGCGCGCTGCACCTTGGCATTGTCCTTGGCCTTGACGGCGTTTTGCAACTCGTCATACAGCTGCGACGCCGACGCCGACTGGGTGCGCTGGTAATATTTCCAGCCAGTCCAGCCGCTATAACCTGCCAGCGCGACTATCAGCACCCAGGAAGTCAGGTTGCCGTACTGATTCCACCATGCTTTGAGGGAAGCTAATTGTTCTTGTTCTTCGTGATCGTATGCCATGTCTATTCAGTTTTGGGTAGTTAATCAAAGGTGAAACCGGGAACAGCGACGGGGTAAAACACAATCTAATCAGTGATGATAATGCACGTGGCCATCGCTGTGGTCATGGCCGCAATCGTTGCTGCCGACAATCTGGTCAACCAGGTAATCGACCACATCGTCGAACGGCACCGCGCTTTGCTGCTGCTCGGCGTCGGCTTCGCGCAGCGCCTTGACGTTGGCCACATGCTGCTCGACTTCGGCGTCGCCGAGGATCACGGCAAACGCCGCGCCGCTGGCGTCGGCTTTCTTCATCTGGTTCTTGAAGGCCGCGCCGCCGTTGCTCGCAGCGCAATGTAGCACAACGTCCAGGCCGGCATCGCGTATCCGCTCGGCCAGCACGAACGCTTGCAATTGCGCGCCCTCGCCCTGGTGCACCAGATACACGTCGCACAGCGCCGGCGCTTCCGGCGCGCCGGCGTCCTTCATCAGCAACACCAGGCGTTCGATGCCCATCGCAAAACCGACCGCCGGGGTCGGCTTGCCGCCGAACATTTCGACCATGCCGTCGTAGCGGCCGCCGGCGCATACCGTGCCTTGCGCGCCCAGGTTGTCGCTGACCCACTCGAACACGGTGCGGTTGTAATAATCCAGGCCGCGCACCAGGCGCGGATTGATGGTGAACGGAATATTGTTGTGGTTCAAGATCTTTTGCACGCCCTCGAAGTGGGCCAGCGATTCCGCGCCCAGGTAATCGAGCAGTTTCGGCGCGCCATCGACCATGTCTTGCATGGCGGGATTCTTGGTATCGAGAATGCGCAGCGGATTGCTGTGCAGGCGACGCTTTGCCTCTTCGTCGAGCAAGTCGGCGTGGCCTTCCAGGTAGGCGATCAAGTCGGCGCGGTGCAGCTGGCGCTCGGCCGCGTCGCCGATCGAGTTCAGTTCCAGGCGGATATTTTCCAGGCCCAGGTCATCCCACAGGCGGCGGCACATCATGATCATTTCGGCGTCGATATCCGGGCCGGTGAAGCCGATCGCTTCCGCGCCGAACTGGTAAAACTGGCGGTAGCGGCCCTTTTGCGGACGCTCGTGGCGGAACATCTGGCCCTTGTACCACAGCCGTTTCGGACCTTCGTAGACCAGGTTGTGCTCGACCACCGCGCGCACCACGCCGGCCGTGCCTTCCGGGCGCAGCGTCAGCAAGTCGCCGTTCATCGAGTCGGTGAACGAATACATTTCCTTTTCAACAATATCGGTGACGGCGCCGATGGCGCGCGCAAACAGCCTGGTTTCTTCGACGATCGGCGTGCGGATATGCTGGAAGCCATAACTCTGGAAGACCGACTGGGCAGTGTTTTCAAACAATTCCCACAGCGGCGCATCGGCCGGCAGCAAATCATTCATGCCTTTGACGGCGCTGATCTTTGCTGGTTTTTTATTTTCTGACATGATGTTCTATCTTCTATTGTGTTCTTGAAGGCCGCAATTGCTTGCAGCCGGGCTAGTCAGACCGTGGCCGCCTGTTTGCCGTAATGGCTTTTCACGTAGTCCAGCACGATGTCCTGGAATTCCTCGACGATGCGCTCGCCGCGCAGCGTCACCACTTTCTGGCCGTCGACAAATACCGGCGCGGCCGGCGATTCGCCGGTGCCGGGCAGGCTGATGCCGATATTGGCGTGTTTCGATTCGCCCGGGCCGTTGACGATGCATCCCATCACGGCCACGTTCATGCCTTCCACGCCCGGATAGGCTTTTTTCCATTCCGGCATCTGCTCGCGCAAATAGCTTTGTATATTATCGGCCAACTCCTGGAACGTGGTCGAGGTGGTGCGGCCACAACCCGGACAGGCGATCACCATCGGCGCGAACTTGCGCAAGCCCATGGTTTGCAAGATTTCCTGGCCGACGATCACTTCGCGGCTACGGTCGCCGCCCGGCTCCGGCGTCAGCGAAATGCGGATCGTGTCGCCGATGCCCTCCTGCAGCAGCACCGACAGCGCGGCGGTCGACGCGACGATGCCCTTGCTGCCCATGCCCGCCTCGGTCAGCCCGAGGTGCAGCGGGTAGTCGCAGCGCCTGGCCAGTTCGCGGTACACCGCGATCAAATCCTGCACGCCGGACACCTTGCACGACAAGATGATCTTGTCGCGCGCCAGGCCCAGCTGTTCGGCGCGCACGGCGTTTTCAATCGCCGACGTGACCAGCGCTTCATACATCACCGCCTGCGCAGGCCAGGGTTCGGCGCGGCCGGCGTTTTCATCCATGATGCGCGCCAGCAGCGCCTGGTCCAGGCTGCCCCAGTTGACGCCGATGCGCACCGGCTTGTCATATCTGCAGGCCGCTTCGATCATTTGCGCGAATTGCGTGTCGCGCTTGGCGCCCTTGCCGACGTTGCCCGGGTTGATGCGGTACTTCGACAGCGCCCGCGCGCAATCCGGATAATCGTTGAGCAAGGTGTGGCCGTTGTAATGGAAATCGCCGACCAGCGGCACGTCGATATCCATCTTGTCGAGCTGTTCGCGAATGTACGGCACGGCGGCGGCCGCTTCCGGCCGGTCCACCGTCAGGCGCACCAGCTCGGAACCGGCGCGCGCCAGTTCCTTGATCTGGATCGCGGTGCCGATCGCATCGGCGGTATCGGTATTGGTCATCGACTGCACCACCACCGGCGCATTGCCGCCGACGTAGATGCGGCGCTGGCCGTGGGCGATCAACACGCTGCGGCTGTCGCGCCGGGACGACGGGCCGGAGCCGATCGCTTCGATAACTGTAGTCGGGGAAGCCATGATTATTTCAGATTCAAACGTGAAGTGGTACCGCCCGGCACTGGCGTCAGTGTCAGCGGCGCGCCGCGCAAGGTCGCTTGCACGCCGGCCGGCTTGCCGACCACCAGCAGCACCGGTTCGGTGACGTTGACGGTTTCCGTACTGCCCGCCTTGACCAGGCGCGACATCAGCGGCGCGCCGCCGGCGCTGCGCCGCACTTCGATCCAGGAATCCTGGGTCGTGGTCAACACCAGCGCATTGGCCGCCGCGGCGGCATCAGTGCCGGCCGCCGGGGCGGCCACTGGCGCGGCGGCCGGCGTTGCCGCCGGGGCCGGAGCCGGGACTGCGGTGGCCGGCACCGCCGGTGCAATCGCCGGCGCCACATTCGAGGTCGCGGCCGCGCTGTCGCCGGCTGGCGGCGGCACCGAAATCAGCGGCACCGAATTGGTCGGCGACGGCAGCGGCGACAAATCCTGGCCCGGCTTGACCAGCGTGGTTTCGACCGCGCCCGTACCCACCGCCGGGGCGTGCACCGCATCCTTGTCGGCGTGCGCCAGCAGCGATGGCGGAATATATCCCATTTTATAGGCGCCGAAAGCGGCGGCCAGCGCCGCCACCAGCACCGCGCCGGCGATCCAGCCGGCCTTGTTCGACGACCGCTGGGTCAGCGACGGAAAGCGCGATTCGGAAAACGAGGCCGAGATTTCGCGCCGGGCCGGCGCGGCTTCCTGGGCCGGCTCCTGATTGACGGCAATCATCGCCACCAGCGGCGCGGCGTCCAGCTTGACCACTTTGGCGTAGGCGCGCACAAAACCGCGCACCACCGCCAGGTTCGGCAAGGCCGCGGTATCGCCGTCTTCCAGTGCGATGACCTGGCGCGGCGCCAGCTTCAGCTGGTCCGCCACCTGTTCGATGCTCCAGCCCAGCGCCACACGCTGCGCCTTCAGTTGCGCGCCCGGCGCTCCCAGGTTGCGCTGGGGCTGTGGCTGCTCTGCCCACTCTGCATTCATTGGTATCCCTGTCTCACTCATCAAACGCCCCACGTTGATAAGCAGCATACTCGGCCGAACCGGCATGGCGGCGGCGCAATTGCGTCGCCAGGCCAGCTTCCGCACCCGTGTCGCCGAGCTTATGCTGCACCTTGATTCCGAGCCACAGCACATCGGCTGTCAGGCTCTCCATTTTTGCTATTTTACTCAGCCTGGTCATGAAAGAGCCGGCCCGTTGATAATCCCCGCGCCCGTAATACACGCGCGCCAGGTTGAAATTGGTTTCCAGCAAATCCGGCGTCAGTTGCAACGCTTGCAATAAATACGGTTCGGCGCCAGCGTAATCCTTCAAGTTTACACGGCAAGAGCCAGCATTGTTCAACACATTGCCCTTGGAGGCATCGGTGGCCGGATTTTTCAGCGCCAGGTCGAAATACGGCAGCGCTTCCTTTTCACGGCCATGATGGCACAGGAATGCCCCATAATTATTATTCAGGTCAGCATTATTTGGCGCCAGCTTCAGGGCGCGCTGGTAATTATCTTGCGCCAGCGGCAACTGGTTCATGTCCGAATAAATCAGTGCTCGCACACCATACGATTCGGCGCTGTCCGGATCGGCTTGCAACGCCTTCTTGATTTCATCGAGCGCCACCTCCAGCTGGCCTTGCTGGTAATAACCGATCGCCAGCTCGCGGCGGATTTCGGCGCGTTTTTGCCCCGCCGTCATATCGGAACTGGTCAGCAATTCGGCCGTGCCGCTGCCATTCCCGGCGCCGCCGGCACAGCCAGCCAGCAGCCCGGCCAGGCATAAAGCGGCCAGCGGCAGCGCGCAGCGCTGTACCAGTCCCGGCATCAGGAACGGATCTCCACGATCTTGCCGAAGTTGGCGCCGAATTTTTGCTGATATTCGCTCATTTTTTCCATCCGCTGCTGGACCCGGGTGCGGTCCTGGACTTCGCCGGCCAGCTGGCCGCAGGCGGCGTCGATATCGTCGCCGCGCGTCTTGCGCACGGTGGTGACGATGCCGCCATCCATCAGCACCTGGGCAAACGCCTTGATGCGCGGATTTTTCGACCGCAACAAACCCGATTCCGGGAACGGGTTGAATGGAATCAGGTTGAATTTGCAGTTGAGACCGAATTCGCGGTCTTGCACCAGCGCCAGCAATTCACGCGCATGCTCGTCGCTGTCGTTGACGCCGTCCAGCATGCAGTATTCGAAGGTGATGAAATCGCGCGGCGCGAATTCCAGGTAGCGCTTGCAGGCCGCCATCAATTCCTTCAGCGGATATTTCTTGTTCAGTGGAATCAAGCCATCGCGCAGCGTATCGTTCGACGCATGCAGCGACACCGCCAGCGCCACCGGCACCTCTTGCGACAGCTTGTCCATCATCGGCACCACGCCCGAGGTGGACAAGGTCACGCGGCGGCGCGACAGGCCGTAGGCGTTATCGTCCAGCATCAGCTTGAGCGCGGTGACGGTCGGTTCGAAATTCAATAAAGGCTCGCCCATGCCCATCATCACCACGTTGGTGATCTGGCGTTCGCCTTTCGGGCCGGGTTCGATGCCCTTGGTCCTGCGCAATTCAAATTCCGCCATCCACAGCTGGCCGATGATTTCGCCGACCGTCAGGTTGCGGTTGAACCCTTGCTTGCCGGTCGAGCAGAAGCGGCAATTGACGGCGCAGCCGGCCTGGGTCGAGATGCACAATGTGCCGCGGTTATCTTCCGGAATGAACACGGTTTCCACGGCATTGCCGTTGCCCACGTCGACCAGCCACTTGCGCGTGCCGTCGGTCGAGGTATGGTCGCTGATCACGGCCGGCGCGCGCACTTCGGCGCGGGTCGCCAGCTTGTCGCGCAGCGACTTGGCCAGGTCGGTCATGGCGTCGAAATCGGACGCGCCGAACTGGTGTATCCAGCGTTGCAATTGCTTGGCACGGAACGGTTTCTCTCCCAACTCGGCGCAATAAGCGATGAGTTGCGCGGGATCGAGGTCCAGCAAGTTGGTGAGTGTCGTCGTGTTCATAATTTTTTCAAAACAATTCTAAAAATCCGTTCCCGCGCGCAGCGGCGCGGCGGAAACGGCGGTGTATTACTTAACTTAAGCCACTTCCGGGAAGAAGTAAGCGATTTCTACTTTAGCAGCTTCGACAGCGTCGGAACCGTGTACGGCGTTAGCGTCGATCGAATCGGCGAAATCGGCGCGGATGGTGCCTTTTTCCGCTTTCTTAGGATCGGTCGCGCCCATCAGGTCGCGGTGTGCCAGAACGGCGTTTTCGCCTTCCAGGGCCTGGATCATGACTGGGCCCGACACCATGAAATCGACCAGGTCTTTGAAGAAGCCGCGTTCTTTGTGCGCGGCGTAGAAACCTTCAGCTTGTTCGCGCGACAGTTGGGTCATGCGAGCAGCGACGATTTTCAAGCCAGCGTTTTCGAAACGGCTGTAGATTTGGCCGATTACGTTTTTTGCAACTGCGTCTGGTTTGATGATCGACAGGGTGCGTTCGATTGCCATTTGTGAAAACTCCAATAAAAAGAAAGGTTTAAAACGATAAATTGATAACTCAATCAACCTTCGATTTTACCATACAACACCCTGCATCACCCATAAGCTTGCGCTGATGGCATCATCAAATAACTTGTTTAATTGATTCTTAAGCAGGTTTTTTTGCGAAAATCAGCAGTCATGCTATGCTTTGCATAAGGAATAACCTGAGCTAGGGGTGTCTAACAAAATTCTCGGGGTGACGCAATACCACACGACCGGGGAGATTTTGTTAGACACTTCCAGAATTGAACCACGACTTGGAGGCAGTATGAATCAGAACATGCAACGAACCTTTGACCTGTCGGGCGGCATGCAGCAAGTACGCCATCGCGTACTGCGCAACACCTATTGGCTGCTGGCGCTGTCGATGATCCCTACTGTGCTGGGCGCCTTCGTCGGCGTGCAGCTGCACCTGCCGATGCTGCATGGCGGCATGGGCTTCATCATTTTCATGGCAATCGCCTTCGGCTTCATGTTCGCGATTGAAAAAACCAAGAATTCCGGCCTCGGCGTTGCCGTATTGCTCGGCTTCACCTTCTTCATGGGCTTGATGCTGACGCCGATCCTGACCCGCACCCTCGGTTATTCGAACGGTGGCGCACTCATCATGACGGCATTCGGCGGCACCGCGACCATTCTGGCCGTGATGGCGACTATCGCCACGGTATCGAAGCGCGATTTTTCGGCGATGGGCAAATGGCTGTTCGCCGGCGTGATCGTGCTGATCCTGGCATCGGTGGCCAACATTTTCCTGGGCATGTCGGCGCTGTCGATCGTGATCTCGGTGATGGCGATCGCGATTTTCTCGGCCTACATCTTGTATGACGTGCAGCAAATCATCAACGGTGGCGAAACCAACTACATTTCGGCCACGCTGCGCATCTACCTCGATGTGTACAACATCTTCACCAGCCTGCTGTCGCTGCTGGGCTTCGCCGGCGGCAGCCGCGATTAAGATGCATACGTAACGCAAAAAAACCGGCCCATGGCCGGTTTTTTTATGCCTGTGGACGAGCCTCGATGGTATGCCGCAAGCCCGCTCCGCCATGGCCGGCCGCCACCTCGCGCAAGCCGCCACGGGCCCGCTCCACGGTCGGATTGCCGCCCTGCCCCGCATGCACCGCGTACACCGAATGCGAAAACTCCGGCGCGCCAGCGACGCGGTACAGCTGACCTGCGTCAAGGAAAGGCTGCACCGTGCCGCTGCGGAAATAACCGGCGCCGCCGACGCTGAGGAGATACGTCAGCGCCAACGGTCCCAGCGATACCGTCACGGGCGGATTGCCCAGTTCAGGATAGGCTGCATGGTGATTGGCGGCAAAACTCGGACCCCAATCGACATACACGTAGACATCCGGGTCCAGCATGCCGTCGGCGCTGCTGGTGATCATGATCAGTTTTTCCTCGGCCAGCAATTCGCTGACCAGGCCCGGCCGCTGCGGCGGGTTGTACAGCACGGCCAGGTCGAGCGAGCCGTCCTGCACCCCATCGAGCAGGCGCGGCGCACTATCGACTTCGGTCCGCAAGGCGATTTCAGGGGCATGACGTTTCATCCAGATCAGCCAGTCGGCCAGCAGCGGATGCCACAAGCTCAGCTCGCCGCCGATGCCGACGCCGTCTTCGCGGCCGGGCGGCAGCGCCACTTGCTGGCGGGCCCGCTCCCACACTTGCACCATGGTCGCCGCATGGCGCATGAAACGCTCGCCGGCCGGCGTCAGCCGCGCGCCAGCCTTGTTGCGCACGAATAGCCGGCGCCCCAGTTGCTGCTCCAGCGCGCGGATGCGCGCGCTGACCGCCGTCTGGGTCAGGTGCAAGCGCTGCGCCGCCACGATAAAACTGCCGCTGGCGGCGGCTTCCAGAAAGGTACGGGCCAAGTTGATATCCATGCGCCATCTTATTGCATCTGTTCATGATGACCAAGCATCGTGACCTTATGCGGCCTTGCGCAGCGGCTCAGGCTGGCGGCGCAGCATGCGGCTTTCGACTTCCGCCAGCACTTCCTGCAAGTCGCCGATATCGACGTCCAGCACTTCATTACGGCTGGCCAGCACCGCGTCGAGTTCGGCCCGCAGCAGCGTGGCATGGCGGTCAGGCGCCACCGGCAGCGGCGCGCGGTGCGGATAGGCGTGGCGCGTGGCGGCGTGGTACACGATCGCCACCGCCAGCAGTATCAAGGTATTGAGACCGACCGGCAGCCATACAAAACCATAGCCCAGCGCATGGATCGCCGGTCCGCCCAGCACCGCCGTCAAGGCCACCGCGCCCGATGGCGGATGGATGCAGCGCAGCCAGAACATCAAGGCAATCGACATGGCGACCGCCAGTGCCGCCGCGGCCAGCGGATCGCCGATCCAGCGCGCGCACGTGATGCCGGACAAGGCCGACACCAGGTTGCCGCCGACCAGCGCCCACGGCTGGGCCAGCGGACTGGCCGGCACCGCGAACAGCAGCACGGCAGACGCACCCATCGGCGCGATCAGCATCGGGATCGGCAAGCCGGCCTCCGGTCCCAGCAGCAGGCGCGTGGCAGCCGCGGTCACGCCAATGCCAAGCAAGGCGCCCAGGCAGCTGCGCAAGCGCTCCTTGTTGCTGATGTGGCTGGAAGTGGAATACGCGGCGGGTAAGAAGCTGTGCAGCCAGGCGGTAAAAGGACGCAAGATCATCTCGTTCTGAAGAGTGAGCAAGATTATCGCATCGCCATTCACAGCAGGATAATGAAAGATATTGACTGTTTATATCAATATTTTTGCACTGAAAATGAAAACCGGCCTGACGGCCGGTTAGTCTGGCGATTGCCGACGCGTTCAGAAATCGTGATGGCTGGGGTACATGGTATAAAAATCGTTATCCCATTTAAAATTGGTAAACGCCACCGTCACCGAGATATCCAGTCCTTCGACAAAATGCCAGCAGCCGACCGGCAAGAACAGGATTTCGCCCGGTTCCAGCACACATTCCAGTACTTGCACATTGGCCATTTGCGGGAAGCGCTGCAAGTCGATATTACGGCCGTCGACCTGGGTGAAACAATGGCGGTGATTGGCCACGTTGGCCGTTTCGCAGGCCGGGATGATGCGCAGCCGCTTGCGTCCGCTCACTTGCGCCATGAAGTTATTGGTCAAATCGTGATGGAAGGGCGTCACCGTGCCGGCCGGGCCATACCACAGGAAACCGCGGGCCTGGCCGTCCGGTTTCAGGTATTCCGGCAATTGGCCGATGTCGTCCCATAATTCCGTCAACGCGCGCCGGTTCAAGGAATCGTTATTGGCGGTCATGTAGAAATCGTTGGTCTTGCCGCTGTTTTGCACCAGCTCGACATAGTCGCCGAACGCCATCTTGCGTTTATGGGCGATGCTGTTCAGTTCGTAATTGTCGTCGGCGTTGCGGCCGAACTGTACTTCCACTTCGCGCTCGCTGAATTTGCCGCGGAAATAATCCGCGCTCCATTTTTGGCGCGCCGGCCAGTCTTCCATCATGCCGGTGATGATCACCGGCTGGTTGATGCTGTAATACTCGTCGAGAAATTCTTGCGCCGTCAATTGGTGGCGCCGTTCGATCTGCGGCGCGCGCAAACGGTTCAGCTTGCACTGGATGCCGAGCACCCAGTCGCGCTTCAGCAAGCGGTTCTTCAAACGGTTGGCGCCCTGCAGGTACGGACTTTTCAAGGCCAGCGCCACTTCCAGCGTGGCGACGTGTTCGCTGATGCCAGACTGCATCAAGATCGGGATCAAGCTGCCCGGCGCGGTTCCCAGTATCAGGTTTTCCGCGATCCAGCCGCGCCATTGGTCGCTCAAGTCAGTCGATTGCGCAGTCGGCAAGGCACGCATCCGGTCCATATCATTCTCCTTGTGGCAAGGTGACGCTCAGGTATCGTTAATAACGCAAAAAGGTGGTGCACGGTAACAACCCATGCACCACCCGTCAGTGAGTCAGTGACAGCGCCGGATTACCGGGCTTTCCAGACTTCAGTTGCCAGCGTGCCGGAAGGATCGCCGTCCAATTCCCACGAGAACGCACCGCGCAGGTTTTGATCCTTGACGTATTGGACCTTGGTGCCGATCACAGTCGCATCGTCATAGCTCCACCATTGGCCGCCGGCACCGGTGTACAGGTACAGTTGCTTGGTGACCGGATGGTAATAACGGGTGCCAGGCTTGGTCGCGAGAATTTGATAATCCTCGATGCCCGACTCATACTTGCCCTGAGCCGGGCCGGTCGCGCTTTGGTACAGGCCGTTGCCATTCGGTCCAGGCGCCACGCCGGTCCAGCCGCGGCCATAGAATGGGATACCGAACAACAGCTTGCTACGCGGCACGCCTGAGGCGATCATATACTGGATCGACTTGTCGGCCGTGTATTCGCGCACCACGCCTACCGAAGGATCGTTCGGATCGGCATACAGATGGGCGTTGAAGTTGGTGGTATTTTCCCAGCCGCCATGGAAGTCGTAGGTCATCACGTTGATCCAGTCCATGTACTGCGAGTACAGGGCCGCTTCAGTATTGTCGACCTTGTCCTTGCCCGCGCCGACCGCCGCCGTCAACAGATAACGCTTGCCGTCGATCGCACCCAGCGCATCGAGCTGGCTGCGGAATTCCGCCATCAGCAAGGTGTAGTTGCGCTTGTCGGCAGGGCTGTTGGTGTTGTACGGCTGGCCGCCGCCGACCGGGTATTCCCAATCGATGTCGATACCGTCGAACACGCCTTTGGCCGCACCCGGACCGCCACGGCCGCCTTGCACCGGCAAGTTGCCTTTCAGGTAAATGTCGATACAGGAACGTACCAGTTGCTTGCGCAGCGCATCGGTGGCGGAACCCACGGAGAAGTTCTTCGACCAGCTCCAGCCGCCCAGCGAAATGAGGACTTTCAAGTTCGGATTCAACGCTTTCAGCTTTTTGAACTGCAGGAAGTTGCCCGACAATGGCGCATCCCATGGAATCGCCTGGCCATCGACCGTGCGTTTCGGGGTGCGGATGTAATCGGACTCGGCGTCGCCACCGGTACCGGCGTCCGGCGCGTTCGGATTGGACGCGCCCGGTTCGGCCTTGGTGATCATGCCGCACTCGTAACCGCCGTTTTTGGCGTAGATATTGCCGAAAGCGTAGTTGATGAAGGTCAGCTTGCCGGCCACGCCGCTGGACTGGATGTTGGCCACTTCATAGTCGCGGTCATACACGCCCCATTGCGTAAAATACGAACCGACTTCGCGGCCATTCGGCGTTGGGGTCGGGGTCGGGGTCGGGGTCGGCGTCGGGGTGGGCGTTGGAGTCGGGGTGGGCGTCGGGGTGGGAGTAGGCGTCGGGGTAGGCGTCGGAGTCGGCGTGGCCGAGCAGTCGTCGACCTTGGTCCACGGCTGGCCAGTGCCAGGGCCGCCATTGCTGGTCGCCGGGTTGTTACCCTGGGTCCAGTAGTTGGCCTTGTAGTTCACGCCGTTATAGCTGACCGTCGCACCGCCGGTGTAGGCCGTGCTGGCCACCCATGGCGCGCTGCAGGCCGCCGCACTGGCGCTGGCCGCCAGCATTTTCGATTGCGCCGCGGAGTTGGAGGAATCGCCGCCGCATGCCGCCAGTAAACCGCCACTGGCCAGCAACAGCACCATGTTTTTGATCGTATTTTTTAAGATTACATTTTCCACGTCTTCTCCTGATTTCAGTTGATGGAATTCGTTCCTGCCCGATTCTTTTTTAAATGTAAAACTACCCCTGCGTCAGCCCTTTTTCTGTTGTTGAGTGAGCGGAATCGAGAATGCGTCTTTCAAAAATGGTGGTCAAGTGGTTTTATAGTGGCATCAAAAATCGCCATACCACTTGTGGCATAAAAACAAATGAGCGACATGGAAACCGCTTTATTTCCTCCGGGCAAGTGGCCTGTCGCCAGAATGACATATTGGGACAAAAAAACGCCGCCCAATGGCATGCACCGGACAAGACCAATTCGCCGTCAAAATCGAAGTGGTATCAATCTGAAATGGCAGAAGAATATGCGGAATTGCTATAACCGTGACGCCGGATTGGGAAATGTGTGAAATCGACCTGCACCGCCGCGCTGCATGATGCCAGCGGTGATCGCCGGCGGCATCAGGCGGGGTAGTACGAAGAAAGACGGGGCGCCTGCCTGGCCGCCCCGCGTGGGTTCCTTACCTGAGCCGCGTTTAAGCCAGATCAAATACCGCCATCGATTCAACGTGGGAAGTGTGCGGGAACATGTTGACGACACCCGCCTTATTGAGGATATATCCCGCTTCCAGCGCTAAAATACCGGCGTCGCGCGCCAGCGTCGACGGGCTGCACGACACGTAGACGATGCGCTTCGGCAGCATCTCGGGGCGCACCTGGCGCAAGCCGGCCAGCGCCTGGCACAGGGCCATCGCGCCATCGCGCGGCGGGTCGATCAGCATGCGGTCGAACTTGCCCAGCGCGATCAAATCCTCGGTCGTCACTTCAAACAGATTGCGCGTCGAGAACGAGGTCTTGGCCGACAAACCATTGGCCTTGGCATTTTCCAGCGCCCGTTCGGTCAGAGTGGTACTACCCTCAATGCCAACCACTTCACTGCCCTGCGTCGCCAGCGGCAAGGTAAAGTTGCCCAGGCCACAGAACAAGTCGGCCACCCGGTCTTCGGGCTGCACTTCCAGCAGGCGCAGCGCCTTCGATACCAGCACCCGGTTGATGTGGTGGTTGACCTGGGTAAAATCGACCGGCTTGAACGGCATCTTGACGCCGAATTCCGGCAACAAATAGTGCAATTGCTTATCCAGCGGATAAAACGGCACGGCGGTTTCCGGCCCCTTGACCTGCAACCACCATTGCACACCCCATTGGTCGGCAAACGCCTTCAATTTGGTTTCATCGTCGGCCGTCAGCGGCGCCATGATGCGCAGCACCATCGCGGTGACGTCTTCGCCGACCGCCAGTTCGATTTGCGGCATTTGCTCGAAAATCGACAGCGAAGCGATCAGCGCGCGCAGCGGCAACAGCATCGCCGATACGTGCGGCGGCAAGATTTCGCAGCTATCCATGTCGGCCACGAAGGCCGATTTTTTTTCATGGAAACCGACCAGCACCGCATCTTTTTTCTTGACGTGGCGCACCGACAGGCGTGCCCGGTAACGGTAGCCCCAGGTCGGGCCGTACATCGGCCGCATCACGGTCAACGGCCGCACCTTGCCGATGTGCCACAGGTTATCTTCCAGCACGCGCTGCTTGATGGCGACCTGGGCAGTTGGCTCCAGGTGCTGCATCGAACAGCCGCCGCAGTTATCGAAATGCACGCATTTCGGTTTGACCCGCATCGACGATTCGCGGTGCAGCGCGGTCATGCGCGCCGCTTCCCAGTTTTTCTTTTTCTTGAAAGTGACAAAGCTGACGCGCTCGCCCGGCAACGCCCCTTCGACGAACACCACCTTGCCCGGCGTGTCGTCTTCATTGTGCAAATGGCCGACGCCGCGGGCGTCCATGTCGAGCGATTCGATTTCGATGATATTTTCTTGCATAGCGTTCAATAGATAAGGTTAGCCGCGAAAAGCGGGCCGCCAAGTGCAGGGCCGGGCGTGAGCGGGGCGTATGATAGCAGATGCGCATCGGCCGGACGGCGCCGGCGATGGCGACGCAGCAGGTTTTACAGCAGCGAGTCGCGCACCACGCCGCGCGCCGCCATCGCCCGCTTCAGCTTGACCAGCGCTTCCTGCTGGATCTGGCGCACCCGTTCGCGGGTCACGCCCATTTCCTCGGCCAGCGTTTCCAGCGTGGCCGGATCGTCGTTATCGAGGCCGAAACGGCGCATGATGACCAGCCGCTGTTTTTCCGGCAGCTTGGTCAGCCAGTCGCGCACCAGTAGCGTCATTTCATGCTGTTCGGCGCGGGTGTCCGGCGCTTCATTGCTATCGCCGGGCAACATGTCCATCAGCGACGATTGCGGGTCGTTGTCGAGCGGCGCGTCGAGCGAGGTGGCGTGTTCGGACAGCGCCAGGATATCCTGCACTTCCTCGACCGGCCGGCCGACCAGTTCGGCGATGTCTTCGGCGGTGGCGTCCTTGCCGTTGTGGTGCTGCGCTTCGAGGTGGTACTTGCCGCGCAGGATCTGGTTCAGTTCGCGCACCATGTGCACCGGCAGGCGCACCGTACGGGCCTGGTTCATGATGGCCCGCTCGATGCTCTGGCGTATCCACCAGGTGGCGTACGTGGAAAAACGGAAACCGCGCTCGGGCTCGAACTTGTCGATCGCCCGCATCAGGCCGATATTGCCCTCTTCTATCATGTCGAGCAAGACCACGCCGCGGTTGATGTAGTGCTTGGCGATCGACACCACCAGCCGCAGGTTGTGCTCGATCATGGTCTGGCGGGCCTGGAAATCGCCCTGCTTGGCCAGCGTGGCGTAATGCACTTCCTGCGGCGCGGTCAGCAAGGCGCGCGTGCCGATCTGGTTCAGGTAATGCTGGGTGGTGTCGGTCGACAGTTCCGCCGCCAGCACTTTTTTCAATTCATCGACGCTTTCCAGCAGGCCGCCGGCCGGCGCGGCGGCCTCTTGCGCCGCCTCGCCATGTCCCTGCCGCGCACCATCGACGGAATCGATGTCCAGCTCATCGGCCAGCTCATCCATCGGCTCATCCGGAAAATCTTCCGGCGCCGTATCATCTTCCAATCGATCGTGCGGCATGGTTGTCATCGCATCATCATCGCATCTAACGGTTAGGCAGGAATTTCGACGGATCGACCGGTTTGCCTTGCTGGCGTATTTCAAAGTGCAGCTTGACCGTGTCGGTATCGGAATCTCCCATTTCGGCGATCGCTTGCCCCTTGCTGACGGTCTGGCCCTCTTTCACCAGGATGCTGCGGTTATGCGCATACGCCGACAGCAAACTATTACTGTGCTTCACAATGACGAGATTACCATAACCGCGGATGCCGCTGCCGGCATACATGACTTTACCGGCGCCGGCGGCCACCACTTGCTGGCCGGCGCGGCCGGCGATATCGATGCCCTTGTTCTTGCCTTCATCGAAAGTGGCGATGATCTTGCCTTCCGATGGCCACATCCAGCTCAGTTTTTCATCGTCGGCGCTGCTGGCCGAGGCCGCTGGCGACGGTGCCGCTGGCGGGGTGGACGCAGGGCGCGCCGCAGCCGGCGCGGCGGCTGGCGCCGGCGCAGGCGTATCGGCGGCCTTGCCTTCCGGTGCGCCATCGGCGCGCATGTCCGCCAGCGCGCCATCGGAATACGGCCGTTTTTCGCCGCGCGGGCCAGTCTTCTTCGTCACTGGCGGGGTCGGCGCCGGCCGGGTTTCGGTTGGCGGCGGCATGATCACGGCCGAGGTTTGCGCCCCGCCCTGCAGATTCGACGCGCTGGCGCCGCCATCCGGCGGCGCCACGCGCAAGACCTGGTCGACCTTGATGTCGTTCGGGTTCGTCAAATTATTCCAGACCACCAGGTCGCGGTAATTCTGGCCATGTTCCAGCGCGATGCGGATCAACGTGTCGCCGCGTTTCACGGTGTACAGCGCCGGGTCGCGGTCCTTGGCGGCTTCGTCGGCGGCGCCACGGCTGGCTTCGCCGGGGCTGCGCTCGACCACCGGCGCTTGCAAGCCGGTGCTGCTGCAAGCGCTCACCAGCGCCAGTGTCAGGCTCAGTAAAATTAAATTGCTGTTTTTAGTCATTCGCATAATGTGGTTGGATAGGTCCGGCTTTTTTTTCTTGGCAAGCATCACACCGTTCCCGGACGCAAGGGCACAAAATGGCAATCTTCCAGTGTTTCGCTGGTCCATTCCATTGTTCCGACCCGGGTGATTAATTGTAAATGCTGCAATCGGGCGCCTACCGGCGCCACCAGTCGCCCGCCCGTGGCCAGTTGCTCCAGCAAGGCTTGCGGCACTTCCAGCCCGGCGGCGGCAAGGATGATCCCGTCGAAGGGAGCCGCTTGCGGCAGGCCAAGCATACCATCTCCGTAGTGCAAACGCAGGTTCGGCACGCGCAGAGGCCGCAAATTGGCCTTGGCAAGCTCATGCAGGGGCCTGATCCGTTCGATCGAATACACTTCCTGCGCCACCAGCGACAATACCGCCGCCTGGTAACCGCAGCCGGTGCCGATTTCCAGCACCCGCTTCAACCTGCCGCCGTTGCGCATCGCTTCGATCATGCGCGCCACGATATACGGCTGCGAAATCGTCTGGTGATGGCCGATCGGCAGCGACGCGTCGATATAGGCCTGGCTCGCCATCGCCTCTTCGACGAACAAATGGCGCGGCACTGTTTGCAGCGCCGCCAGTACCACGCCGTCGCGCACGCCCTGCCTGGCGACCCGCGCCACCATGGCGCGCCGCACCGCCTCCGACACCATCGCATCCGGCCGCGGCGCCATGGCGCCGCTGGCTGGCTGGGTACGCTCTTGCGCATGGCTGTGCGAACGCGACGGCGACGCCGCCGCATCGGCATAACCATGGCCGCCACGGCCGGCGTTTTGCGCCGCGTTCTGGGTCGCCGTTTGCGGCGTGGCCACCTTGGCGGGAGAAAATGTGCCCGCTTTTTTCACCGGTTTATCTACCACCGACGATAAAGGCAGGGGGAAGGTCCGGTGTTTATCGTTCATGCGAGGCCTTTTGCCAATGCATCCAGTTGGGTTTTGTGGGTCAGGTCGATTTGCAGCGGGGTAATCGAGACATGGCCTTGCGCGGTGGCATGAAAATCGGTGCCCTCGCCGGCGTCCCTGGTATTGCCGACCGGCCCGATCCAGAAGATTTCGCGGCCGCGTGGATCGTGCGCCTTGATCACCGGCTGGGCCGAGTGGCGCCGCCCCAGCCGGGTGGCGACCGTGCTTTTCAATTCATCGTAAGGCAGGTTCGGGATATTGACATTCAGCAGGTACGGTTTTTCCAGCGCATCGAAACGGCGCAGCACGATGTCGCGCGCGACCCGCGCCGCACTGTCCAGGTTGGCCCAGCCGTAGGAACCTTGCGAAAAGGCCAGCGCCGGAATGCCGAACAGATACCCTTCGGTGGCCGCCGCCACCGTACCGGAATACAAGGTGTCGTCGCCCATGTTCGGGCCATTGTTAATGCCCGACACCACCAGGTCCGGCTTGTAGTCCAGCATGCCGGTCAGCGCCACGTGCACGCAATCGGTCGGCGTGCCGTTGACAAAATAAAAACCATTGGCCGCCTGCTGCACCGACAAGGGCCGGTCCAGCGACAGGGAGTTGGAGGCGCCGGAGCGGTTGCTGTCGGGTGCCACCACGACGATCTCGGCGATCGTGGACAGCACCTCGGCCAGCGCGCTGATGCCGGGGGCGAGGTAGCCGTCGTCGTTACTGATAAGAATTCTCATGCAGAGATTTTACCTGAAGCAACGCCCCGGCTACACAAACCGTGTACCGATCAGCATCTAAATTTTGCAAGCATCGCCAGCCCTTTCACCATGGCCTGCAGCGCGCTGGCCGCCGCGCCGCGTGTCGGCACGGCCGCCGGCTCAGCGGTTGGCCACCCGCGCCTGCGACAGCGCGCCTTCCAGCGCCGACACTTCATCTTCTTGCAAGGACACCAGCGCATCCTTGTCGCCCTCCATCTTGTACATTTTCTTGAGCAAGGCCATGCCGCGCTTGCGTAACTTCCCGGCGACGCCGGGCTTCAGCAACGGTTCGCGCAAACGGTCGGCCAGGTCGCGCGCTTGCCGATATTGCTCGGCGTCCATCAATTCCTGCACCTGGCTGATCATATTGGCCAGCGCTTCGGGCTGCTCCACCGCGCGGCTGCTGGCGCGCGCCGCCAATATCGTTTCCTGCAAGCTGCGCGCGCGGCGCAACTGCCAGTCATGCGTCAAACGGTCGGGCGCCAAACCATGCGGCAACAGCGCCCCATGCACCATCCCGCCATGCGGCACGCCGTCATGCTGGGCCAGGCCGTGATAATTCAAGCCATTATGGATCAGCCCGTCATGCGGCATCGCGTCCAGTCCTGACGAGGAATGGCCGTTAAGCAAGCGGTCACTCGCGCTCAGCACCGCATCTTCCAGCACCCGCGCGGCATCCTGCTCGCCCTGCCGCTGCAAGGTGCCGGCCAATTGTTTTTTACTGTGCAAGGTGTCGAGATGATCGTCGCCCAGCAAACGCTGGTGCACCTGCACCACCTGCTCCTGCACGCTGCGCGCCGCCGCCAGTTCGCCATCCTGCACCAGCGCCTGCGCCAGGTTACGCTGGCTCATCAGCGTTTCCGGATGATCGAAACCACGGCTGCGTCCGCGCGCCGTAACCAGGTTTTCATGCAACTGGCGCACCGCCGGCCAGTCGCCCTGGCGCGTCAGGATCTCGCCCAGCGCATCCCAGGCCGCCAGCGTCTGCGTATGATCGATGCCGAGCCGCCGCTCTTGCGCGCGGGCCACGGTGTCGAGCAGGCGGCGCGCGCCGGCCAGGTCGTTTTGCGCGGCCAGCGTTTGCGATAGTGCATGCTTACTGCTGAGCGTATCGGGATGTTCGGCGCCGAGCAAGCGCTCACGCACCGCCACCACGGTTTCGAACTGGCTGCGGGCCTGCTCTTGCTGGCCCATCCTGGCGAACGTCGCGGCGCGGCTGGCCAGCGCGCCGAGGGTCAGCAGGTGCTCGGTACCCAGTTGGCGCATATACGCGTCGAGCACGGTATCCTGCAGCACCAGCGCCCCCAGGTGATCGCCGCGCGCCAGCAAGGTGCTGGCCAGGTTGGACTTGGCGCTGAGGGTGTCCGGATGGTCGCGGCCGAGTAAGCGCTCACGCGCCTCGACCACGTCTTCTTCGATGAACTGGGCTTCATCGAGCTTGTCCATCTGGCGCAGCATGCGCGCCAGGCCGCCCTTGCTGGCCAGCGTGTCGATATGTTCCTCGCCCAGCACCTGGCGGCGAATTTCCAGGCTGTGCTTGAAGCTTGCCAGCGCCTGCACGGCCTTGCCCTCCTTGCGGTACAACTCGCCGAGGCGGGTCAGGTCGCGCGCCATCGGCAATGCCACGGTGCGGCTCGGCACTTCGTCCAGTGCGCGGCGGGCTTCGTCGATGGCGGCCAGCAAATGGATTTCGCGGCTCGATTGCCACGGAAAGAAATCGCCGGTCAGCCATTGCAGGAACGCTTCGAAGGTACGCGTCAGCGAAAAACGGTCGCCGCCCTGGTCTATGCGCACCGCCAATTGTTCGCCATACGCAAAGGTCTTGGTCTGCTGTAATTGCACTTCGTCGAAATAACTGTCCATCGCGATGTGCGACAGGCCATAGGACGAGCGCAGCAGGCGCTCGAACATCGGCTGGAAGCCGAAGATGGCCTTTTGCGGATCGCCGCGGCGCCATTCGGCGCGCTGTTCGCCATCGCCCATTTCGATGCGCGACGGCAGCGGATACACCAGCAGCTGGCGCTGTTCGTCTTCGTGGCTGCGGCGGTATTCGATGGCGCGCGTGACCAGCGCATCGACGCCTTCCAGGCTTTGCCGGTTCGGCGTAAACACCACCACCAGCTTTTTCGGCAGCAAGGTGGTGCAGATGCCGGCGCTGTCGGTGCGCCCGGTGCGCGAGTCGACCAGCACATAGCGGAAATGGCGCGCCAGGTTTGCGGCGAAGCAGCGGAACAGCGCCGGGCAGGAATGGAACAGCTTATCCCAATGCATTGCCGCCAGCCGGTCGTTATAGGTGGCGTCGAAGCGCCCGGCGCGCATCAGGTACAGCGGGCTGCTTTGATCGACCCGCACCACGTACTGCTGCCAGTCGATCGCGTCGAGCACCCGCCTGGCCAGCTCGGTATCGTCGGCCTGGCCGTCGGCGGCGCCGAACAGTTCCAGCTGCGCGCGGCACGCTTCGAAGAATTCCAGCACGCCGGGACGTTCCTCGTGCTGGCCGAAATAATGGTGCAGGCCGGGCGCTTCCATGTCCCAGTCGACCATCAGCACCGGCACTGTCGCATTCTGGCGCTTGGCCAGCAGTACGGCGATGTTCGACAGGGCCATGGTGCGGCCGGTGCCACCTTTATAGGAATAAAAGGTGACGACTTCGCCGGGCGCTGTCAGCGGCGGCAGGAACAGGCGGTGGAGTTCCATGGCGAACCTTTAACGTGGAAAGTGAGGGGGCGGAACGATACGCCATTCCGGCGGAATATCGGGCATCACGAAACGGCTGCAATCGTGGCCGGGCGGGGTGGAACTTTTTAACAAGTGGTAATGACTGGCGATGCGCTCGACGATTTTCTGGATCGCGGGCAAGTAATCGGGATTGGCCTTCAAGTCGCCGCTGGCCAGCGTATAGCCGGAAAAATCGAGGTACATGCCCGGCTCGGTGATTTGGCGCGGCAAGCCGGCCGGATGGCGGGTCATGATGACGGGAATGATCAGATGGCTGGGCAAGGTGTACCAGCCGCGCCGTTCCAGTTCGATCAACTGCATCGCGGCAAACTCGCGCCGGGTATAGGGATGGGCTTCATACTTGGGCGTGTACAGCAGGATCATGCAAACGCTCTCGCACAAGGCGCGCGCAATGCGCTGGTCCAGGTCGTCGCCTCCCCCCAGCTGTTCGCTGTCGACAAACAAGGCATGCTCGTTGTCAAGATGTGGTTCCAGATAGCATTGCAGCGCTTCAATCAAGTCATTCTTGAACTTGTTCATGAACACATAATGGCCGTGCGCATAACTGAAGAAACAGCCGTAGCGGACAGTATCCATATCATCCCCCCTTCCTGTTCCTTCTCATTTGTTGCCTTACTGATAATGCGACACTTTTACCCACTCTAATCAGCTGGGTCACTGGCACTTTGCGCTGGCGCAAAGATACATCGGCCTCATGCATATGCATGCGGCAAGGGGCGTCAGTTCGTTTGCAGCAGGAAATAAATCTCTGGAAAGAGCATCGGAAACGCGTGTCCGGAGCCGGATTCAGGCATAATCAAAAAAATAAACGGTCGTACTATTTTCTGATGACATCAACCCTGGAGGAGACAAATGAAAGCGATAGTATGCAAGGCGTGGGGCTTGCCGGACAGCCTGGCGGTCGAGGAGTTGCCGGACCTGGTGGCGGGGCCGGGCCAGGTAGTGCTGGACGTCAAGGCAGCCGGCGTCAACTTTCCCGACGTGCTGATCATCCAGGGTAAATACCAGTTCAAGCCGGAACTGCCCTTCATACCCGGCAGCGAAGTCGCCGGCGTGGTGCGCGCGGTCGGCGACGGCGTCAGCGCTTACCAGCCGGGCGACCGTGTCATCGCCTTCAGCGCCGTCGGCGGTTTTGCGCAGCAGCTGGCGGTGCCGGCGCAAGCGTTGATGCCTATGCCGCCCGGCATGGATTTCGATACCGCGGCCGCCATCACGCTGACCTACGGCACCTCGCACCATGCGGTGCTCGACCGCGCCGCGCTCAAAGCTGGCGAGACCATGCTGGTTCTTGGCGCGGCCGGCGGAGTCGGACTGGCCGCCATCGAGATCGGCAAGGCGCTCGGCGCACGCGTGATCGCGGCGGCGTCCAGCGATGACAAGCTGGCGGTCTGCACCGCGCACGGCGCCGACGCCACCATCAACTATGCCAGCGGCGACTTGCGCGAGGCGATCAAGGCGGCCACCGACGGCAAGGGGCCGGACGTGATCTACGATCCGGTCGGCGGCGTTTATGCGGAAGCGGCGTTCCGCGCGATCGGCTGGCGCGGACGTTACCTGGTGGTCGGTTTCGCCAATGGCGAGATACCGAAATTGCCGCTCAACCTGGCCTTGCTGAAAGGCGCGTCGCTGGTCGGCGTGTTTTGGGGCGAATACGCCAAGCGCGAGCCGAAGGCGAACCTGGCGGCGATGCGCCAGTTGCTGGGCTGGCTGGCCGAAGGCAGGATCCGGCCGCATATCTCGGCCCGCTATGCATTGGAAGACACGGCGCAGGCATTGAACGACATGGCGGCGCGCAAGGTGACCGGCAAGGTGGTGATCTTGCCGGGGTGAGGTCAGGAAGGTCGGCGGGCGCGCGGTGCGCCGGGCCGGCCTGCGCATCGCTGCAAACTATTGCTTGGCCGGCAAGTTCTTGAAGAATTCCACCACTTCGGCCGTATCGCGCGTGCGCTTGAATGGCGGCAAGCTTTGCCAGATGCGCTTGCCGTACGGCTTGGAAATCAGGCGCGGATCGCAAATCATCAGCACGCCGCGGTCGCCCTCGTCGCGGATCAGCCGTCCGGCGCCCTGCTTCAGGTTGATGATCGCTTCCGGCAGCGAGTGATGCATGAAGCCGTTCAGCCCCTGCTTTTCCATCACTTCGATGCGCGCGGCCAAGACCGGATCGTCGGGCGGCGCGAACGGCAATTTGTCGATGATGACCAGCGACAAGGCGTCGCCGCGCACGTCGACGCCTTCCCAAAAACTCTGGCTGCCGATCAGCACGCCATTGCCGGCGCTGCGGAACTGGTCCAGCAATTCGGTACGGCCCCGCTCGCCCTGCACGAACAGCGGAAAGTTCAAGCCGCGCTTGGCGAACTCATCGGCCAACCGCTCGGCCGCCCGCTTCACCGCGCGCAAGGTGGTGCACAGGAAGAAAGTACGTCCGCCAGCCGCTTCGATGATCGGCAAGGCGCAATCGATGACGGCGTCGGTATAGCCCATCGAATTGGGTTGCGGCAAATTCTGCGGCACAAACAGCAAGCCTTGCTGGCCATAGTCGAACGGACTCGGCCAGGTGCGCGCCGGTTCGCCGGTCAAGCCCATCTGTTCGGAAAAATGCTTGAAGTCGTTTTTGACGGCCAGCGTCGCCGACGCGAAAATCCAGCTGCGCGGCGCGCCCTCGCGCTGGTTATTGAAAATCGGCGCGATCGATAGCGGGGTCTTATGCAATTGCAAGGAACTGGAAAACGCTTCGACCCAGAACACCGCCTCTTCGCCGGTGGCGACCTTGGCCTTCGGATCGAACTTCCAGCCGGCCAGCTGCTGCGCCAGCTCGACGCCGCGCACGCGGCATTGTTCCAGCGTCTCGGCCCGTTCGGCCTGGCTTTCCAGTACCGCCACCATGCCGTCCAGCTCATCCTTCAGCGTGTCCAGCGCCGGGAAGAAATCGCTCGATGCGGCGATTTGCGGCAGCGACAGGCGCACGATATCTTGCGGGAAAGTCAGGCGCAAATCGCGCGCGGCCTTTTCCACCACCGTCACGGTCCTGGCCCAGTCGATGCCGCGCGCGTGCGCCAGGCCCTCGGCCAGCACATCGCGGCACAATTCGAGGATTTGCGAGGTCGAGATGGTATTGCCAAAGAATAGCGTGGCGGTGTCGGGCAACTGGTGCGCTTCATCGAAGATGATGGTGTTGGCCGATGGCAGCAGTTCGGCGACGCCGGTATCCTTCAAGGCCACGTCGGCAAAGAACAGGTGGTGGTTGACCACCACCACGTCCGCCTGCTGGGCTTCCTTGCGCGCCTTCATCACAAAACAGTCCTGGTAATACTGGCATTCCGCGCCCATGCACGTGTCGCGGGTCGACGTCACCAGGTTCCAGATCAGCGCGTTTTCCGGCACCTTGGTCAATTCGGCCTTGTCGCCGGAACTGGTCATCTTGAGGAAGCGCGAAATTTCGCGTAAATGGCCGACGTCGTCGCGCGACGTCATGCGGCCATTCTGCAAGGTGCGCTCCAGGTGGTAATGGCAAACGTAGTTCGAACGGCCCTTCAGCAGCGCCACCGAGACCGGCGCCTGCAATGCCGCGCGCACGGTCGGAATATCGCGCAAGAACAATTGGTCCTGCAAGTTCTTGGTGCCGGTCGAGACGATGGTCTTGCCGCCCCACAGCAGCGCCGGCACCAGGTAAGCAAAGGTCTTGCCCGTGCCCGTGCCCGCCTCGGCGATCAGCGTGGTCTGGGTATCGATCGCATGGGCAATCGCCTTGGCCATCTCGGTTTGCGAGCGGCGCGGCTTGTAGCTGCCGACCGCCGGCCCGAGCGGACCGCCGGCGCCAAACAGGCGTTCGATATCCTCGTCGTGCTTGCCGGGCTCTTCAAGCGGCAATAACTGATCGGCTGGTTGAGCCTGGTCGGCCGGTATTAAATGTTGTTCGGTCAAAATAAACTTTGGTGAGGCCGGGACGCGGGACGCGGTTCAGGCCGGGACATCGGGAACTAATTGCATTTTCAGCAGGGTGATATAGTCTTTCAACTGCAACTTGCGCTTCTTGAGGCGGCGCAATTGAAGCTCATCGTGATGGCCGTCGAGTACCAATAATTCGATCACCGCGTCCAGGTCGCGGTGTTCGACATCGAGTTCAATCAGGCGCCGCTGTATTTGCTGCTGTGCATCGGTCATGGGTCGCATTCTTGGCAGGGTGATACGAATGATAATGCCGGCGCCGCAGTTGCGCCAGCGCCGCAAGCGCGTAGTGTAACCCGCCGCCGCCCGGGCGGCACCTGGTTTTGGCGCCGCGCCGGGCTGGACGCGGTTTCAGCTTATTTTTTCGCGTCGGCCGCGGCTGCGGCGGCCTCCGCTGCGGCCGCCGCGGCGGCATCGGCGGCTGCCTTGGCGGCCGCCCCGGCTTGTTTTTGCGCCACCGTATCGGCAACTTTCTTTTGCCGCTCCAGCGCTTCGGCCTGGCGGCGCTGGTACTCTGCCGCCTTGGCCGCGCGCGCGCCCGCTTCAGCCTGCTCTTGATCGGCCAGTTGCTTGATCTTCAAGTCATGCTCGGCCTGGCGCTGGGCCAGCGTCTTGCCGGAGGCCGGCGGCGCCGGTTCCGGCGCCACCACTTTCAGCGGCGCCGGCGGCGCGGCGGCCCGCGCGGCGGCATCGGCGGCGGCGTCCTGCAAGCCACGCTCCAATTCCGCGTCGCGCCTGGCGACCGAATCGGCGCGCTTGAAATGGCTGGCCTCGACTTCGATGGCGCGCAATTGCAGCAGCGCCATGCGGCGGACTTCCTTGGCCTTGTCGAGGCAATTGTTGACGAAGAACTTGGCGTAGCACACTTGCTCGCTGGCGGCATACACGGCTTCCGCTTCAGCCCGCTCGAGGCTCACTTTTTCCAGCTTGGCGTCGGCGCCTTCCACCGTCGTGGTGAGCGGCACCACGATAGGCGCGGCGTGGCGCGGTGCTTGCGCGCAGCCGGCCAGCGCCAGGAGCAATGCCAGCGCCGGCGCCCAGCCCGCGCGCAGCGGGCTGGACAGGGATTGTTTGAATTGACTTGCCATCTTGCTTGTTTCCTTATCCGATTTCAATCCGCGGCGCATCCGCGTCACACCATCGCATCGGCCGCGCCGCGCTGTTCTTTTTCCATATATTCGCGCGATTGCATCTCGACAATGCGCGACACGGTGCGATGAAATTCATTCGACAGCGTGCCGTTGGTATACAGTTCTTCCGGCGGCACTTCGGCCGACATCAGCAGTTTCACCTTTTGATCGTAAAACACGTCGATCAGCCAGGTGAAGCGGCGCGCCTCGGAAGATTGTGCCGCCGACATCGCCGGTATCCCGGACAATATCACGGTATGAAAACGGCTGGCGATTTCCAGGTAATCGTTTTGCGAGCGGGGGCCGCCGCACAGCGTCGCGAAATCGAACCAGATGATGCCGCCGGCGCGGCGCAGGCAGCGGATTTCGCGGCTTTCGATCAGGATGCGTGAATCGTCGTCGGCGGTCTCGGCCACGCTGGCGTAGGCGTGCCGCAGCGCCTTGTCGGCGGCCGCGCCCAGCGGCGTGTAATACGAATCGACCTGTTCCAGCGCGCGCGAACGGTAATCGATGCCGGCGTCGATATTCATCACGTCCAGCTTTTCCTTCAGCAGCGCGATGGTCGGCAGCATGCGGTTGCGGTGCAAGCCGTCCGGGTACAGCAAGTCCGGATCGTAGTTCGAGGTCATGATGAACGACACGCCGTTGGCGAACAGCGCCGACAGCAGGTTGTACAGGATCATCGCATCGGCGATGTCGGAGACGTGGAATTCATCGAAGCAGATCAGCCGGTATTTCTTGGCGATGCGGCGCGCCACCTCGTCGAGCGGGTCGGCCACGCCTTTCAATTCATCGAGCTGGCGGTGCACGCCGCGCATGAATTCATGGAAGTGCAGCCGCGTCTTGCGCACCAGCGGCACCACCGAATAAAAACTGTCCATCAAAAACGATTTGCCGCGCCCCACCCCGCCCCACATGTAGACGCCGCGCGGCACCTCGGGACGCAGGATCAGGCGTTTCAAGCCATTCGAGCGCCGCGCCTTGAAGGCCACCCATTCCTCATAGGCGCGCTGCAGGCGGTCGACCGCGCGGCGCTGGGCGTCATCCGGCTTGAAGTCGCGTTGCTGCAACGCGTTCTGATAAAACTCTTCGACATTCATGTGATTCGATCAACTTTATAGTGCAAACGGGCCGGCAAGGCAGAAACTGCTTTGCCGGCCCGCCGCGAGGTACGCGAGGTACTACCGGGTATTAGAAGTTCAAGGTGCGTTTATCGACGGCCAACGCGGCTTCCTTGGTCGCTTCCGACAGCGATGGGTGAGCGTGGCAAATGCGCGCGATGTCTTCCGCCGACGCCTTGAATTCCATCGCCACCACAGCTTCGGAAATCAATTCCGACGCCATCGGGCCAACGATGTGCACGCCGAGAATTTCGTCGGTGACCGCATCGGCCAGGAACTTGACCATGCCCGAGGTGTCGCCCAGCGCGCGTGCGCGGCCGTTCGCCATGAATGGGAAGGTGCCGGCCTTGTACGCGGTGCCGGCGGCTTTCAGCTGCTGTTCGGTCTGGCCGACCCACGCGATTTCCGGCGCGGTGTAGATCACCCATGGAATCGTGTTGAAGTTGGTGTGGCCGTGCTGGCCGGCGATGCGTTCAGCCACCGCGACACCCTCTTCTTCCGCCTTGTGCGCCAGCATCGGGCCGCGCACCACGTCGCCCACCGCCCACACGTTCGGCAGGTTGGTCTTGCAATCGCCGTCGACCGCGATGAAACCGCGCTCGTCGAGCTGCAGGCCGACCTGGTCGGCGCCCAGGCCGTTGGTGTTCGGGGTGCGGCCGATCGAGATGATCAGCTTGTCGAACACGGCTTTTTGCGCTTCGCCCTTGGCGTCCGCGTATTCCACGGTGACGTCGTTCTTGCCCGGGGTGATCGCGCCGATCTTGCAACCCAGGTTGATGTTCAGGCCCTGCTTGGCGAACAGCTTGGCCGCTTCCTTGGCGATTTGCTCGTCGACCGCGCCGAGGAATACCGGCAAGCCTTCCAGCACCGTCACTTCAGCGCCCAGGCGGCGCCATACGCTGCCCATTTCCAGGCCGATCACGCCGGCGCCGATCACGCCCAGCCGAGCTGGCACGGCGTCGATCGCCAGTGCGCCGGTGTTCGACAGGATCAGTTTTTCATCGAACGGCGCGCCTGGCAATTCGCGGGCGTTGGAGCCGGTCGCGATCACCACGTGCCTGGCGCTCAGCGTTTCGGCGGCGGCGCCGCTGACGCTGATTTGATAACCTTCGGCGCTGGCGGCGCCGGCGAATGCCGCGCGGCCATGGAAGAAGGCGATCTTGTTTTTCTTGAACAGGTACAGGATGCCGTCATTGTTTTGCTTGACGACGGTATCTTTGCGCTTGAGCATCTGGCCCAGGTTCAGCGTCAAACCGGCGACGTCGATGCCGTGCTCGGCAAAGCTGTGGCCGGCGTGTTCGAAATGCTCGGACGATTGCAGCAGCGCCTTCGATGGAATGCAGCCGACGTTGGTGCAGGTGCCGCCTGGAGCGGGACCGCCCTTGGCGTTCGACCACTCATCGATACAGGCCACCGAAAAACCCAGTTGCGCGGCGCGGATGGCGGCGATATAACCGCCAGGACCGGCGCCGATGACGACTACGTCAAATTGTTTAGTACTCATATTTTTAAATCCCAATCTCTTCGTCTGGTACGAATATCCACAAAAGAAGGTAAATCACCACGCCGAAGCCGAACGTCAGCGTAAACAGCGCGAACACCAGGCGCCAGATCCAGGACTCCATGCCGGACGCCCTGCCCAGCCCGCCGCACACGCCGCCCAGCCAGCGGTCGCCGCGCGAACGGCGCAAACGGTTGAATTCCTGCACCAGGTCATGCGATGCCTCGTCCGGCGCAGGCGCTTCCTTGTCGAGCTTGACGCCGCCATTCAACAGCCGGGCTTTCGCTTGCGCGAATTCCGCATCGGTTAACGCGCCAGCCTGGTGCAACTCATGCAGACGCTGGATTTCTTCAGAGACGATCATATCGCTACCTCATTCAAAAAAGGTCAAGGTTCCCGCCGGAGCGGGAACCGGTTGCGTCTTCTGGTATGGCTTGGTGTTGCGTGGTGATGCTTTACCTAAGCGTCTGAGATACGCTCAGCTTACAGGTCCAGCAATAAACGGGCCGGATCTTCCAGCGCTTCTTTCATCGCCACCAGGCCCAGCACGGCTTCGCGGCCGTCGATGATGCGGTGGTCGTACGACATGGCCAGGTAGTTCATCGGACGCACCACGACCTGGCCGTTTTCGACCACGGCGCGGTCCTTGGTCGCGTGCACGCCCAGGATCGCCGATTGCGGCGGGTTGATGATCGGGGTCGACAGCATCGAACCGAAGGTGCCGCCGTTCGAGATCGAGAACGTGCCGCCGGTCAGGTCGTCCAGCGTCAGCTTGCCTTCCTTGGCCTTGGCGCCGAATTCACCGATTTTTTTCTCGATGTCGGCGATCGACAATTGGTCGGCGTTGCGGATGATAGGCACCACCAGGCCGCGTGGCGAACCGACTGCGATGCCGATGTCGAAGTAGCCGTGGTAAACGATGTCGTTGCCGTCGACCGACGCATTGATGATCGGGTATTTTTTCAGGGCGGCGACCGCCGCCTTGACGAAGAACGACATGAAGCCCAGCTTGACGCCGTGCTCTTTCTCGAACTTGTCCTTGTATTTGTTGCGCAGGTCGATCACCGGCTGCATGTTCACTTCATTGAACGTGGTCAGGATCGCGTTGGTCGCTTGCGATTGCAGCAGGCGCTCGGCGATACGGGCGCGCAGGCGGCTCATCGGCACGCGCTCTTCCGGACGGTCGCCCAGGTTGGCGGCGCCTGGCGCGGCAACTTGCTGCAGCGCCGGCTTGGCGACGGCTGGCGCCAGCGGCGCGACCGCAGGCTTGGCGGAAGCGGCCAGGGCGTCGCCCTTGGTCACGCGGCCATCCTTGCCGGAACCGGCGACATCGCCGGCGGCCAGGCCTTTTTCGGACAGGATCTTGGCGGCGGCAGGCATCGCCACGTCGCCCTTGGTCGCTGCGACCGGCGCGGAAGCGGACGAAGCGGCTTCGGCGGCGGCGGCCAGCGCAGGCGCAGGCACGGCCGACACTTCCATCGGGCTGACCTTGGCGCTGCCATCGGTATCGATGATGGCGATGACTTCGCCGGCGACCACGGTGGCGCCGTCGGCCTTGATGATCTGGACGATCACGCCGGCGGCTGGCGCAGGCAATTCCAGGACCACTTTATCGGTTTCGATGTCAATCAGGTTTTCGTCGCGCGAGACTGGTTCGCCGACTTTTTTATGCCATGCCAGCAGGGTCGCTTCCGCAACCGATTCCGACAATTGAGGGACTTTGACTTCGATTTGTGCCATGTATAACTCCGTGTTTTTGTTCAGTACAGCACCGCGCCGCATGGGCATCCCCCCATGCGGCGCGGCGTCTTGTGATTATTTGGTCAGGATGAAGCCCTTGAGCTTCGAAAATGCCGTTTCCAGCAAGTCCTTTTGCTGCGCGTAATGCTTGTCGTAGTAACCGACCGCAGGCGACGCGGAAGCAGGACGGCCGGCGTACGCCAGGCGTTGGCCCGCTTCCAGGCCTTCGAAGATGTTGTGCTGGATCTGGAACCATGCGCCCTGGTTTTGCGGCTCGTCCTGCGCCCAGACCACTTCGGCCAGATTAGGGAACTTTTTCAGTTCGGCGGCAAACGATTTGTGCGGGAATGGATACAGCTGTTCCAGGCGCACGATCGCGGTATCGGTCTGGCCGCGGGTTTTACGCGCATTGACCAGGTCGTAATACACTTTGCCCGAGCAGGCGATGACGCGCTTGACTTTCTTGGCGTCAATCTTCTCGTCCACTTCGCCGATCACGGTGTGGAACGCGCCCTTGGCCAGGTCGGTCAGCGGCGAACCGGCATCCTTGTTGCGCAACAGCGATTTCGGGGTCAGGATCACCAGCGGCTTGCGGAACTGGCGCACCATTTGGCGGCGCAGCAAGTGGAAAATCTGCGAAGCCGAGGTCGGCTGCACCACTTGCATGTTGTTGTCCGCGCACAGTTGCAGGAAACGCTCGGGACGTGCCGACGAGTGTTCCGGGCCCTGGCCTTCGTAACCGTGCGGCAGCATCATGACCAGGCCCGAAGCGCGGCCCCATTTCACTTCGCCGGAGCTGATGAATTGGTCGATCACCACTTGCGCGCCGTTGGCGAAGTCGCCGAACTGGGCTTCCCAGATGGTCAGCGTGTTTGGCTCGGCGGTCGAATAACCGTATTCGAAGGCCAGTACCGCTTCTTCCGACAGCACCGAGTCGATCACGGTGAAAGGCGCCTGGCCTTCCGACACGTTTTCCAGCGGCACGTACGAACCGGCATCCCAGCGTTCGCGATTCTGGTCATGCAGCACGGCGTGGCGGTGCACGAAGGTGCCGCGGCCGGCGTCCTGGCCGGTCAGGCGGATCGCGTAGCCGGACGATACCAGCGATGCGTAGGCCAGGTGTTCGCCCATGCCCCAGTCCAGGTTCATTTCGCCGCGGCCCATGGCGGCGCGGTCGCCCAGTACTTTTTCGACCAGCGAGTGCACCTTGAAGTCGGCCGGCACGCTGGTGATGCGGGTCGCCAGGCGTTTCAGTTCGGTCATCGGCACGGCGGTGTCGGCGCTGTCGGTCCATTTGCGGTTCAGGAACGGCAGCCAGTCGACCGCGTATTTGTTCTTGAAGTTCGAAATGACCGGATCGACGGTGTGCTTGCCGGCGTCCATCGCGTCGCGGAACGCGGCCACCATTTTTTCGCCGCCATCGGCGGGGATCACGCCTTGCGCGACCAGCTTGTCCGCGTACAGCTTGCGGGTGCCTGGATGCTGGCCGATTTTCTTGTACATCAGCGGCTGGGTCAACGCAGGGGTATCTTGCTCGTTATGGCCCAGTTTGCGGTAGCAAATGATGTCCAGCACGATGTCTTTCTTGAATTCCATGCGGTAGTCGAGCGCGATTTGCGTCGCCAGCACCACGGCTTCAGGATCGTCGGCATTAATGTGCAGTACCGGCGCCTCGATCATCTTGACCACGTCCGAGCAATACAGCGTCGAACGGGCGTCGCGCGGGTCGGAGGTGGTGAAGCCGATCTGGTTGTTGATCACGATATGCACCGTGCCGCCCGTGCCGTAGCCGCGGGTTTGCGCCAGGTTCAGGGTTTCCATGACCACGCCCTGGCCTGCGAACGCGGCGTCGCCGTGCACCAGGATCGGCAGCACTTGCGCGCCTTGCGCGTCGTCGCGGCGGTCCATGCGGGCCTTGACCGAACCTTCGACGACCGGGTTGACGATTTCCAGGTGCGACGGGTTGAACGCCAGCGACAGGTGCACCGGACCGCCGGCGGTCGAGATGTCCGACGAGAAGCCCTGGTGGTATTTGACGTCGCCGGCCGGCAGGTCGTCGCCGTGCTTGCCTTCGAATTCTTCGAACAGGTCTTGCGGCGATTTGCCGAGGGTGTTGACCAGCACGTTCAGGCGGCCGCGGTGGGCCATGCCGATCACGATTTCCTGCACGCCTTTTTCACCGGCGCGCTGGATGGTTTCATCCATCGAGGCGATAAAGGTTTCGCCGCCTTCCAGCGAGAAGCGCTTTTGGCCGACGTACTTGGTGTGCAGATAGCGCTCCAGGCCTTCGGCCGCGGTCAGGCGGTCGAGGATGTGGATCTTTTTCTCGGGCGTGAAATTCGGGGTCGAGCGGATCGCTTCCAGCTTTTCCTGCAACCAGCGCTTTTCGGCCGGGTCGGAAATGTACATGAATTCGGCGCCGATCGAACGGGTGTAGGTATCGCGCAAGAAGTTGAGCAAATCGCGCAGCGATGCTGTTTCAGGGCCGAAGTAGGTATTGCTGATGTTGAACACGGTGTCCATGTCCGCGTCGGTGAAACCGTAGAAGCTCGGCTCCAGTTCCGGGATGCTCGGACGCTCCTGGCGTTGCAGCGGGTCCAGGTTGGCCCAGTGCGAACCGAGGTAGCGATAGGCGGCGATCAGTTGCGTCGCGGCGACGCGCTTGCGGCCCATTTCGACGTCCGGCGAAGCGGTGACGACACGGATCGGACCGGCCTTGGCGCGCTCGGCGAACGAGGCGACGACGGAGGCGTGGGCGACATCGGGTTTGTTGCTGCCGTCGACTGCCGGCACGTGTTGCATCGCGTCGAAATAGGCGCGCCAGTTGTCCGGCACCGAACCTGGGTTATTGAGGTACGCTTCGTACAAGTCTTCGACGTACGGAGCATTCCCACCAAACAGGTAGGAGTTGGACGTAAATTGCTGCATCATATTGCTCACCTTTCTTCGCGCTTCGCGAGATTAGCGGGTTAATCTAACCTTCCGCGACACGGCCTGACCGGTTAGCGGATTGCACATCAAGTTGTGGGGAAGGGCTTTGTTGCACCAGCATTCTAAATACAATCATTCGGAATAGCACGCGGTATTGTAACGCACTGAAGAAAAAATCGAATTAAAATGTTTGGCCGCGGCGGGGCCGGAGTGCGGCGGTTTCGGGCCAGGCTTTGCCCTGCCGGCGGCCATGCATGCGGCTTATTATCTGCTTGTCATCGCGCGCATGCCATGCCGTCGGGCGACGGCATGGCATGCGATGACGCGCGCTGTTACTGCTCCGCGTAAATCTTGACCAGGTCATACAGGAAATCGCGGCCCTCCATCAGCGATTGCACGCTGAGGAATTCGTTGAGGCCGTGGATATTGTTCAGGTTCGGGCCGACGAAGATGCCGCTGATGCCATAGGTCGGAATCCCCGCCGCCGCCGTGAACAGGCCGTCGGTCGCGGCCGATTGCAGGATCGGCATCACCGGCACGCCCGGCCACATGCTCGCCGTCAGGCGCTCCACCGGCTCCATGATGGCCCGGGTCAGCTCGGGCGGCGGCGAACTTTCGCCGCGCAGTTCCAGCGTTTCCACTTTCACCGCCGGATCATTGATGGCCTGCTCCAGCGCCAGCCGCACCGTCTCGCGCGTTACGCCCGGAAAGATACGGCAATTGATATTGGCCCGCGCACGCTGCGGCAAGGCGTTGGTGGCATGGCCCGCGTCGAGCATGGTCGCCACGCAGGTGGTGTGCAGCATCGCGCCCCAGCCGATATCGCGCGCCGCCAGCAGCGCCGCCGCATCGGCGTCGGCCGGATTGTCGAGGATGGCCAGCATCGCGCTCGCCACATCGTAATGGCCGGCCGCTTCCTGTATCTTGGCCATTGCCTTCAGGTAACCACGGCTGCCGTCCGCCAGCTGGGTCGGGAAAACGTAGCTTTCGACCTTCTTCAGCGCGCCGGCCAGGCTGTAGATGGCGTTGTCCTTGGTCGGACGCGAACTGTGGCCGCCCGGGCTGGTCACTTCCAGCCGATAGTTTTGCATCAGCTTCTCGCCCGCCTCCACCGTCATCGAAATCCGCTTGCCGCCGGCATCGAGCTCGCCGACCGCGCCTTCATTGAGCGCAAACCCGGCGTCGATCAAGCCCCGCCGGTTCCTGGTCAGCCATTCCGCGCCGTTGAAGGCGCCGATGGTTTCTTCGCCGCAGGTCAGCGCCAGCTTCAAGGTATGGCGCGGCCGGTAGCCTTCCTGCTTGTAGCGGATCAGCGTATCGGCCCAGATCGACGCCTGCGCCTTGTCGTCGAAGGCGCCGCGCGCGTAAAAGTTGCCATCTTCTTCGGTCAGTACAAACGGATCGCGCACCCAGTCCTCGCGGCGGGCTTCGACCACATCCAGATGCGCCATCAGCAATATCGCCGGCGCTCTCGCATCGCGCCCCGGCAAGATCGCCACCAGGCCGCCCTCCTTCGGATGATCGGGATCGGCAAACGGATACAGGTCGCTATCGGGGAAGCCGGCGCTCTTGAGGCGGGTCGCGATGCGTTCGGCGGCCAGCGTGCAACTGCCGGCCGACAGCGTGGTGTTGGTTTCGACCAACTCCTTGTACAGCTCGCGGAATTGCTGTTCGCCGAAGCCGGCGTCAGCATTGTGTACGCAAGCCATTAATGCAGTAGCGGCAACGAATGAAAAACGCGATGAAAAACGAGACTTCATGTCCTATCCTTTATTCCCGGGTGATTAACATTGCATCGGCAAACTCCTTCGGCGCTGGAAGTAACCTGAAGGAGTCGTCATGGTTAACTTTTTGTAGTTAACTAAAATGAATTTTATTACCAAGGAATATATTTCCACAATGCAATTTAATCGAATGGCATGTCTTTATGGTCACGGCGGCGCTTTTGGCGCTGGCACGTGGTGAGTTCGTCGTTTTATGGCAACATTTCAAACTTGCCAAAGTGTTGGGCGCGCACCGGCATGCCACACGATAAAAATATTAATTTAATAACATTAGTTCCTTTGCTGCATTTCTCTCCAAAAGTTGCATCGAGAATTCTTTACCTTGAAACACTCTGATAGAATGATAATCATTATTATTATCATTCAAGATCAGGGAGCCGTCATGCAGTTGCGTATCAAGCCGGGAGTCATCGCAATAGTGGGAGCGTTTTCGCTGGGAGTCATTTTGCCGGGCGCGGCCCGGGCGCAGGAAGTGATGCCGACGGTGCAAGTGACTGGCGCCAAGGATGGCAATGACGGCTATGCGGCGCGCAGTTCGGCCAGCGGCACCAAGACCGAAATGGCCTTGCGCGACGTGCCGCAAACCATCAACGTGGTGCCGGCGGCGGTCATCCGCGACCAGCACGCGACGTCGCTGCAAGACATCATGAAAAATATTCCCGGCGTCGGCCTGTCCACCGGCGACGGCCAGCGCGACCAGGTCTTCATCCGCGGCTTTACCGCCATCGGCGACCAGTTCGTCGACGGTTTCCGCGACGACGCGCTGTATTTCCGCGACTTGTCCAATGTCGAGCGGCTGGAAGTGGTCAAGGGCCCCGCCGCCGTGCTGTACGGGCGCGGTTCGTCGGGCGGCCTGGTCAACCGGGTCACCAAAAAACCCGGCATCGATATCAACGACGTCAGCCTGAGCCTGGCCAGCCATGCCGGCAAGCGCGGCGAAATCGACTTCGGCCGCGCCGGCGACGCGGCTTCGTGGCGCCTGACCGGCGCGACCGAACACGCCGACAGCTACCGCGACCAGCAATTCCTGAACCGCAGCGCATTGGCGCCATCGGTGTCGCTGCGCGTCTCGGCCGACACCAAGGTCTTGCTGCAAGCCGATTACCTGGAAGACCGCCGCCTGACCGACTTCGGCATTCCTGCGTACCAGGGGCGCCCGGTCGACGTCGATCCGGCCACCTATTACGGCGCCGCCAATGCGCGCGACGCCGACTACAGCCAGTCGCGGGTGGTGTCGACTTCGGCCACCGTGACCCACAAGATCGACAGCACGCTATCGTTGCGCAACGCCAGCCGTTATTACAATTACCACCTGGACCGCAACAACACCAATATTTCCGGCAACGTCAATCAGCTGGCCGGCACCATGACGCTGGCGCACGCCAAGCTGAACCGCGACGAACACGGCTGGTTCAACCAGACCGAACTGACGCAAAAACTGGGCCTCGGCGACACCAGCCATGACATCCTGTACGGCATCGAATTCGGCCGGCAAAGCAAGGATGCGACCTCGTACGCGGCCACCACGGTGAAGAGCAATGTATCGATCTTCAACCCGCTGCTGCCGCTGGTCGATCCGGCCGCGCTGGGCGCGCGCAGCAACACCTACGGCACTTACCGGACCAACGCCGCCTACGTGCAGGATGCGATTTCCTTCAATCAAGAATGGAAGGCGCTGGCCGGCTTGCGCTACGACAGCTTCAAGCAGCAATCGCGGCTGCTCAACGCGGCCGGGACCACCACCGCCGACCTGGCGCGCACCGACACCGCCTACAGCCCGCGCGCCGGACTGGTCTGGCAACCGGGCGTCACGCAATCGTATTACGCGTCGTGGAGCCGTTCCTTCCAGCCGAGCGGCGAAACGCTGGCGCTGGCGGCCAGCAATGCCGACCTGGCGCCGGAAACCACCCGCAATACCGAAGTCGGCGCCAAGTACGACTTGTGGAATGGCCGCGCCAACGCCACCGTGTCGCTATTCCGCCTGGAACGCGACAATATCAAGACCACCGATCCGCTGACCAATGCGGTGCTGCCAGTGGGCACCCAGCGCACCGACGGCCTGGAACTGACCTTCAATGCGGACCTGTCCGGCGGCTGGAAAATGCTGGCGGGCTATGCTTACCTGGACGCCACCATCACCGATTCGATCGCGCTCGACAAGAGCGTGAACTTACCGGGTAGCAATATCACCAGCGCGATTCCGGTCAAGGGCAAGCGCGCCACGCTGACTTCGCGCAACACCGCCAACCTGTGGCTGAGCAGGGACCTGGGCCAGGGTTTCACGGTCGGCGGCGGCATGAATGCGATCGGCAGCCGGTTTGCCAATCCGGGCAACAGCGTGGTGCTGCCCGGTTATGTGACGGCCGACGCAATGGCCGCCTACCGCAGCGGCAAGTACGAAATTCAGCTGAACCTGAATAATATCGGCAACGCCGGCTACATCGTTTCCGGCCACGGTTCCAGCCCCAACCTGAGCTTGCCGGGCGCGCCGCGCAACGCGGCGCTGACCTTGCGCTACAGCCTGTAACAGCCAGTTACGCTGGCGCGTAGTGGTGACGACTCGCGGCCAAGTTGTCACCATGCACCGAAAGTTATCAGAGATAAATTTGGTCGATTACTTCAATGCATGGGCCGGCAGACGTAAAATAGCCTGTCAAGGAGATCATCATGCACGAAATTTCATCAAGTAAATTAATGGCAATTATTGCCGCGCAAGTCAGGCTGGTCAGCCTCGGCAACGACCTGAGCGCGGTGATGGATACCGCGTCGGCAACCGCGGTCGAACTGACCGGGGCCGACGGCGCGGTGGTCGAACTGCTGGAAGGCGACGACATCGTCTACCGTTCCGCCTGCGGCCTGGCCGAACCCCAACTGGGCTTGCGCATGCCGGTGGCAAACAGCCTGTCCGGCTTTTGCCTGAGCAATCAGAGCGCCGCCATCTGCAGCGACAGTGAAACGGATAGCCGGGTCAACCGGGAAGCCTGCCGCAAGGTCGGACTGCGGGCGATGGTGATCGTGCCATTGATTGCGGATGGCCAGGCAATTGCCGTCATGAAATTAGTATGGACCGCGCCGCGCGCCTTCGAACAGGGCGAAGCCGACATCGCGCAGTTGCTGGCGAACATGACCGCGGTGCTGATGCAGCGCGCGGCGCTGGAAGGCCCGGACATTCTGCGGCAGCGCCTGACGCTGGATGAGGAAACCGGCACCCCGAACCGATCCTTCTTCCATGAACAGTTGCAAGCGAAGCTGGCCCCGGGCAAGGCCGACAGCGGCCCCACGGCGATTGCCCTGTTCCGCATCGAAGGCCTGGACAGCTTGCGCGGCAAGGCTGGCGACGAGATGCCCGCGATGCTGCTGGAAATTTCACGCCGGATCGAACGCGAGTGCCGCGTCGGCGACATCGTCGCGCGCACCGGCGCCGATGAGTTCTCCGTCCTGCTCAGCATGGCGGCGCGGCGCTCGATCGTGACCAGCCAGGTGCACCGCATCAGCCAGGCCATCATTTCCGAGCCATTGAGACTGCGCCAGGAACTCGGCCTGGACATAAAAAGCCGGCTGACGCTGCGCGCTGGCAGCGCCCTGTTTCCGGAAGACGGCCGCTCCGCCGCCGCGCTGGTGCAATCGGCCCGTGTCGTACTGGGCAATGATGCGCTCAACATGGAGCTGCGGGTGCGCTCTCAATGAATGGTTGAGCCGCCACAAATTAACCCAGCAATGGGGGAACCAGCAGCGCCATGCTCCAGTCTACTTTCCATGGCACACGTGGCCTCGGTACGCCTGGCAATCTGTCCAGGCGTTTTCAAGCGTCATTCTTGATGGAGAGGACATGGACGGCAAGCACGCCTCTGAAAATCCGGCATTTTTGATCGGCCCGACCGGGAAAATCACCACCTGGAACGCGGCCTGCCACGCGGCGCTCGGTTATACCGAGCTGGAGGTATTGCACCAGCCGCTGCACACCCTACTCAAAAGCAACGATCAAGACCCCCTTGCCCGCCGCCTGCAGCGGCCGCCGCAGCAGGCGGAAGAGCTCGACCTCGAGCTGTGGCATGCCGACGGCCATCCGCTGCCGTCGCGGCTGGCCTTGCTGCCGCAATTCGGCAAGTCGGGCCGGCTCATCAGCTGCATCGCGCTGATCATCCCCGGCCGCCAGCCGATCCAGGTCGACACCGCCAAAGAAGTCGGCAACATGCCGCTCAAATCGGCGATGGACTTGATCGTCGGCTTGCTGATCGTCAGCGATGCGAAGGGCCAATTCGTGCTGTGGAACGAGAAAGCCGAAACGTCAATGCAAATGAGCTCGGAGCAACTGCGTAACAGCAGCATTTCAAGCTTGTTCAGCGAACAGGAATGGCAGCGGGTGGCGGCCAGCGTCGACGACGTGCTGGCGCACGGCAAGCGCATGTGCATCGAAGCGCAACTGCGTTCCGGCGATGGCTGCGAAACCCCCTATGTGATCAGCGGCGCCCGGCTGACCTATTGCGGCAGGCACTACCTGTGCATCATGGCGCTCGACGGCACCGAACGGCGGCGCGAACGGCACGACTTGCAAGTGCGCGAGCGCGCCTTGCACGCGGTCAGCAACGGCATCGTCATTTGCCGCAGCGGCGGCAAGGATAATCCGATCGAATACGTCAATCCGGCGTTCGAACGCATCACCGGCTATACGCTGACGGAAGTGGTGGGGCGCGATTCGCGCTTCATGGCCGCGTCCGGCCTCGACGATGCCGAGCGCCAAAAGTTGCGCATTGCCGTCGAGGCACGTGAGGAAATCAATGTGGTATTCCGCAATATGCGCAAGAACGGCGAAGTGTTCTGGAACGACTTGTCGATCACGCCGGTGCCCGATGAAAACGGCAAGGTCAGCCATTTTATCGGCATGATCAACGACGTCACGGCCTTGAAGCAGCGCACCGCGCACCTGGAACATGAAGTCAACCACGACGCGCTGACCGGCCTGGCCAACCGCAACCTGCTGTGGGACCGGCTGGACCAGGCCTTGCATGTGGCGCAGCGCAAGAAATCGCTGGTGGCGACGATTTTGCTGGACTTGAACAAATTCAAGTTCATCAACGACACCATGGGCCACGATGTCGGCGATGAGGTGCTGAGGGTGGTCGCCAAGCGGCTGCAGGCGTCGGTGCGCGACAGCGACACGGTGGCGCGCCTCAGCGGCGATGAATTTGTGCTGGTGCTGGCCGACCAGCCGTCGCTGCGCTTTACGCTGCGGATGGTCGAACGGGTGCGTATCAGCCTGTCGAAGCCGATCATTTACGAAGACCAGGAAATTCCGGTCGGCGCGGCGCTCGGCGTCAGCGTGTTTCCGCACGATGGCGCCAACGCCTATGAATTGATGCGCGCGGCCGACGTCGCGATGTACCATTCGAAAGAGTCCGGCAACGGCGATGTGCATTTCTTTTCGCCCGACATGAAATCGACCACCGACGCCAAGCGCGCGCTGGAAACCGACATGCACGAAGCGCTCGACAAGAACGAGCTATTCCTGATGTACCAGCCGCGCATGAACCTGACCACGTCGCGCATCACCGGCATCGAAGCGCTGCTGCGCTGGCGCCACCCCGAGCGCGGCGTGTTGCAGCCATCGTCGTTTTTGCCGGACGCCGAAGAGAACGGCATGATCATCCCGTTTGGCCAATGGGTGCTGGAACAGGCTTGCCGCATGCTGGCCCGCCTGAAGGCGCTGGGCCATCCCGACATTCCGCTGTCGATCAACAGTTCTTACCGTGAATTCAGCGAAAAGAATTACGTCGCGTATATCGCCGACAAGCTCGATCAATTCAAGCTGGCGCCGGCCAGCCTCGAACTCGACATGCGCGAAGACCAGTTGATGCGCAACGTCAACCTGAGCAAGCAAGTGGCCGAACGGGTCAGGCAACTCGGAGTGGTGCTGAATGTCGACGAATTCGGCGCCGGATCGTCCAACCTCAGTTATCTGCAAGAACTGCCGATGCGGCATCTGAAAATCACCCGCAAGTCGGTCAACGATATTTGCCTGAGCACCAAGACCGGCAAGCTGGCCAAGACGCTGATCGACATCGGCCACAACCTGAAACTGGAAGTCATCGCCGGCGGCGTCGAAAACCGGCTGCAACAAGATTTCCTGCTGCAGAACGGCTGCGATGCGATCCAGGGAAATTTCTACAAAGAACCGATTGATGAAACGGAATTGACCCAGTTACTGGACGCGCAATAAAGTCCAGCCCCCCGGCAAAACTTTTAGGCGGGCACGGCGCCATCATCGATGGCATTGCCGCGCCGCTCGACCGCCACCGACACGGCCAGCACCACCAGTCCGCCGGCGGCCAGCATCGCGCCGACCCAGGCGGTCGAACGCAAGCCCATGCCCATTGCGACGGCCATGCCGCCAGCCCAGGCGCCCAAGGCGTTGGCGATATTGAACGCCGAATGGTTCAATGCCGCGGCCACGGTTTGCGCGTCGCCCGCCACGTCCATCAAGCGGGTTTGCACCGCCGGGCCGATGGCGATGCCGGCACCGATGGCGAACAAGTTGATCGCGGTGGCCCACACGTTCGAGCTGGTGTACGAAAACGCCGCCAGCGCGACACCGCTCCAGACCAGCATGCCGAAAATGGTCCACAAGCGCGAACGGTCGGCCAGCCAGCCGCCGACGACGTTACCGACCGTCATGCCGATACCGATCACCGACAACATCAGCGATACCATGAACGGCGATACATGGGTGACTTCCAGCAAAATCGGCGTCACATAGGTCAGCACCGAAAACATACCGCCAAAGCCGATCGCCACCAGCAGCAGCGTCAGCCACACCTGGGTACGGCGGAACACGCCCAGCTCGCGGCGCGGGCTGGCATTGCCGGCCGCGATCAGCGGCAAATAGATGCGCACCATCAGCATGGTCAGCAAACCCAGCACGCCAACCACCAGGAAGGCCGAGCGCCAGCCGGCGGCCTGCCCCAGCGCGGTGGCCAGCGGCACGCCGACCACGTTGGCAATCGTCAAGCCCAGCATTACCCGCGCCACCGCCTGCGCGCGCTTGTCCGGCGCCGCGATCGACGCCGCCACCAGCGCCGCGACGCCGAAATACGCGCCATGCGGAATGCCGGAAATGAAGCGCGCCAGTATCAGCATGCCGTAGTTCGGCGCCATCGCGCTCAGCAAGTTGCCGACCGCAAACAGCGCCATCAGACAAATCAGCATCATGCGGCGTGGCATGCGCGCGGCGAAAATCGTGATCAGCGGCGCGCCGACCACCACCCCCAGCGCATAGGCGCTGATCATGTGGCCCATTTGCGGCAGCGAGGCGCCGATATCCTTGGCGACGATCGGCAAGATGCTCATCGAGGCGAATTCGCCGGTGCCGAGCGCCAGGCCGCCGATGGCCAGCGCCAGGTCGGCAAGGTTGGCGCCATGGGGCGCAATGACGCGTGAAGAAATCGATTCTACTGGGCTATGCATGAATGGAAGGCAGGATGAGGGTTGATGCAGACGAGCACTACAAGTCGAAGGATATCATGCACTGCACAAAAAGTTTTGGGAGGGGCCTATTTTTAGTTCAACAATGAAACATCTACTCGGCAATGAGCAATAAAAAAGCGAGCCCGGAGGCTCGCTTTGGGACCTCAGACGCTTAAGCCTGAAATCGCAGCGGTTTCATTGCAGCAATCAAGCGCGTTTGTCGAGTGGCAATACTTCGCGGGTCGTGGAACCGACGAACAATTGACGTGGACGGCCGATTTTTTGCTCTGGATCGGAAATCATTTCGTTCCATTGCGCGATCCAGCCGATGGTGCGCGCCATCGCGAAGATGCCGGTGAACAGCGACACAGGGATGCCCAGCGCCGATTGCACGATGCCGGAGTAGAAGTCGACGTTCGGATACAGCTTGCGCGACACGAAATATTCGTCTTCCAGCGCGATTTTTTCCAGCGCCATCGCCAGTTTGAACAATGGGTCGTCTTGCAAGCCCAGTTCAGCCAGCACTTCGTAGCAGGTTTCACGCATCAGCTTGGCGCGCGGGTCGAAGTTTTTGTAGACGCGGTGACCGAAGCCCATCAGCTTGACGCCGGAGTTCTTGTCCTTGACTTGCGCGATGAACTCGGGGATCTTGTCGACGGTGCCGATTTCTTTCAGCATGTTCAAGGCCGCTTCGTTCGCGCCGCCGTGGGCAGGGCCCCACAGGCAGGCGATGCCGGCTGCGATACAGGCGAACGGGTTGGCGCCCGACGAGCCGGCCAGGCGGACAGTCGAGGTCGAAGCGTTTTGCTCGTGGTCGGCGTGCAGGATCAGGATACGGTCCAGGGCGCGCACCAGCACTTCGTTGACTTGGTATTCTTCGCATGGATTGCCGAACATCATGCGCATGAAGTTGGCGCTGTACGACAGGTCGTTGCGTGGATACACGAAAGGCTGGCCGATCGAGTATTTGTAGGCCATCGCGACCAGCGTCGGCATCTTGGCGATCAGGCGGATCGCCGAAACGTCGCGGTGCTTCGGATCGTTGATGTCCAGCGAATCATGGTAGAACGACGCCAGCGCGCCGACGGTGCCGACCAGCACCGACATCGGATGCGCGTCGCGGCGGAAGCCGCGGAAGAAGAATTGCATCTGTTCGTGCACCATGGTGTGCTTGGTGACGGTTTCGACGAACTCTTTCTTTTGTTCGGCATTCGGCAATTCGCTATGCAACAGCAGATAGCAGGTTTCCATGAAATCGGCGTTGACGGCCAATTGCTCGATCGGGTAGCCGCGGTACAGCAGCTCGCCCTTGTCGCCATCGATGTAGGTGATCGACGAGTTACAGGCGGCGGTCGACATGAAGCCCGGGTCGTAGGTGAACTTGCCGGTGCCGGCGTACAGTTTGCGGATGTCGATGACGTCCGGGCCTACGGTGCCTTCATAAATCGGGAAATCGATCGCCGGGCTGCCGTCGGAAAACGACAGTGTGGCTTTTTTGTCAGAGGTATTCATGGGATCTTCCTTCTCGGGAGTGAGTCGAAATTAAAATCAAAAAATTCTGGTTGCAGGTGCGCCGTCTCATGACGGCGCTGCGGGACATGTCGAATGTATTAGCCCCGCGTACACGTATCGCCCAGGCGCCTAGGCAATGCGCAGTCGTTGCAGCAGTGCATGCACTTGCGGCAAGTCGACTTCGCCTTCCGGCTCTTTACGGGCCAGTACCAGATCCATCAACGCATTGTCCGATAAATCCAGCAAACGCGTCAGCGCGTCCACTTCCTCATCGGTCAATTCGGTTTCGTACGCATCGAGAAAACGAGTCAGTATCAAATCGTTTTCCAGCAGGCCGCGGCGGGCGCGCCAGCGCAGGCGGGCGCGGTTGGCCGGGTCGGATTGATGCACGGACAAGCTTGATTCTGTCATTGGTATCACTACTTTCCTTGTGCCCGCAGGGCACGGTACAACATTGCGGGCGGCGGCATACGGCTTGCCGTCGACCCGCATCGGCCATCAGATTGCGCGGCGTACCATCAATTCCTTGATCTTGCCGATTGCCTTGTTCGGGTTCAAGCCTTTCGGGCAAACGTCGACGCAATTCATGATCGAATGGCAGCGGAACAGACGGTACGGATCTTCCAGGTTGTCCAGGCGCGCGCCGGTCGCTTCGTCGCGGCTGTCGGCGATGAAGCGGTAGGCTTGCAGCAAGCCGGCAGGGCCGACGAACTTGTCCGGATTCCACCAGAACGACGGGCACGACGTCGAGCAGCATGCGCACAGGATGCACTCGTACAGGCCGTCGAGCTCTTCGCGTTCGGTCGGCGATTGCAGGCGTTCCTTTTCAGGCGGGATCGAATCGTTGATCAGGAACGGCTTGATCGAATCGTACTGCTTGAAGAACTGGGTCATGTCGACGATCAGGTCGCGGATCACCGGCAAGCCCGCCAGCGGACGCAGCACGATAGGCTCGGTCAGCTCGTTCAGGTTGGTGGTGCAAGCCAGGCCGTTCTTGCCGTTGATGTTCATCGCGTCGGAACCGCAAACGCCTTCGCGGCACGAGCGGCGCAACGACAGCGAATCATCGACGTCGGACTTGATGCGCTGCAGTGCGTCGAGCAGCATCTTGTCGGTGTCTTTCAGTTCGACGGTCAGGTCTTGCATGTACGGCTTGGTATCCGTATCCGGATCGTAGCGATAGATTTTGAATTTGAGAGTGCGTGCCATGTTCTGACCTTTAGAAAGTACGTGGTTTCGGCTTGAAGGTATCAACCGTCAGCGGCTTGGTAATGACCGGCTTGTATTCCAGGCGGTTGCCTTCCGAGAACCACAGGGTATGCTTCATCCAGTTGTCGTCGTCGCGTTTTTCGAAATCGCTGTGCGCATGCGCGCCGCGCGATTCCTTGCGCGCCACCGCCGAGCTGATGGTCGCCTTCGCGGTTTCGATCAGGTTCGACAATTCCAGCGCTTCCACGCGGGCGGTGTTGAAGACCTTGGATTTATCCTTGAACGACACGTTCTTGCGGCGTTCGTCCAGCTTCATGATTTCCACGTAGCCTTGTTGCAGCAACGCGTCGGTACGGAACACGCCGCAGTATTTCTGCATCGTGGCGCGGATTTCATTGGCGATGCCTTGCACGGTTTCGGTGCCGGTCGAGTTTTCCAGCGCGTTCAGGCGGTTGATCGAGTAGTCGGCGGCGTCGGCCGGCAACGGTTTGTTCTCTTTCTCTTTCAAGCCGCTGGCGATGATGTGGTTGCCGGCCGCGCGGCCGAATACCACCAGGTCGAGCAGCGAGTTGGTGCCCAGGCGGTTGGCGCCGTGCACCGAGACGCAGGCGCATTCGCCGATCGCGTACAGGCCGTTGACCACTGCCACCGGGTTGCCGTCTTTCGGCACCACCACCTGGCCGTGGATATTGGTCGGAATGCCGCCCATCTGGTAATGGATGGTCGGCACCACAGGGATCGGCTCCTTGGTCGCATCGACGTTGGCGAACTTGTGGCCGATTTCCAGGATCGACGGCAAGCGCTTGGCGATGGTGTCGGCGCCGATGTGGCGCAAGTCCAGCATCACATGGTCCTTGTTCGGACCGCAGCCGCGGCCTTCCTTGATTTCCTGGTCCATCGAACGCGACACGAAGTCGCGCGGCGCCAGGTCCTTCAGCGTCGGCGCATAACGTTCCATGAAACGTTCGCCTTCGCTATTGATCAGGATGCCGCCTTCGCCGCGCACGCCTTCGGTGATCAGCACGCCCGCGCCGGCCACGCCGGTCGGGTGGAATTGCCAGAATTCCATGTCTTGCAGCGGCAAGCCGGCACGCGCCGCCATGCCCATGCCGTCGCCGGTATTGATGAAGGCATTGGTCGATGCGGCGAAAATACGGCCCGCGCCGCCGGTTGCCATGATGGTGGTCTTGGCTTCCAAAATCATGCAGTCGCCGGTTTCCATTTCCAGCGCGACCACGCCGACGACGTCGCCGTCCTTGTCGCGGATCAGGTCGAGCGCCATCCATTCGACGAAGAAGTGGGTGCGCGCGCGCACATTGCGCTGGTACAGCGTGTGCAGCAGGGCGTGACCGGTACGGTCGGCCGCGGCGCAGGCGCGCTGCACGGCTTTTTCGCCGAAGTTGGCGGTATGGCCGCCGAACGGACGCTGATAAATCGTGCCGTCAGGGTTGCGGTCGAAAGGCATGCCGAAGTGTTCCAGCTCGTAGACCACTTTCGGCGCTTCGCGGCACATGAATTCGATGGCGTCCTGGTCGCCCAGATAGTCGCCGCCCTTGACGGTGTCGAACATATGCCAGAACCAGTTATCTTCGGCCATGTTGCCGAGCGATGCGCCGATGCCGCCCTGCGCCGCGACGGTGTGCGAGCGGGTCGGGAAAACCTTGGACAAGACTGCCACGTTCAAGCCGGCTTCCGCCAGTTGCAGGGACGCGCGCATGCCGGAACCACCGGCGCCGACGATCACCGCGTCGAAGCGGCGGGTTGGAATTGCGGATTTATATGCTGCCACGATTAAACACTCCAGAGAATTTGCACGGTGTAGAAGGCACAGGCGATCAACCACAGCAAAGTGGCAATTTGCAGGGCGAGACGGAGACCGACGGATTTAACGTAGTCCATCCAGATATCGCGCATGCCGACCCAGGCGTGGTAGAACAGGCCGAAGAACGTCACGGCGCTGAACAGCTTGAACCACTGCTGGGCGAACAGGCCGGCCCAGCCCTCATACGTGAAGTTGTTGCCGGTAAGGAAAGAGATCAGCAGGATGGCGGTGTAGATCACCATCACGATCGCGGTGACGCGCTGCGCCAGCCAGTCGCGCAAGCCATAATGGGCGCCGACGACGAGGCGTTTTGGTCCGACGTTGTTTTTAGCCATGGTTAAAATACTCCAAACAGTTTCAGGGCGACCAGTGCGGTCAGCGCCAGGCTGATGACCAGTACCGAAGCGGCGGTCTTGCGCGCGGAATCTTTTTCGATCGCGACGTGCACGTCCATGAACAAGTGACGCACGCCGGCGCAGAAATGCTGCATGTATCCCCAGACCAGGGCCAGGGTGATCAGCTTGACGATCCACATCGACGCGATGCCATGGAAGTACGAGAACGAAATCTCGGAAGTCAGGCTCAGCTGCAACATGTAGAGCACGAATGGCAGCAGCGCAAACATCAAAAAGCCGCTGATACGATGCAGAATGGAAACGATGCCGGCTAAAGGCAAGCGATAGTTCGGCAACTGCGTAATATGAATATTACGGAATTCCGGCCGTTCTTTTTTTGGTACTTCTCTTACGGCTTCAGACATAACAAAACCTCCCCTTGAGCTTAACAAATATTGAAGCCGCGATTTTCGCCGATTTTCGCCGCCCAGACCAATATCTATTGTTACATATAACCAAAATAGTGTTTTACCGCACACTGGAATCGCTGCTTTCCGCAGTTCGATTTACTTCTTTGCAACTTCAAGACACGACTTTGCCACTCCGGACCGGCAGCGGCGGATCGTACCCTTTTGCTTGTTGCCGTCTCCGGGGAACGCCTCGCGGCGCGCCCCTAAGCTGTACGATGAACTTGAGCAGTGAGTTGAGTGTTACCGCCCCTCTTCTACTTAACTCAGTTCATTCTGATAATGATGTTGCGCCGTCAAATACAGGCCGCGGCGCAGCTCCACCGGTTTGTCGCCATAGGTAAATGACACGCGTTCGGAACTGAGCAATGGCGTTCCGGCCGCGATATTCAATAATAAGGCGGCGCCGTCGTCGGCGCACACGGCGCGTATCTGTTCCGACGCGCGTATCATGCGGGTGCCGAATTCGGTCTCGAACAAACCGTACATCGGCCCCTTGTATTCAACCAGGCGCTCGGCCGTCAAGCCCTTGAAAATCAGGCCCGGCAACCAGAGTTCTTCGAGGATGGTCGGCACGCCGTCGAAATATTGTACGCGCTTGATGAAAATCACGGCGTCGCCCGACTTCAGTTCCATCAGGCGCGCCACGTCGGCCGGTGCGCGCACCCGCTTGACGTCGATGAATTTGCTTTCAGGGTAATGCGGCACGCCTTCGTCCGGCACCAGCCGCAAGAAACGGAAATGCGCGCGCGCCTCGTGATGGGTGGCCACGAAGGTGCCCTTGCCCTGGCGCCGCATGACCAGGTTTTCCGCCGCCAGCTCGTCGATCGCCTTGCGCACCGTGCCCTGGCTGACCTTGAAACGGCCGGCCAGTTCGACTTCGCTGGGAATCAGTTCGCCCGGTTTCCACTCGCCCGATTGCAGGCCGGCGGTGATCAGGGCCTTGATTTGCTGGTACAGCGGACTGAAGGTTGGCGAAGCGGCATTGCCGGCATGGGCCGAAGTGGTATTGGCCGCCGCCGGAGCGGCAGCCCCGCCGGGCGTCGGGCTCACCGCCCCGCTTGCGGCAGTGGCATTGGTGGTCAGATTGGGCGAGGCAGGATTCATAGTCCAACATTTCACCACAAAATGACTGCCGCGTCCAGTAAAACACTGTCAACTTATCTGTCTTATATAAGACATAAGATAGGATTGACAGAAGCAGAACGGAAGCCTAAACTGCCTGCGATAAACTATGTAAGCCCTTGCCTTTCCCTGTCGCGCCCATCGGCGGCGGCAGCCTTGGACAAGATATCAACAGCTACTGGCAGCGTTCGCAGACTATCCATCGCAGCGTGCCGGTTTTGGTATCATTACAGTTTTCCCGGACCAGCCCAGGCACCGCCTCAAGCTCGTTTTCTTTCCCACTTTGGAGATTCATCATGGCTAAAACCCCAATGCGTGTTGCAGTTACCGGCGCCGCCGGCCAGATCGGTTATTCCCTGCTGTTCCGCATCGCTAACGGCGACATGCTCGGCAAAGACCAGCCTGTCATCCTGCAATTGCTTGAAATCCCGGACGAAAAAGCACAGAAAGCGCTCAAGGGCGTAATGATGGAAATCGACGACTGCGCCTTCCCGCTGCTGGCCGGCATGACCGCCCACGCCGATCCGCTGACCGCATTCAAGGACGCCGACGTGGCATTGCTGGTCGGCGCCCGCCCGCGCGGCCCGGGCATGGAGCGCAAGGACTTGCTGGAAGCAAATGCGCAAATCTTCACCGTGCAAGGCAAGGCGCTGGACGCCGTCGCTTCGCGCAACGTGAAAGTCCTGGTGGTCGGCAACCCGGCCAACACCAACGCCTACATCGCGATGAAATCGGCGCCGTCGCTGCCGGCCAAGAACTTCACCGCGATGCTGCGCCTGGACCACAACCGCGCCTTGTCGCAAGTAGCCGCTAAATCGGGCAAGCCAGTCGCATCGATCGAAAAAATGTTCGTATGGGGCAACCACTCGCCTACCATGTACGCCGACTATCGCTACGCCGAAGTCGATGGCCAGTCGGTCAAGGACTTGATCAACGACGACGTGTGGAACAAGGACGTGTTCCTGTCGACCGTCGGCAAGCGCGGCGCCGCGATCATCGAAGCGCGCGGCCTGTCGTCGGCGGCGTCGGCAGCCAATGCGGCAATCGACCACGTGCATGACTGGGTGCTGGGCACCAGCGGCAAATGGACCACCATGGGCATTCCTTCGGATGGCTCGTACGGCATTCCTGAAGGCGTGATGTTCGGTTTCCCTGTCACCACCGAAAACGGCGAATACAAAATCGTCCAGGGCCTGTCGATCGATGAATTCTCGCAAGAGCGCATCAACGTCACGCTGAACGAATTGCTGGAAGAGCAAAACGGCGTGAAGCACTTGCTGGGCTAAGCAGTACCATACGGCGGCGCGGTAGGCGCCGCCGCCGCACCGCGCCGCCCACAGCGGCGCGGCCGTGTCACCCCTTATCTATTGAATGCGCCAGGCATGCACCCTTCCGAGGTTTTATTCCAAGGCAAACGCCAGCCGCTGTTGCTCGCCGCTTGCGACCATTACGCCGGCTCTGAAAAGCTGATGCGTAAATCGATTGCTTTGCAACAAGAGCTTGGGCCCCTGTTCGACATCACCTTCGATTGCGAAGACGGCGCCAGCGCCGGCAATGAAGCGGCGCACGCGCACATGATCGCCGCGCTGCTGCAAGAAGACGGCAACCAGTTCAACCGCATCGGCGTACGGGTGCACGACCTGGACAGCCCGTTTTTCGCGCAAGACATCGAAATCATTTGCGCCGCGGCGCACAAGCTGGCGTATATCGCGCTGCCGAAAGTCAATGGCGTGCAAGACGTGATCCGCGCCATCGATGTCATCAATACCCATGCGCAAGCCCATGGCCGCGACGCGCTGCCGGTGCACGTGCTGATCGAAACCCATGGCGCGCTGCATGAAGTGTTCGCCATCGCCGCGCTGCCGCAAGTCGAATGCCTGTCGTTCGGCATCATGGATTTTGTATCGTCGCACTACGGCGCGATTCCGGCCAGCGCGATGCGCACGCCGGGCCAGTTCAGCCACCCGCTGGTGGTGCGCGCCAAGCTCGACATCGCCGCCGCCTGCCATGCGCACGGCAAGGTGGCCGCGCACAACGTCACCACCGACGTCAAGGATTCGGCGGTGGTGGCCAACGACGCGCAGCGCGCGGCGGCCGAATTCGGTTATACCCGGATGTGGAGCATCCACCCGGACCAGATCAAGCCGGTCATCAAGGCTTTCACGCCGCGTTTATCCGAAGTCAATGAAGCGACGAATATCCTGAGCGAAGCGGCAAAAGCCGCGTGGGGACCGATCGCGCAGAACGGGCGCTTGCACGACCGCGCCAGCTACCGATATTATTGGACAGTTTTGCAGCGCGCCAAACTGGCCGGCCTGGCCTTGCCGGAAGCCGCCGCTGCCTTGCTAAACCCGAGCCCCACTGACCACTGATTGGAATTACACGATGTCGATCACCAAATTAGCCATTGCCTGCAGCGTCGCGCTGGGCGCGATGACACTGTCCCTGGCCCCGTTGAGCCAGGCCGCCGACACCAAGGCGCCGCCGGTCAAGGCCAAGGCGAAGGCAAAAGCCAAGGCGCCGGCCAAGGCGGCCGCCAAGGCCGAACCGGAGGAAGATGCCGACGTGGGCGACCTGAGCGCTTCGACCACCACCGAGTTCAATTGCGAACTGGGCAACAAGATTACCATTTACAGCAATGCCAGCGATGACAATTACATCGCGCTGCGCTGGAAAAAACGCCTGCACCGCCTGAAGCGGGTCGGCACCACCACCGGTGCGCAGCGTTTCGAGAACCCTCTGTACGGCCTGATCTGGATCGGCATCCCGGCCAAAGGCATGCTGCTCGATTCGAAAATGAATCGTCAGCTGGCCAATGAATGCAAGGATGCCGAACAGGCCAAGCCGCCGGTGACGCAGGAAGCGCCGGCCGGCGCGGCCTCGCCGTCGGCCCAGGCGCCATCGGCTGAACAGAAGGGCTTGCTGTAAGCAACAAGGAAGGTCGTACCCGCGACACCGCCGTGAACTGAACATCAATAAATAGACGATACCCAACAAGGAGAGGTCATGTCCCGCAACACTCTGAACACGCTCAAGGACTTTGCAATTTCGGATAGCAAGAAGGGTAAGTTCTACTCCCTTCCTGCCCTGGAAAAAAGCCTGGGCATCAATGTCTCCCGCCTGCCGGTGTCGATTCGCATCGTGCTGGAATCGGTGCTGCGCAATTGCGACGGCAAAAAAGTCACCGAAGAACACGTCAAGCAATTGGCGAGCTGGGGCCCGACCGCCGAACGCACCGACGAGATTCCGTTCGTAGTGGCGCGCGTCGTGCTGCAAGACTTCACCGGCGTGCCGCTGCTGGCCGACCTGGCCGCGATGCGCAACGTCGCCAACAAAATGGGCTTGAACCCGAAAAACATCGAACCGCTGGTGCCGGTCGACCTGGTGGTCGACCACTCGGTCACCATCGATCACTACCGCGAAAAGAAAGCCCTCGACCTGAACATGAAACTGGAATTCTCGCGCAACAACGAGCGTTACCAGTTCATGAAATGGGGCATGCAGGCATTCGACACCTTCGGCGTGGTGCCGCCGGGCTTCGGCATCGTGCACCAGGTGAATCTGGAGTACCTGGCCCGCGGCGTGCATAAAGTCAAAGAGAAAAAAGACGAAATCTACTACCCGGACACCCTGGTCGGCACCGATTCGCACACCACCATGATCAACGGCATCGGCGTGGTCGGCTGGGGCGTCGGCGGCATCGAGGCGGAAGCCGGCATGCTGGGCCAGCCAGTCTACTTCCTGACCCCTGACGTGATCGGCGTCAACCTGACCGGCGCGCTGCGCGAGGGCTGCACCGCGACCGACCTGGTACTGACCATCACCGAATTGCTGCGCAAGGAAAAAGTCGTCGGCAAGTTCGTCGAATTCTTTGGCGAAGGCACCGAATCGCTGACCCTGACCGACCGCGCGACGATCGCCAACATGGCTCCGGAATACGGCGCGACGATGGGCTTCTTCCCGGTCGACGACGCGACCATCGATTACTTCAAGGGCACCGGCCGCAGCAAAGCCGAGATCGCCGCGTTCGAAGGCTACTTCAAGGCGCAAAACCTGTTCGGCGTGCCGAAGGCCGGCGACATCGACTACACCCGCGTGGTCGCGCTGGACCTGGCGTCGGTGGCGCCATCGCTGGCCGGCCCGAAACGTCCGCAAGACCGCATCGAAATCGGCAACGTCAAGTCGAACTTCGCCGACCTGTTCGCCAAGCCAACCTCGGAAAACGGTTTCAACAAGAACCCGGCCGACCTGAACGCCGTCTATGAAACCAGCAATGGCGTCAAGGTGTCGAACGGCGACGTGCTGATCGCCGCGATCACCTCGTGCACCAACACCTCGAACCCGAGCGTGATGCTGGCCGCCGGCCTGCTGGCCAAGAAAGCCGTCGAAGCCGGCCTGAAAGTCGCGCCGCACATCAAGACCTCGCTGGCCCCCGGCTCGCGCGTCGTGACCGAGTACCTGACCGCCGCCGGCCTGCTGCCCTACCTGGAAAAGCTGGGCTTCGGCGTGACCGCCTACGGCTGCACCACCTGCATCGGCAATGCCGGCGACCTGACCCCGGAAATGAACGCCGCGATCGCCGCCAACGACATCGTCGCTTCGGCTGTGTTGTCGGGCAACCGCAACTTTGAAGCGCGGATCCACCCGAACATCCGTTCGAACTTCCTGGCCTCGCCTCCGCTGGTGGTCGCCTATGCTATCGCCGGCAACATGACGCGCGACCTGATGACCGAACCGGTCGGCAAGGGCAAGGGCGGCAAGGACGTCTACCTGGGTGACATCTGGCCATCGTCGGCCGAAGTCTCGGCGATGATGAAGTTCGCGATGAACGCCAAAGTGTTCAAGGACAACTACGCCGACGTCAAGGGCGCACCGGGCAAGCTGTGGGAAAAAGTCACCACCGTATCCGGTCAAGTGTACAACTGGCCGACCTCGACCTACATCGCCGAGCCGCCGTTCTTCGACGACTTCACGATGACCCCTAAAGCGGTCGCCACCGGCATCGAAGGCGCGCGCGCGCTCGGCGTGTTCGGCGATTCGATCACCACCGACCACATCTCGCCAGCCGGCTCGATCCAGGAAAACGGCCCGGCCGGTAAATGGCTGAAGGCAAACGGCGTGTTGAAGGCGGACTTCAACTCGTACGGCTCGCGTCGCGGCAACCATGAAATCATGATGCGCGGCACCTTCGCCAACGTGCGCATCAAGAACCGCATGATCCCGGCCAAGGCCGACGGTTCGGCGGTCGAAGGCGGCATCACCATTCATCAGCCGTCCGGTGAAGAAATGTCGATCTACGACGCGGCCATGAAGTATGTTGCCGAAGGTACGCCAACCATGGTGTTCGGCGGCGAAGAGTACGGTACCGGCTCGTCGCGCGACTGGGCCGCGAAAGGCACCCAATTGCTGGGCGTGAAGGCGGTGATTACCCGTTCGTTCGAACGCATCCACCGCTCGAACCTGGTCGGCATGGGCGTGTTGCCGCTGCAATTCATCGGCGACGACAGTGTGCAAACCCTGGGCATCACCGGCAATGAAACCTTCGACCTGAAAGGCCTCGAAGGCGACATCAAGCCGCAGCAGCAAGTGACGCTGGTGATACACCGCGCCGACGGCAGCAGCGTCGACGTCAAGGTCCTGTTGCGTATCGACACCCCGATCGAAGTCGATTATTACAAACACGGCGGCATTCTGCCATTCGTGCTGCGTCAATTGCTGGCGGCTTGATATTGGCAAGCTGGTAGCATGACAAAAACGCCGGATTCGTCCGGCGTTTTTTTTGGATTCCTGTAAAAATCGTTGCAGCGGGCGCCCGGACCGCGCGATTCACCTTGAAATACGCCGCTTCGCCTTGATCTATCCCCAGCGTTGGCATGGCATCCGCATCATTGCTACGCATTGCTAGAGTCACAATCCTCTACAATACAAGGCATAAGGGTTTATCATTGTTTGACGGATCCATTTTTTTCACTTTACGAGACTCTTATCCCGCTATGCGTCGTCCATCCAAAGATTCATCCCAAAAACTGACGGCCGACAGCCAGCGCCTGGTCACCTTTGCCCAGGCAATCGTGCAGGCCGCCAGCCGCCTCGAAGAACGGTCGTGGGAACACAGCCTGGATACGCAGCTCCAGAAGTTACTCAAGTCTGGCCACCAGGACACCATCGACACCACGCTCGCCAGCCTGTTCAAGGAAGACTTGAACGCCTACGACGTGCTGATGGATTGCGTCGAAGCGGTCAGCGAATCGGGCGTCATCGTGCACGACGACGTGCGCTACGATACCCTGCTGGTGGCCGTGCCTATCCTGGCCTGGACCCGTTTTTCGATCGCGTCCGGCGCGCTGCCGGCCGACCTGCACAGCACGCTGGCGATGCACTTCGAAGCCCACTTATTGGCCGAAGGCACCTGCATGGCGATGGCGCCGACGCTGTTTTCGATCGACCAATTGCCGCGCAGCCATGCCGAAACCTGGGCCAAGACACAGAAGCTGGCGCTCGCCGCCTTGAAAGGCACGGCGCTGAAGCCGGCCGTCAAGGCGCCGGAAACCGCACCGTTCCTGGCCGACACGCGCTACCTGCTGGTGGCGGTGGTGGCGCCGGCCGGCGCCCCGCTGTTCCGCTGGCAAGCGCCGGCCAGCCAGCCCGATTTCATCGGCGAGCGCACCTTGGCGCTGGACCAATGGCGCGCCCAGGCGACGCCGTCGGTGGCGCGCTTGCTGCCCGGCTGCGGCATCGAATTGCTGATGCCGGAAGCGTATTATGTGGCCTGCCGCGAAGCCGACAAGCTGATCCGCCCGGTCTCGGTGCGCGCCGCCGTGCATTACCTGACCCACACGCTGGCGGTGGAAGCGTCCGATTTGCGCGCCGTGATCGCCGGCTTCGGCGAAGAAGCGGCCGATGGCCAGGTCGATGAATACCGCATCGGCTTTACGTTGCGCCAGGCGCCGGAAGTGGTGTACGGCATCGTCTGGCCGCTGTATGGCCAGGAAGATGAGGATGGCACGCCGATCGAAGGCTTGATGCACAGCATGATGAGCGGCCTCGAAAAACCGAAGACGCCGATCGAGGAAATCGTGTCGCACCTGAACGAGGCCGGCGTGACGCAAATCAAGCGCCACGCCGAACGTTATGTCGGCGAGTATTGCGACGATTGCGGCGCGCCATTGTTTGCCGACCCGGTCGGCGAACTGGTGCACGCGGAAATGCCGGAAGACACGCCGCAGGGCGACCAGCACTTCCATTAAAAAAAA
>NZ_HG322949.1:3822373-3831259 GCF_000723165.1 Janthinobacterium agaricidamnosum NBRC 102515 = DSM 9628
TTGCCCGCCTGTTTTAGCGCGTCATCGCTTTATATTGACCAGCTTGAAAACGGCCTGGCGATCAGGTTGGCGTTGAAATAACGCGCATCGTCGGTGACTTCCCGGCCGATCCAGTCCGGCCGGTCGAAGGGCTGGTCTTCCGACGTCAGCTCGATCTCGGCCACCACCAGCCCGGCATTCACGCCGAGAAACTCATCGACTTCCCATACCATGCCGCGGTACTCGATACGGCGGCGGTATTTTTCGATGATCGGCTGCTCGCACAGCCGCTCCAGGAATTCCTCGGCGTCGGCCAGCGGAATCGGATATTCCCACTCGCCGCGGCTGGCGCCGACACTGCGGCCCTTGATCGTCATCATCGCCTGGCTTCCTTCGATGCGCACCCGCACCACCCGCTCGCGCTGCGACGACAGATAGCCCTGGCGCAGCAGCACCGGCTGGCCCAGCCGGCGCCAGCCTTCGCCCGACAGCAGGAACTTGCGCTCGATTTCCATCCCCATCGTCAGTCCAGCGACAGCAGGATAGGCTGCAAGATCGCCGCGCCCAGGGCGGCGCTGCGCGCGCCGTTCCAGCCGACGTGCGGATCAGGCAAGTCGGCATTGTCCTTGAACGGCATTTCCAGCGTCAGCGCCAGGCACTTGAAATGGTGGCCGACGTATTTCGACGCCAGCGTCAGCATGTCTTCCTTGTATTTGCTGGCCGCGTAGCCGAACTTGTCCTGGAAGTCCGGGCTCGCTTGCTTGTAGCGCTCGATAAACGCTTTTTGCTGTTCGGCCTGGGCCGCGCTGAAGTTTTCCAGCATTTCATTGCCGGCCACGAAGTTGTACGGCAGCGCTTCATCGCCGTGGATGTCGAAGAACATGTCGATGCCGGTTTCATGCATCTTGTTCTTGACGCACAGTACTTCCGGGCTGCGTTCCAGCGACGGCGTCATCCATTCGCGGTTCAGGTTGGCGCCGGCCGCGTTGGTGCGCAGGTTGCCGCGGATCGCGCCGTCCGGGTTCATGTTCGGCACGATGTGGAATACGGCGCGCTGCAGCAGCTTGCGGGCGATCGGATTGGCATCGTCCAGCAGCGAGTCGATCAAGCCTTCGACAAACCATTCCGCCATCGATTCGCCCGGATGCTGGCGCGCGATGATCCAGATTTTCTTCTCGGCCTGCGGGTTGCCGATGGTGACCAGGTTGATGTCGCGGCCATCGACGGTGCTGCCCAGATCGGTCACCCGGGCCAGCGGATTTTCCGCCACTTCGCCCAGCAGGCGCAAATGGCGCTCCCACGAATAAGGCTCGAAATAGGCGTAATAGATGCTATCGAGTTCCGGCGTGTGGCTGATGGTCATGACCTTGCCGTCGAACGAGGTCGGCACGCGGAACCAGTTTTCGCTGTCGTAGCTGGCCACCGCCTGGTAGCCTTGATAGCCGCCCGCATAGGTGGCTTGGCCGGCGTTCAGGAAACGCAGCGTGCAAGCCTGGCCGCGCGCGCCTTGCAAACGGAAGTGAAACCACTGGTGGATGTCGGCATGGCTATCCTTACGCAAGTTCAATTCGATGCTGGCGGCGCTGTCCGCGCGCACCACGTCGATGGCACCCGAGTCGAAATTCTGGCTGATTTTAATGGTCATGTGGCGATCCCGTCAAAAAGTAAGTGTACGGCGGCCCCGCTTGGGTGCCGCTTTCACGTGATAAAACATCATCGTGGTGTTATTTTCCGCGTTTTATGGATTTTTCGGAAGCGTTGCTGCCACTCAAAGCCTATCGATTGAACTTTAATCGGTAAATTGCGCATCAACGGGAAACAAAACGTTTAAATTTAATCAAAATAGACGTTTTTTCGTTGGCATCTGGAACAGTTACACTCGTTACATTATGGTCGTTCACGACTGTGCCAGCAGCCCCCTATAATCTTGTTTTTTTCGTAGCCAGGAAAATCGCGTGGACCAGAAGTTAAACAATATACAAGAAAGAAAACTGCGTGAGGCGCATGCCCGGCGCGAACACATCATTAACGTGGTCAAGGCCTTGATCAAGAAAGGCGGCGCGCGCGAGGTGTCGATCCGCAAGGTCGCCGAAACCGCCGGCTTTTCGACCACCGTGGTGTATGCGCTATTCCGCGACAAGGCCACGCTGATCGCCCAGGCAATGGACAAGGACTTGCTGGAATTGCTGCGCCAGATGCGCGAAGCGAGCGCCGGCGCCACCGATCCGTGGGAGCGGATCCGCCTCAGCGGCCGCGCCTATGTCCAGTTCGGCATGCAGCATCCGGATGAATACGCGCTGGTCTTCATGGAACAGCGCCCGCACGCGCCTGCCGATGCGGCGATGGTCGAGCATGGCAATATCGAGCAAGATCCGTACGCCTATGCCCATCATTTATTCCAGCAACTGGCGCTGGCCGGCGAAGTCCGCGGCGACACGCAGGCGATCGACACGATGACGCAAATCTTTTGGCAAGCGCTGCACGGCATGGTGTCGCTGCATATCGTGATGGGCGCAGACGACGACTGGATACCGCACATGGAACCGGACGGCTACCTGGCCACGCTGCTGGAAGTGATTATCGGCGGCATCAAGCTGCGCTTCCGCTGACACAAGCGCCAGACAGGTTCCCGACAAGGCATCCCTTATTGCGGCGCCAGCATGGTCCGGGTGTCGCGATAATGCGCATGCCATGAAAACGCCTGCTCCAGCAGATGCGGCGTCTGGCCGCCGCGCTGGCAGGCCGCCTCGAAATAGGCGTGCAGCCGGGCCCGGCAGGCCGGATGGCCGCCGCGCAGCAGCTTGAAGCTGAAGGCCCTGGCCGACCTGCCGCTGGTCTTGCTGAAAGATGATTTTGCGCTGACCCGCAGCCTGCGCCGCGCGTTCGGCCAGGCCGGATTCGCTCCGCTGATCGCGGCCCAGAGCGGCCAGTGGGACTGGCTGGTGGCGATGGCCTCGGCCGGACTCGGCGTGGCCTTGCTGCCGGAACCGTTCATGCACCGGCTGGCCGGCGAACAGCTCGACCTGGTGCGGATTATCGAGCCGGAACTGCACTGGCAAGTGGCGCATGTGTCGCATCGGCGCTACCTGTCGCATGCGGCGCGCGCGTGGCTGGAGGTGTGTCAAAGCGTGCTGGGCGCCAGTTTTGTACACGAGGCGCAACCTTGAATAGCCAGGCGCCAGCCCAGGCGGTCCGATAAAAAAGGGAAAGGATGGCAAGCCGCCCCTTTCCCCTGTTCTTCATCGCATGCTGCGCGGCAACGGTTTACCTGGCGGCCGCGTCATCCCGGTACATCCCCGCATACTTCACGCCGTAATACAGGATGAAGATATAACACAGGGCGGGAACCAGGAACGACAATTGCAGGCTGATGTGGTCGGCCAGGAAACCCTGGACAAAAGGCACGATGGCGCCGCCGACGATGGCCATGCACAAGATGCCCGAACCCTGGCCGGTCAATACGCCCAGCTTGTTCAGCGCCATGCTGAAAATGGTCGGGAACATGATCGAGTTAAACAGGCCGACACTGATCAAGGCCCACATCGCCAGGTGGCCGTGCGCAAAAATCGCCACCAGGATCAGGCCGATCACCAGCGCGGCGTTGAACGCCAGCGTCTTGCCCGGGCTGACATAGCGCATCACGCCAAAACCGATAAAGCGGCCCAGCATCGCGCCGCCCCAGTAATAACTGACAAAATGCGCCGCATCGGCCGCCGACAGGCCGGCGACATTGCTGTCGCCCATGAAGTTGATCAGGAAACTGCCGATACTGACTTCGCCGCCGACGTACAGGAAGATCGCGACCGCGCCCAGCACCAGGTGGCGCTGCGACCAGATCGAGGTTGCAGGGCCGTCCTGCGCGACATCGATCACATCGTCGGCATGCGAAATTTTTGGCAGCCTGGCCAATGCAAACAACACCGCCAGGATCGCCAGCGCCGCCGCCAGCGCCAGATACGGACCTTGCACCGCCGCTGCTTCCTTGGCGCGGTACGCCAGTTGCTCGACGACCGGCAGCAAGTCGAACTGGGCCGCCGTCAACACGGTGCCGGACAAGATCAGGATGCCGCCCAGCGTCGGCGCCACCGTGGTGCCGAGCGAATTGAACGCTTGCGTCAGGGTCAGGCGGCTGGACGCGGTGTGCGGATCGCCCAGCTCAGTCACATACGGATTGGCCGCCACTTGCAGGACAGTAATACCCGCCGCGAGGATAAAGAACGCCAGCAAGAACAGCGCGTAACCGCTGGTCGAGGCCGGATAAAACAGCGCGCAGCCGGCGGCGGCGATCAGCAAGCCCGCCACCACGCCGCGTTGATAACCGATCTTCTTGATCAACGCGCCGGCCGGCAGCGACACGATGGCGTACGCGCCAAAGAAGCAAAACTGCACCAGCATCGCCTGTACATAGGTCAACGTGTAGATCGAGCGCAGATGGGGAATCAGCACATCGTTCAAGGAGGTCAGCAGCCCCCACATAAAAAACAGCACCGTCACAATAATCAGCGGCACCGTGTTATTTTTTTGCGCCTGCGCGCCGCCTGGAGCCTGCCTGGCGCCGGCCGCTTGCGATACGTGTTCCATATTTTTCTCCGTTCTTCTCATTCAAAATGATGTTACCTGGTATCACGCAACAGACTTTCGCCTTGTTTTCGCCCTGTACCGGTCCCCGCCCTCCGGCAAGAACCAGCAAAATGAAATAACAAAAAGGCACTGCTTGATTGTCGCGAGATCATCCTCCCGCCATCTGTTCCTTACCAGGCACACACATCGCCAAGGCGCCGCCGACGGCGGCTGCCGCGATGACATATAACCGCCAGCAATTACGTAGTAAAACTACGGCGTCGGAGCCGCATTATGCCCGAAAGAGCTGAAATTGGCAGGCGAACGCGACATTATCCATATTGTGAATACATGTCATTTGAAATTGAAAGTGTACTTATATCTATGGATGGGTATAATTATGTTGCGATGCAGCACAACGCATCATCCCACTCACCAAGGAGCCAGCCATGTCCACCACCTTTACCTATCACACCACCGAATCGCACAACGTCGTTGCCACGGTCCGCGCAGCCATCAGCCGCCTGGCCGCATTCCTGAGCGGCGGCAGCGACCATCGCGAGCGTGCCTATGAAGAAGCCTACCTGGCCGAATCGACCGACCGCTACGACCTGGAATTCCGCATGCGCGAACTGGCGCGCGCCAATCCGCAACCATCGTGGATGACCGGCCTGGGCCGTTAAGCGCTTTGATGCTGCGACGCATCAAGCCTATCGGCAGAATCTATCGCAAGAATCATCTAGTAATACTACGTAGTTCAGTCGTCGTGTGCACCACACCCGGGGCTGCGGGCGGCAATAGCGCCGCTCCCCATATCGGCCTTCAAGGCAGCAACAACACTGCACGCCAAAAACAGCGCGTGCAACACATGGCGTGCGCCTGACGCCGCGCCATGCGATAGAATCGCAGCATGTGCGGACGACTAGACCAACACCGGCAATCCCAGGACTACGCGAGAATTTTCGATTGGATGGATGCGGTCATCGGCAGCGCAGCCGAACCGCTCTACAATGCCGCGCCGGGCAGCTACCGGCCGCTGATGCACATCGCCGGCGGCCAGCGCCGCATCGACGATCTGCACTGGGGCTACCAGGCGTCATGGGCGGTTGGCAAGGTGCCGGTGGCGATCAATGCCCGGCTCGAGAAAGTCAGCAACCGCTACTGGGCGCCGCTGCTGAAAAACGGCCGCGCCATCCTGCCGGCCGACGGCTGGTATGAATGGACCGGCGACCAGGGCGACAAGCAACCGTGGCATATCCACCGCGCCGACCATACGCCGCTGTTCATCGCCGCGCTGGCCCATTTCGGCCCGGCCAGCGCAACCCCGGCGGCGCACGGCTTCACCCTCGTCACCGCCGACGCCGAAGGGGGGTTGCTCGACGTGCACGACCGGCGCCCGGTCGTATTCAACTATGACGATGCGGCGCTGTGGCTGGACCCGGACTTGCCCGCGCAGCAGGCCGAACAACTGGCGCGCTCGATGGCGCTGGGCCCGCAAGCGTTTCACTGGTTCAAGGTCGACCGGGCGGTCGGCAATGTACGCAAGCAGGGCGGCCAGCTGATCCTGCCGGCCAAGTGAGGCCGGCCAATGCCTGCTAACAGGCGCCGGCCGGCGATCGCCATCAGGCGCTCGGGAACGAGTAATCCTTGAACGTTTCGCGCAAGCGGGTTTTTAATATCTTGCCGGTCGCGCCGAGCGGAATCGCATCGACGAAGGCCACGTCGTCCGGCGTCCACCACTTCGGGATCTTGCCGTCATAAAAGCCGAGCAACTCTTCCTTGCTGACAACAAAGCCCGCTTTCAACACCACCACCAGCAGGGGACGCTCATCCCATTTCGGATGCGGCAAGCCGACGCACGCCGCCATCTGCACCGCCGGATGCGCGATCATGATGTTTTCCAGGTCGATCGAACCGATCCACTCGCCGCCGGACTTGATCACATCCTTGCTGCGGTCGGTGATCTGCATATAACCATCGCCATCGATCGCCGCCACGTCGCCGGTCGGGAACCAGCCGTCGATCAGCGGATCGCCGCCCTCTCCGCCGAAATAACTGTGGATCACCCATGGCCCGCGCACCAGCAATTCGCCGCGGCTTTTGCCATCCCATGGCAATTCGGCGCCGCTCTCGTCGACGATCTTCATATCGACGCCATACACCGCATGGCCCTGCTTGGACTGCACCGCCAGTTGCTCGTCGGCGGACAATGCCATATGCCGGTTTTGCAGCGCGCTGCTGGTGCCCAGCGGCGACATTTCGGTCATGCCCCAGCCATGCACCACTTCCAGGCCGTATTGCTCGTGCATCAGCTTCATCAGCGCCGGCGGACAGGCGGCGCCGCCGACGATGGTGCGTTTGAAGGTCGAGAATTGCAGGCCGTTTTGCACCACGTAATTCATCAAGCCCAGCCAGATGGTCGGCACGCCGGCCGCAAAACTGACTTTTTCGCTTTCAAACAAGGCGAACAGCGACGCGCCATCCAGCGACGCGCCCGGCATGACCAGCTTGGAGCCGGTCATCAGCGCCGCGTACGGCATGCCCCAGGCGTTCACATGGAACATCGGCACCACCGGCAAGGCGACTTCGCGCGCCGACATATTCATCGCATCGGGCAAGGCCACCGCATACGAATGCAGCACCGTCGAGCGGTGCGAATACAGCGCGCCCTTCGGATTGCCGGTGGTGCCGGAGGTGTAGCACAGGCTGGACGCGGTATTTTCATCGAACAGCGGCCAGTCGAAATCGGCGTCATGCGCGTCGATCAAGTCTTCATAACACAGCAGGTTGGCGACCTTGCCGGCCGCCGGCATATGTTCGCGGCCGCACATCATGACAAAACCCTTGACCGCGCCGCAATGGGCGGCGACCGCCTCGACCAGCGGCAGGAAGGTGATGTCGAAGAACACGTACTGATCTTGCGCATGGTTGATCAGATAAATAATCTGTTCGGCATGCAGGCGCGGATTGATGGTATGGATCACCGAACCGGCGCCGGAAATCGCGTAGTACAGTTCCAGGTGGCGATAACCGTTCCACGCCAGCGTGGCGACCCGCTCGCTGAAGCCGACGCCCAGCGCCTTCAACGCATTCGCCAGGCGCCGGGTGCGCGCATGGCACTCGCTGTACGTGTAGCGGTGCAAGTCGCCCTCGACCCGGCGCGACACGATTTCAACCTTGCCGAAATGACGGTCGGCATGCTGGATGATGCTGGAAATGAGCAAAGGCTGGCTCATCATCTGCCCCATCAGAGGCGTTACTTGTGAAGACATAAATTATTTCCACTGGTAAATAACAATAGATCGCCATCATCCACCAGTCCGAAAAAAGATGCCAGCATGACTTGATGATTCGTGCGAAGTTGTGGGTTGGCGGGCAGAGCCTCTGAAAGCTGGCATTTTTAAAGGTAAGCGTCTTCCCATCACCCTCTATCTTTAAAAGTACGCATACTCCACAGTAGTTCCCGTCATTTTTTTGATGGGAACTACTGTGGATACAGATGCAAAGACGGGCAACCGCAAAGGCCGCCCGAACTATCCGGCCGACTTCAAGCGGCGTCTCGCTACCGAGGCTTGCAAGCCTGGTATCTCGGTGTCTAAGCTGGCGCGGCAGCACACCATCAATGCCAATATGCTGTTCAAGTGGCGCCGCGAACTGCGCGCCGGCCTGTTCGAGCCGACCACGCCGGCGCTGCTGCCCGTGCTGGTCAAGCGTGCCGCAGCACCGGCAACGGCATAAGGCTGCGCCAGGCGGCATGATCGAGATCGTCATTGGCGAGGCCGTCGTGCGCATCCATGCCGAGGTCGACGCCGCGCTGCTCAAGCTCGTCCTGCAAAGCCTGCGTTCATGATCGGCCTGCCGGCGGGCACACGCATCTGGCTGGCCGCCGGCGTGACCGACATGCGCTCCGGTTTCAACGGCCTGGCCGCCAGGGTGCAAACGGCCCTGGCCGAAGACCCGTTCAGCGGTCATGTGTTCGTGTTCCGGGGCCGGCGCGGCGACTTGATCAAAGTGCTGTGGTGGAGTGGCGATGGCCTGTGCTTGCTGACCAGGCGGCTCGAGCGCGGCCGCTTCGTCTGGCCGATGCCGACACTGGATCCGGCGCCGCGCAAGAAATCGGTACGCCGGCCCTTGCCGGATCACCTGCCGCGTGACGAGAAGGTGTATGCGCCATCAGGCGAGGCTTGCCCCGCCTGCGGCGGTGGCCTGCGTCCCTTGGGTAAAGATGTGGCTGAGCAACTGGAGTTCGTGCCGGCCAGCTTGCGCGTGATCCGCCACGTGCGTCCGAAACTGGCGTGCAAGTGCTGCGACACCATCGTGCAGGCGCCAGCGCCAAGTCGACCGATC